>NZ_AP019655.1:1200000-1570753 GCF_009938205.1 Vibrio panuliri | reverse complement strand
TTGGCGATGAAAAGAGAACAGACAATTGAGAATCTCATTCAGCTAGCAGAACAGACAGCACAGGTTCAAGCAGACCGCATTGAGATCGTGTTAGAAGAACGAAGTGATGACCATTTCCCACCAATGTCAAAAGCGTTGATGGAAACTCGTTCTGGTTTAACTCGTCGTAAGTTAGATGAAGCGATCAGCAAGTTGGAAGCTGATGGGCATCAATTTACCAAGAATAATGCCAACCATTACTCGATTTCATTGCAAGAAGCTCACATGCTGATGGATGCGGCTGGTGTGCCAAAGTTCTTTGAACGTAAAAAGAATGCTGAGAACAAGCCATGGATCATTAACGTTCAGAACCAAAAGGGTGGTACTGGTAAGTCGATGACCGCTGTCCATTTGGCGGCGTGCTTAGCCCTTAACCTTGATAAACGTTACCGCATCTGCTTAATTGACTTAGACCCACAGGGGTCATTACGTTTGTTCCTCAACCCACAAATTAGTTTAACGGATCACGATAACATCTACTCAGCGGTTGATGTGATGTTGGAAAACGTGCCGGAAGGGGTAGAGATCACTAACGAGTTCTTGCATAAGAACGTGTTGTTGCCAACCCAATATCCGAACTTAAAGACAGTGTCCGCTTTCCCTGAAGATGCGATGTTTAACGCAGAAGCTTGGCAAAATCTGTCTCAAGATCAGTCACTCGATATTGTTAAACTGCTAAAAGAAAAGCTGATTGACAAGATTGCTGACGATTTTGACGTCATCATGATTGATACGGGCCCACACGTCGATCCGCTGGTTTGGAATGCGATGTACGCCTCGAATGCACTATTAATTCCTTGTGCGGCTAAGCGTCTTGACTGGGCTTCAACAGTCAACTTTTTCCAACATTTACCAACGGTCTATGAGATGTTCCCTGAGGATTGGAAAGGACTAGAGTTTGCTCGTCTGATGCCAACCATGTTTGAGGATGACAATAAGAAACAAGTGTCGGTTTTGACTGAAATGAACTATTTGTTAGGGGATCAAGTCATGATGGCAACGATTCCGCGTAGCCGTGCATTTGAAACCTGTGCCGACACTTATAGCACTGTTTTTGATTTAACAACCAGTGATTTTGAAGGGGGTAAGAAAACCCTAGCGACCGCACAGGACGCGGTTCAAAAGAGCGCGCTAGAGCTAGAGCGCGTGTTACACAGTCACTGGAACTCACTAAACCAAGGGTAAATTAACTCATGGCAATTAAAACTTCAGATTTAAACGCTAGATTATTCGGCAAGACGAATAAACGAATTGCAACCACACCGCAAGAAGCTCAACAGGCTGCAAAAGAGCAGGCTCATGTGATTGAGTTGTCTGTGGCGGGTGAAGAGATGGTTGAATTTACGCTGACTCGCGTTGAAGCCGACCAAGTTGAAAGTAAGACCGTGGTGTTTGCCGATAACGCCCGTGAGCAATCATTTTTAAATGAACATGCACTGTCTGACGTATTAGTCACATTGCGTGAGCGCGGCCAGCAATACCCAGCTGTAGGTCGCATGCGTGAAGATGGAAAGATTGAGGTTCTTGACGGTAGCCGTCGTCGTATGTCTTGTATTTTGGCAGGTAAACCGTTTTTGGTTTATGTGGCGAAAGACATTAATTCAGAACACGCGAAGTTCCTTTCTGACGTTGCTAATGCTCACAAACCATTGTCTCTCTATGAGAAAGGCAAAGAGATGCAAGCTAAGCTAGCAAGCGGTGAAGCGGAAGACCAAAAAGCGCTGGCAAAGATGTTCCAATGCAGTGAAGCATTGGTCAGTGGAGCATTAAAAGCGGCTGATTTGCCTCTTGAGCTTTTGCAAGCCTATCCAAATGTGGCCGATCTTGGGCGTCCGACAATCGTTAAACTGCACAAACAGTTTAGCCAGCTTAGCCACGCTGACAAAGGCATGTTGTTGAAAAAGTGCCGCGATAAAGAAGGTTTTGCTTGGCAACGTAGCGAAGCACAAGGTGTTGCTCGAATCACCAAAGATGTTTCTGAGATGATTGAAGCTTGGATTGAAGAACTTGCCCCGACCAAACGAGCGGTGAGCAATAAGGTTGATTTGATCAAAGGCCGTGTTAGCTACAGCCGCAAAGGCGCCAACCTCGCATTGAATCTCAAGAAGATCGATGAGCAAACTATGCAAGATATCCTCAGTTTTCTAGAAGAGAAACTGAAATAGACTTAACCAGTCGTACCGAAGCCGCTTTTCATAAGCGGCTTTTTTATTACCTTGATTTCTATGACTACCAATCACGATTGGTATAAACCGCAAATCAAAGCGCCATCTGCTTTCATCTCTGCCGCTTCAGCGTGGTTAAGTATATACTAGCGCCATGGTCAATCATGATTTTTAGTTATGGCAGCAAATCAAAACTTCCTTAATCAATTGCTTCATCTTGCTCAGAGCAATCATCACCGTTTTGGTGTAGTACTGAAAGGAGAAGCCAATTGGCAGCACCAGTTGTGCCAGTTAGCTGCGCAGCAATGTTCGGGTTCTATTTTCCAGCTTGGCGGTGAAGCACTGCCTTATGTCGAACAATGGCGTGCAATCAACAAAGGTCAGCAACTGCTTGGTTACGAATGTAGTCTACTGTTGATTGATTTGTCTTATGGATTTGATGCCAACAGTGTTAACGCGATTTTAGGCACGTTGAAAGGGGGTGGGATTGCGATATTTTTCCACGCGGAGTGCTTAGAGGACGACCTAGCAACCCGCTGGTTAGTTGGCGCGTTAAACGAATTGCTTGTTATCGAGCAAAACCAAGCGTTGCCTGCATTACCTGAGCAATCTCACATCGAAGCTGACTTCGCGCCTTTTGCAATGCAACAACAAGCCATCGAGCTGATTAAGAAAGTGGTGACCGGAAGTCGTCGTCGCCCGTTGGTATTGACCGCTGATCGCGGGCGCGGAAAAACCACAGCACTTGGCATTGCCTCAGCTGAACTCATGCAATCTCGACCAATACGTATTGTAGTAACGTCGCCGACGGTTGGTAACGTTGCACCATTGTTTCATCATGCCGAAACGCGATTATCGGCATGCACTCGTAGCAAGCTAAAGTTGGAGTGGCAAAGCTCTTCGATTGAGTTTGTCGCCCCCGATGAAGTTGTAGAAGGGGAGTTACAGTGCGATTTGCTCTTGGTTGATGAAGCCTCTGCGATTCCGCTCCCAATGCTCAAGCGTATGGTTGAGAAATATCATCGCGCAGTATTCTCGACCACGATTCATGGGTACGAAGGCTGCGGTCGCGGCTTTAGCTTAAAGTTTCAGTCATGGTTGGCGGCAGAACGCTCTGGAACACGCTTCTATCATATGGACACACCGATTCGTTGGCGTGAGAACGATCCACTCGAAGCTTGGCAATACCGAACCTTTTTGCTCGACGCAGAGTTGGATGAATGCCCTTATGACAGAGAACACGACATTGTTGTAACCGCTATTTCTCAGCAAGTACTACTTTCCTCGCCGGAGCTATTGAAGCAGTGCTTTGCTTTGTTGGTTAATGCGCACTATCAAACTACGCCAAACGATTTATTGTTGTTGCTTAGTGATCCTGCGATGAAGCTCTTTACTGTGTTGGTACAAGGAAAGTGTATTGCCTGCGTGGTTGGTGTCGAAGAAGGTGGGATGGATGAAGCGTTGGCTCAGCAAGTGTTGCTTGGAAAGCGACGCCCTAAAGGTCACTTAGTCGCGTCATCTTTAGCGACCCAACTTGCCGCAGTTGAACCAGCAAAGCAACTTAGTTTGCGCGTAATGCGTATTGCAGTTCATCCTGCTTGGCAAGGCCAGGGTGTTGGCTCGACGGTTCTGCGTCAGTTAACTGAGAATGGTCACTACGGATATTATTCAACGAGTTTTGGTGTAACTGCAGAACTCTACCGATTTTGGTACCAAAATGGCTATCGAGCTGTCAAATTAGGTAGCCAACGAGATCAAGCCAGCGGCTGTTATTCAGTCATTATGGTCCACACTGATTTAGAGTGGAAGAGTGAAGCTGAGCAGTTATTTGCCAAGACGTTGGTCTACCAGCTCAAAGATTTGTACCACCAACTCGATGTTGAACTGGTTTGCTGTCTGGTCAATCGCCTTGGTGTTAGCAAAGAGAGTGTTCACGATTTTGAAAAACGGCTGTTAACTCATTACTCGTTGGGTGGGTCCAGTTATGACAATGTGGTCGCGGTATTGGAACGGTTCACTTTGCAATATGCGATGTCTATGCCTTTTGCGCTGCTCATTCGTAAGGTAGTTCAGCAGCATAGTTGGCAAGCATGTAGCAAAGAGTTCAGTTTGGCGGGGCGCAAGCAAATTGAAACTGAATTAAGACATCAGGCTTCACTGTTACTTTCATTGTTGGAATAGCAATTTACAGTGTAAACAGAATCTATCTTTACAGTGTAAATCGAAGTGAGTTTCACTGATTTACACTGTAAATGGTGTTATAGATAAATGTATCACTAACGGGTGACCGAGCCTATTTCGACATCGGCTGTCGTTCATGCTTGGTTAGTGCCGAGCCCTTCTTATCTCTCCTACCTGAAATAGGCAATTGACGCGCGAGTCTGTTTGTCATTTGCGTAATAGCCATTTCTTTCTAAACTCAACAATACGCAATCAGTTTAATGGTTAGGTTTCGCATTTCAGCTCATCGTAATGGCAACGGCCTCGGTATTAAGGTGCGTTGCGGCGTCGTAACGCGACCTTGGAAAGCCTGACGGAGTGAATGGCTAACTTGGCCACTTAGAGGGGGAGTCATGTCTGTTAGAAGTGAAGTTGACTTAGAATCAAAGCGCGTGACCGTTTATGTATGCGGCGCGTTCGGCTTTAATTTGATTCAGGAGTTTAAACGGTGTTACACCGATAAACGCGAATATCAATTTACGATCGATCTTAGGCAAGTTGACTACATCGATAGTGCTGGCTTAGGTATTTTGATCAACATGCAAAATTACTTAGAACATGAAGACGGCGCAATTCGATTGACGAACACCTTACCTCAAGTAAGAAAAGTTTTAGCGATTTCACGCTTTGATAAGAAGTTTCTAATTGAATAAGGACGTTCAATGCGAATAGTTATAGTCGACGATCAAGAGACCAATAGAGAGTTGTGCCGGCTAATGTTGAGTCACGTAACGTCAAGGGTGGATACGTTCGCCAGTGGCGTTGGTGTGGTTGATGCAATGCGTCAAATGCCAGACCTACCAGATATCGTCTTGCTTGATGTTATGATGCCCGAGCAAAACGGTTTTACTACCGCTCAGCAAGTTCGACAAGCGTTTCCCGATAAGCACATCGCGATTATCTTTTTGACCGTGTTAGATGACCACGATTCATTCGAGCGCTGCTTATCACTTGGCGATGACTTCGTTCTTAAGCCGGTAGAAAGCAGTGTGTTGCTGGCAAAGGTTCAGGCACACTATCGCATTGTGACCATGCACAATGAGGTGATGGCACAACGAGATGAACTGAGTCTTTTTCATGAACAGACTCGCTATGACTACGCGATTGCAGAATCGATTTTTGCCAACTTGAAAGAAGAGATGAGTACTCAGGTGAAACATGTTTATGGTGTGGACTACATCTCGACACCCTCAACGGTTTTTAATGGGGACTTGATTGTCGTTGCGAATCGGCCTCATGGTGGGGTATACGTGATGATAGCGGATGCGACGGGACATGGTTTACCTGCCGCGATTTCTGCGATACCTGCTACGCGAGCGTTCTTCTCTATGGCTGTGAAAGGGATGTCGCTTGGTGAAATTGTTGGTGAAATTAACCATGTGCTGGAGCGCTTTCTGCCTTCTGGGATGATGCTTGCTGCCAGCTTCTTCGAGGTAAGAGCCAGCGGTTTTGAAGTTTCTTGGTGGGGTGGGGGACTACCTGATGCTTATATTCTTGATCGAGATGGGAAGATAATACGAAGACTTGAGTCCAAACATATGCCGTTAGGCGTATTATCTAACAAGCAGTTTGAGGCAAACCTCGTCCATCTAACGCTAGAGCCCAACCAACGCATCATCGCCTATACCGATGGGGTGATAGAAGCCGTTAATCAACAAGGCGAGTGGTTCGGTCAAGAACGCTTAGAGAAGGTTCTGCAGTCCGGTTGTATGACCATTCCATCTCTCTATCAATCTATCAAAGAGTTTGCGGACAAGAGCGTCGAAGATGATCTCTCGATACTTTCGATGCAGTTTCCAATTTCAAGTGATAAGAGTACAACGAAACTCGATATCAAGGACTCATACAGTAGCTTGCCTATTCAGTCGACGTTGAGCTTCCCAGCTGAGGTGATTAAGCAAGTCAACCTGATGAGTGATATACGGCGCTTCCTCGCTGGAATCATCTTCTCTGGGCCTCATCTTGATTTGGTCTGCTCCGTTCTCTCTGAGTTGGTGACTAATGCTATAGACCATGGCTTACTCTGTATGGATAGCACCATCAAAGAACAGCCCGAGGGCTTTTTTCTGTTTTATCAAAAAAGAGAGCAAGAACTAAAGCAAATGCGTGAGGATGCTTGGCTGCAAGTCAACTTTGACTATCAACCCGATGCATGTTGCTTAGTTATGGTTCTGGAACATAATGGCGTTGGCTTCGACTATCGAGCGCACCCTAAACAACCATCGAATGGTATGTCCTATGGACGGGGAATTGTTTTAGCGACAGAACTGTGTGACTCGCTTGAATACAGTAATGAAGGTAAGAAAGTCACGGCGACGTACTGCTTTGAAGCGCCCCATCGATTTCCTGTTTCGAAGTAACTGGATTTACAATGTAAATCTATCTACTTCGCCAATCCATTTGCCAACAACACGATTCGACGCTGTGAAATGTCTTGCGTCTCACCGTTGCGACTTATATTTGAAACTTCAGTTATTCATCTTCATAGTGGATGCGTAAAGATAGGTGAGTAGATTGCTCGACAGTGTGCAAAGGTTAGGGATTAGCGATGTTTAAACTTGAGAGCCGAAGAGTCATATTACGTGATATGCAGTTAAGCGATGAAGCCGCGTTTGTTGAGTTAACTCAAGATGAGAAATACCAACGTTTTTATAGCGAGGAAGATTGTCGAGCTGAGAAATATCGGCAACTCACTCAACTCTTTATTGAGCAAGCACAAGCGCAACCACGGACCGCTTACCAATTGGCAATAGAAGATAAACTAACCGGCAATTTTATTGGTACGGTATGTCTACGCTTAGAGAGTGATCTGCAAGCTTCCATTGGATGTGGTATGTCGCGTCGATATCAAGGAACGGGTTTGATGCAAGAAGCCGCTTCGTTATTGGTTGACTATGGTTTTAACCAATTAGGTGTGCATAGAATGTATGCTGAGACGATCAGTGAAAATCGTGCCGCAATTAAGTTGTGTAAATATCTTGGTATGGTTGAAGAAGGGCGCTTTCACCAACATCGCTTCTTCAAAAATCAGTGGTGGGATACCCTTGTGCTAGCGATTCGTTCTAATGAGTGGCAACAGCGCTCAACAGTGATTTTGCGCTAGAGTTACTAATCAGGGGCTATCGCCCCCAAGTAGTCTGGTTTGTTAAGCATTGTTTGTTGCTTGGATTTTGCTTTTCACACTTGTTTTTAGGTTGTGCATAAAGCTTTTAAAATGTGGCATTAAATCACTGAACAGGGGATGTTTGCGATTTCCCATCATTACTGGGCCAATCAAGCGCAGTGCAACAGCGACTTTGGTTGCGGTTTGGGGCTCAAGATCAGTGCCTAACTTAATCTTCTCAACGGTATTAAAAAGATCTTCTTTATCTTGGTGTTCAAACTCAAGGCGCTGAACGCGTTCATTGACTGGTGAAATTTCTTCTATAGTTACGCGGTAATGTTTTTCTTTACGGATTTTATCAATCATCTTTGTTCTCTCTATCTGTGAAGGGTTATATTTGCTAATACCATCAGACTTCATCTGGGTTGAGCGCATATTGCGTTGCAACATAGGAGTATTAAGTTGATAATATCAACTATAATTTAATGGTTGACGATGTCAACTATATTCTTAAGGGACAAAAATGTCGGATACAAAATCTTTAGATACATTGTTTCAATTAGTGCATAGTGTGAAGCGCAATTTGCATGAGCAAATTGAGCAGCTAGAGTTAGATATTGCACCGATGCATGTTCGGGTGCTGAAGATAGTGACGCATCAACCAAACTGCAGCGCAGTTGATATTTCAGGTTTTCTTTCACGAGATAAAGCTCAGGTCACAAGACTACTCAATGCTTTGATCGAAAAGGGATTAATAGCAAAATTGCCCAATCCCCAAGATAAGCGCAGTCAATGTTTAAAGGTGACAGAGAAAGGACAAGAGATCGTGAGTAAGATCACCAGTATCGATGCAAAACTGCATGATAAAATGACGAAAGATCTTTCGAGTGAGCAACTCGCGCAATTTGAGCAGGTTGTTGGGAAAATGGTCGCGAATCTCAATGCTTGATCCACGATAGAACGGAGAACGTTTGTGTCTAATATTGTTTATATAGCAACCAGTATTGATGGTTACATCGCTGACAAGAATAACCAGTTAGATTGGTTACATGATACTCCGAACCCAAATACAACGGGTTCAGATTTCGGTTTCGCTAACTTTATGGATCAGATTGATGCATTGGTTATGGGTAGAAACACTTTTGAAATGGTAGCAAGTTTCGACTGCGATTGGCCTTACAGTAAACCTGTGTTTGTGTTGAGTAATACATTGTCTTCCGTCCCTAGTGACTATCAGGACAAAGTATTTTTGATCAAGGGTGAGTTAACGCAAGTGGTCAGCGAACTTAACCAGAAAGGTTATCAGCGCTTATACATTGATGGTGGCAAAACAGTGCAGAGTTTTCTTGAGCAGGATCTAATTGATGAGATGATCATTACAACCATCCCAGTTTTGCTTGGCGGTGGTGTGCCATTATTTGGCGATCTTGTCGCGCCGCTAAAGTTTACTAATGTATCGACTGAGCGATGGTTAGACTGTTTAGTGCAAAGCCGTTTTGTGCGACTTCGTTAATTTAAGTGGTTGTTAACTCGAGCAACGCGCATACCCGCACGTGTGTTTTGTGTTATCAAGGCGAGTTTACAGTGTAAAGTATAAAAAAGCGGTGAGAATATCTCACCGCTTTCTGCGTGTAGAGAGAACTATTTGTAACGAATATTGATCTGTGCCATCGCGGCGAGATCATCAATATCGTCATTAGCCCAGCTGGTTTGCAAGCTAAAGTCGGTATACTTGCTCCATTGATATTGGGCTTTGATGTCGGCAAATGTCGCTTCAATATCTTTTTGGCTTCCCAACTCATTGTCGATGCTCATCTGCCCACCAGCAAATTGAAGTTGCCACTTATCATTCACTTGCCAATTGACTCGTGCGGCATAGATATGGCCATCGTTGTTCTCGTGGCCTAATCCGCCAAAGAACTGTCGAGAGATAGGGCTAGGATTGTTTCGGTCACTGTTGTTGATTAGCCCTGAGTAGGTATCAAAGCCGCGTCCAACTAAGCCACCATCGACAAACCCTGTTCCTTGAGCTTGAATTTGCACGTTAGAGGTGAGCTGATAACTGGCTTCAAGGAAACCGGCATAACCATCTGATCCCCATGTCGTGTGGTAACCATTCTTCTCTGTTGAGTCGGAAAGAATGATATTCGCCGCGCCTTTTAATGCTAGTTTGTCAAAGCTCAGGGTGAAAAATGGTGAGATATTGTGGAAGTAGTCAATACCATAGCCTTGCTGTGGAATATTCTGACTCGCGTCACCAATGTTTTGCGCGCCACCGTCAAAGTATGCCCAGAGCATGCCCCAATCCAATGCGTTGTGTTTACCAACTGCCGCTAATGCGTACATATGAACGTCATCGTAAACGTCAATCGACGAGTCGAGTTCATCCTCGGCAAAACGTAAGTCATAGATACCGATGAGACTAACATTATTAGCTTCTCCATAACCGTATGACTGCATCGCCAATAAACGGTCTCGGCGATCATTTTGGATATTGAAGCCATAGGCCCAGTCAGCTCGTTGACGACCCGCTCGAAGTAGTAAACCATCTTGAGCATATTGAACAAAGCCTAAGTCGATAGATAAGCCATCAGCATTGCTGCCGTCGGTATAGTTTGTGCCCGCTCCGCCACTATGACGGCGGTCACCGGACCAATCGTAATAACCTTGCCAACGAGTGTTGATGGACCAACCATCTTCCAAAATCAAGTTAGTGGTCAGGCGGAATCGGCTACTATAGCCATTTTCTGACTCAGCATTGGAAGGGTCGATGGCATGGGCTCTGACATACGCATCGACTCCCCAATCAAGTTTCGCTTGTTCGTTTAATTCAACCACCGCAGAGTGGGTTGCAAAAGATGTGCAGATCCCCGCTACCGCTAAATATAACGTGTGCGTTTTCATTGTTTATGTCCATGTAATTCCGGTGCCCAGCGCTCACTTAAACTGCAAATGCTGGGCTATGGGCACCGAAGAAGAAAGCTCTAGCGGTTTAAAAACTCGCTGATTTTTTGGTAAGTCAACTGACACTCTTCTTTAACCAGATCTTCCATATTAATGAAGGTGTGAATCATGTCGTTGAAGTGATAGTGCTCGACGCTTGCGCCAGCGGCTTGGGCCATTTCACAGTAAGCGATACCTTCGTCTCTTAGCGGACAGAATTCCGCGGTAAATAGGAGAGTTTCAGGTAACTGTGCTGTCATCGGTTGGTACAGTGGTGATGCTTGCTTGCGATCTTCGCCATTTTGGAAGTAGTTGTCGAAGTACCATGCAATCTTACCTTTTTGCAGTAGATAGCCAGTCGCATTTTCTTCCATCGAAGCACTGTCCATTGTGTAATCGAGGCTTGGGTAAATCATCACCTGTTTAGTGATGGAGACATTCGGATCGAACTGCGCTTTTGCACTGACAGTCGCCACTAAAGCACCACCACCAGAATCCCCCGCGATGGCGAGAGTTGGTTGATAGTTTACTTGACGTTCATCGAGTACTTTCCAAAGGTGTTGTACCACTGCGTATGCGTCGTTGACGCCAGCCGGATATGGACATTCAGGCGCAAGGCGATACTCAACTGCCACGACGATATGGTTGGTCGCCAGAGCGAGTTTACGGCAAATAGGGTCATAGACAGTCACGCTTCCCGCCATATGTCCACCGCCATGGTAATAGACCAAAACAGGTAGCGCCTGGTCTGGTTGCGGGTGATAGATGCGGACTGGAACGGCATACTCTCCGCCTTTCACCACGTCATCTTGAATCCAACCCACCGCGGGAATATCGGTGACAAGACCTTTAGTGAGGTTTGCCAGCCCTTCGCGAGCATTGGTTGCATTGGGTTTGAAGCCACCTTCAACCAACTGATTGACTAAAATATTGAAGTTTTCTAACCACGCTTCTAATTTAGGACTAACTTGACGCATAACGCCTCCTTAAGCATTTTTAGTTGTTGCGTTGATGACTTCAGGTTTCTTACCGGTTTCTGGTAAGAAGAAACTGGCAAGGAAGAAAGTTGACGAGCAAATGACCGCAAAGGTGGCCGCATAAGCAATGTTACCTGTGGTATCTGCAATCACACCGGCAAAGTACATCAGTATTGTTTCTATGGTGTATGAGATTGACCAGAACATACCGAAGATCACCGTAATGCGCCCTGGTGTCATGTTAGGTAGCTCTTGTGGGAGCGTCACTAGCGAGGTCATTGGTACGAACATAAAGAATCCCGCCATAAATGCAGCGCCGTAGGCAATAGTCGCACTGCCGGTGGTGATCATTAATGCTGCAAAGGCGGTCATCGCCAAGCCACAGTAGCGAATCACAGGTACGCGTAGAGGGTAACGCTTAGCCGCGATAATCCCGGCGATTGTGCCGACCATACCTGCACCAATCATAATCGAAGAGAGGTATTTGGCTTCAGCCGCAAAGCTTGGTACTAGCGGGAACAGTGCGAAAACTGAGATATAGCAGAACAATAGACCGGAGTAGGCGATTGGTAGCCACCAGTTAACGGATTCTTTCATTCCATCTTTTAAGGTATAAGCCGCTTGTTCTTTGTTGTCTGCGGTGCTTGATAGTGAGAAATCATCACTGATAAACCACCAAACGATTAGAATCGCTAAGCTAATGGCAGAAATAGCAAGAATAACGTTTTGCCAACTGCCCAGACTTGCCAACATTGAACCTGTGAAAAGCAGTGCAAGCAGGTTACCCATGTTAAAAGCTGCGGCGTTAATACCATTGATTAACGGGCGCTCTTCAGCAGAGAAGTACTTGATCACAATTGGGTTGAAGTAAACGATGGCGAATGCACCGCCAAAACCCATTACCAAGCGGGAAAAGACATACAATGGATAGTTTGATGCAAATGCGCCAATCGCGCCCGCTACGATGAGCAGAGAAGCAACCGCAAAGGCTTTTTTCGGGCCCATTTTTACCAGCAGCCAAGCTGCAGCTAAGTTACCGATGATTTTGGCAATGGTAATTGCGTTGGTCATCCAAGTTGCCGCCGCCATACCATCGATGTTGTAGTAGGACATGATGTCTGTGGTCATCATTGAACCTGCTACCCAAGACATGGCGAATAATGCATAGGTGAGAAATATCGTTATCTCGATAAGATGTTTCTTGTTCATAACGTGTACCTTGTAGGGGATATTAGATTTGTTTTCCATGATTAATAATACCCCAATAAAAACAGGGTATTATCCTTATTTTGCAATAATGAATTGTGTGATCCTGCTAGGATTAGTATGAAAATGTTTCGAAAAATCAGATGGATAAAAAAATCCCCGCGTTAAGGCGGGGACTTTATCTTTGCGAGGAATATGCTTCTTACGGTTGTAATAAAGCGAGCTTGTTGACGTCAACGGGGGCATCGTAATCGACTTCACTAAAACCAAACCCATTGAGTTGGAGAAAATCGAGTTTATAGCCATTGTAGTCGCCAATCTGGCTGAAATTATCGGCAGTCATTTGGGCCATCAGAGTTTTAACTTGTTGCTGAGTTTCTGGCTCCAACTCCCAGTCATCAATGCGAATTAAACGAGCATCATCGACAGGAACGCTTGGCATATAGAGGCGCTGAGCAAATAAGCGCTGCATCTGCTCAATACAGCCTTCGTGAGTGCCTTTCTCTTTCATCACTTTAAATAGCGAGAGAATGTACGGCGAGAATGCAGGAATAAACACACTCGCTTTAGTGACTAACGCCTTACATACCGACACATAAGCCTCTCCACCAAGTTGGTTAAGCGTTTGGTTGAGTTGATCTGCGGTACGATGCAAATGCGCTTTAGCGCTGCCCAATGTGCCTTTGTGGTAGATTGGGTAGGTGACCTCAGGACCGACATACGAATAGGCGACAGTTTTGCAGCCTTGGGCAAGCACATTCGACTCTGCCAGCATATCAATCCAACTTTGCCAATCTTCGCCGCCCATGACCTTAATCGTTGAATCCATCTCTTCTGCGGTGGCAGTGCCCACTTCCATAGACTCTAAGCAGTCTTTTTCGATATTGATGGTTGGTCCGACAACTGGCTCTCCTGAGGTTTTGATTGCCGAGCGCCAAAGTTCACCGGTTTCTGGATTTGGTCTTACGCCTGTGGCTAAGCTGTAAACTACCAAATCAACCTGACCACCAAATTCATTTTTAATGTAATCGATAACTTGGTTGCGCATGTCGCTAGAGAAGGCATCGCCAACAAAGTTTTTGGCAATCAATCCTTGTTTTTCGGCCTCTTGGCGGAAGTATATATTGTTATACCACCCTGCGGTTCCAACCCCTTTATCGCTTGGACCACGCTCAAAAGAGACGCCAATCGTGTCGGCTTGAGCGCCGCCGAAGGCGAGACTAATGCGTGATGCTAAGCCGAATCCAGAAGAGGCACCGAGCACCAATACTTTTTTTGGTCCTTGGGTTATTTGTGGCGCATGCATAACGTAATCGATTTGGTTCAGTACTGCTTGGTGGCAACCTGTTGGATGCGCAGAGCGGGCAACAACACCTTGAATGATAGGTTTAATAATCATAATAGATCCTCAAATTTTAATGCTTTGGCGGCATAACGGTTGCCATGCCCTCAATAACGATTTTGTTATTCTGATTAATGCTGCGAGTGGCCAGTTTGACGATATTTTTCTCGCGATTGATTTCAATAATTTCAACTTCGGCGCGAATGGTATCGCCGATGTATACCGGAGCGGTAAATTTCAGTTCTTGCCCTAAGTAAATTGTCCCAGGGCCGGGCAGTTGCATGCCAAGTACCGCAGAGGTTAAGCCTGACACCATAATTCCATGTGCTACGCGATTGCCGAAAATACTCTTTTGTCCAGCAATTTGGCTAACATGTACCGGGTTAATATCGCCGCTGATACCACAAAACATTTGGATATCAGATTCGCTAATGGTTTTTTCAAAGTGTGCACTTTGTCCCAGCTCAAGCTGGTCGATGGAATAACTCATAGTGATGTATCTCTTCGAAATAGTTTTGCGATAAAAACTGCGATTTTTATGGCAAGACTATCTCCCTCTCGAAAGAGGGAGAGCGTGTTTAAGCGGCGACACTTTGCGATTTGAGTTTGTCTTGCTTCGTTAGCGCTTCTTCGCTGAGGGTGAGTCCCATTGGTTGGTCTAAGAAGATGCGCGCATCCATCAACTTAAGCTCTGGGCTAATGACAGGTTTAAACGCCATTTGGCTAAGTACGTCTTTTTCGATATCCACGCCAGGAGCTACTTCAATCAGTTCAAGGGTTTGATTACCAAGCTTAAACACCGCACGTTCGGTGATGTAAAGCACCGGCTTGTGATTACGTCTTGCGATGTCTGCGGAAAATGTAATTTGTTGTACTTGGTTGATAAGCTTTTGAATGTGACCATCTTTGATTATTTTTAACTCACCATGACCGGTTTCGATTTCCATTTTTCCTGCGGTGAATGTGCCACAGAAAAAGACTTGCTTGGCATTTTGGGTGATATTGATAAATCCACCACAGCCCGCTATTTTGCTGCCAAATTTAGAAACGTTTAAGTTACCGTGTTGATCGCACTCAGCTAGCCCTAAGAACGCTTGGTCAATTCCGCCACCATCATAAAAATCAAACATTTGATCTTGCGTAATGACGGCTTCTGGGAATGCTGATGCGCCAAAACTTAACCCACCTGCTGGTGTTCCCCCAATTGCTCCAGGTTCAACGGTTGCGATCATTTGGTCGGTAATGCCCTCTTCGTCAGTGACTTGAGCGATGACCTCTGGTACGCCAATACCGTAGTTTAGAATTGCACCTTGTTTAAGCTCCATTGCCGCGCGACGCGCAATGATCTTTTTAGCATCTAAAGGCCGAGTGTTTGTTGTCTTCTCGGTTGCTTGTCCACGACCGCAATAAGCAGGGTTCATCGCTTCGGCAAAAGTCTGCATGTGCTGTTCTGGCTCGGCAATCACCACGGCGTTAACAAAGATGCCAGGAATACGAACCTGCTGCGGGTCTAATTCGCCAGCTTTAACGATTTGCTTCACTTGTACGATGACTTGGCCGCCTAGATTGGTGACTAACTGGGCAGCGGCAAGGTTTTCGAGGAACAGGCACTCATCTTCCATGGTAATGTTGCCATTCTCATCCGCAGTCGTACCACGCAATAGCGCGACATTGGGATTGATCCGTTTGTAGAACAGAAACTCTTCACCGTCGATATTCATAACAGAGACGCGATCTTCTTCGGTCACTTGGTTGATCTTGCCGCCACCTAGCCGAGGATCAACAAAGGTGCCTAAACCCACGTGGGAGATAGTGCCGGGTTTGCCTGCTGCTGAGTCGCGTAATAGTTGAGCGATGACACCTTGTGGAAAGTTGTACCCTTGGATCTGCTCTTGATTGGCTAGCTGCTGTAACCTTGGGATTAACCCCCAATGACCACCACACGCCATTTTTACCATACCAGGGTGGGAGAGGTGATTGGTTGCTTTGTCGGTACCATCGCCTTGGCCTGCAGTAAAATAAAGCTCGAGGTTATTGGGATGACCGGTCGTTAAATAGCGTTCTCCAACGGCTTTTTCGATCGCTTCAGGAACAACTGCGCCAATAAAACCGCCAAGGATGACTCTATCACCATCATTAATTAGATTTGAAGCTTGTAGGGCTGTTAACACTTTTATTTTCATTATCAGTTTTCCTTTTGGAAAAATATATTGCTTTCAGCACATGCTGTTTAGCTGATAGAAAAAGTGTATTGGCTTCTGATTAATGAAAAAATAGACAATAAAAGGAAAGATAATTGCGTAAAAGGGATAATATATTCGAGTGACTTCAAGGTGCAGGATTCAGAGAAGGGGCACGGGTTCGGGTTCAAGGAAAACAGCGACGTGAAACAGGAATCTATTTTCAAGTTTAATCGAGTGATCAATAAAAAAATAAGAGCAACTTAAGTTGCTCTTATTGAAGTGGCTTATTCTGTCTCGGAGATTTCTCTCACTCGTTTGATTAGGTAGTCTTTAAAATTGACACACCGCACCGGCATTTGTCGTCTTGGGCGGTAGTAGAGGCTGAATTCAAACTCACTGTTGGTGTATTCGCGCAAAATGGGCACTAAACTCTCTTGCTTTAGCTCCTCTTCTATCAAACGTACCGGTAAATAACCGATTCCTCCGCCATTCATTGCCACGGTTTTGATAAATTGGCTATCTTCCACCTCAACTGTTTGGGCAATATCGACCGTAGTCATTTCACCATCGCGTTCGAAAACCCATTTGTTGCCGCCCACTAAGGTCGAAGCATACAGACAGTTGTGGCGCCTTAAATCTTCTGGCAGTTCTGGTTCGCCATATTTCGCAATGTATTCGGGGGAGCAGCAAGCCATCAGCGGATATTTCAGCAGTGAGCGTTTTACCAACAGGCTATCTTTCTCTTGAAAGCCTTGGTATATCGCACTTGCTCGGATAGCAAAATCGATCTCATCGATATGGTCCATATCAAAGGCGGTTTCCAATATTCTAAAAGTGACATGGGGGTGCTGCTGTAAGTACTCGCCGACGATTGTGCCGAGAAAATATTTTGCAAACAGTGGCGTTGAAGCGATGCGGATCACGCCACGGTCATCGTTGCCCAGGTTTTGAATCTCAGTGAAAATTTCATCTATTTCACCATTAATGCGATCAAACCGCTCATACAGGCGCAAACCCGCTTGCGTGGGTACCACCTTTCTGGTTGAACGTTTAAGCAAACTTATCCCCATGCTCTCTTCAAGTTCGATTATCCAGCGGCTACCTGCTGACGCTGAAATACCATATTGCTTGGCGGCAAGGCTAAATGACCCTGTGCGGACCACGTGAAGAAAGTAGACGATTTTATCGAGCATAGTTAAGACCCTAATTATTGCATTTACAGCGCAATAAAATTTATAGCCTAGCTGGTAGCAAGAAAAAATAACCTTGTTGAAGTTTAGCAAGCGAGTTCAAATTTCTAGCGGTGTACTCATTGTGCAAATCATGACGAGCAAAGTTCAACCCCATTTTCAATATTTGATTATCCCTTATTTGCAATAGTGTTTTGAATTGGAATTAGTCAACAAATGGTATTTCACTCCATAGAATAAATTCACCCACTGCGAATAATACTATGCCAAGACATAGCCTCGCATCCTTTCGAAATAAGGTGAAACTATGCTTACCAATAAAATCTGTATCGTAACTGGCGGCGCTCAAGGAATTGGTCGCTGTATCGTTGAAACATTCGCCAAGCAAAATGCGGCTATGGTTTACGCGTGTGACATGAACACGCAAGTCGCTCAGGAACTGCAAGCGGAATATGCCAATGTGCAAGTGAAGCAACTTAATGTTTGCGATCGCGCTGCGATTCAAGCCTTGGTTGAAGAGATCCAAGCGCAGCATGGCAAGGTCGATGTGTTGGTCAATAATGCAGGGATCACCCGTGACAACTTGCTTGATCGTATGAGCGAAGATGACTGGGATATGGTGATCAACGTGAACTTGAAAGGGGTGTTTAATATGACACAGGCGGTGGCACCTCTGATGATCGAAAATGGTGTTGGTTCGATCATTACCATGTCTTCAGTAGTTGGTACCGATGGTAATGTTGGTCAAAGTAACTATGGCGCGACCAAAGGTGGCGTAATCTCAATGACGAAAGGATGGGCAAAAGAGTTTTCTCGTAAGGGCGCACAAGTGCGTGCCAATTGCGTGGCTCCTGGCTTTATTGAGACTCCGATGACTGTTGACTTACCTGAGAAAGTCCTCGATTACATGAAATCAAAAACACCATTAGGTCGTATGGGTAAGCCAGAAGATATTGCCAATGGTGTTGCATTCTTAGCCAGTGACAATGCCAGCTTTATCACAGGACAAACACTTAAAATCGATGGCGGCTTAGTCATTTAAACGGAGGCAGTAAGATGAGAAAAGTCTATATCGTTGCGGCTAAGCGCACTGCGCTCGGCAGTTTTGGTGGCAGCCTCGCTTCTACGCCTGCGGCTGAACTGGGCGGGCATGCGATTGCTGCCGCGTTAGCGCAGGCCAATATCGCCCCTAATTTACTCGATGAAGTGATTGTTGGTAACGTGCTAAGTGCTGGGCAAGGTATGGGGCCAGGTAGACAAGCTGCCAAACTTGCTGGAGTACCTGATTCTGTTCCCGCTTTTACGCTTAATATGATTTGTGGTAGTGGCATGAAAACGGTGATGGAAGCGGCCAGTAAAATTAAAGCAGGTGATGCTGATCTTATTGTTGCTGCGGGCATGGAAAACATGTCGTGTGCACCTTATGTTTTGGATGCAAAAAACCGATTTGGCAGCAAAATGGGCCACCAACAACTGGTGGATACCATGATTAATGATGGCTTAACCGATGCATTCAACCAATACCACATGGGTATGACGGCTGAGAACGTTGCAGAGAAATATCAAATTGATCGCCAAACTCAAGATGCGTTTGCATTACGCAGCCAGCAGCGCGCGGTTGCCGCGATCAATCAAGGCAAGTTCACCGATGAAATTGCTCCGATTGAAGTATTGCAGCGTCGCGAGAAAGTGAGTTTTGCTCAAGATGAATACCCAAGACATGACGCATCACTAGAGAGTTTAGCCAAGCTTAAACCCGCTTTTAGAAAAGAAGGCAGTGTAACGGCTGGTAATGCTTCAGGCATCAATGATGGTGGTGTTGCATTTATTTTAGCGTCTGCTGATGCGGTAGCGACTCATCAGCTTAAACCACTCGCGGAAATTGTCAGCTATGGTCAGGGGGGTCTTGATCCTGCTTACATGGGATTAGGGCCCGTTCCGGCGATAGAGCAAGCACTGGATCGCGCTCAGATGACACTGGCGGATATGCAGCTACTGGAGTTAAACGAGGCATTTGCCGCACAAGCGCTTGGTGTGATGCACGGATTGAGTGACAAATACCAGCTTCCTATGACGTGGTTTGACGATAAAACTAACGTTAACGGTGGAGCGATTGCGTTGGGTCACCCACTTGGTGCATCTGGAGGGCGTATTTTGACGACCTTGATTTATGAGATGGACAAGCGTCAACTTGAGTATGGTTTAGCTTCTCTCTGTATTGGTGGTGGAATGGGTACTGCAATCGTGATTCGAAAGCTGCCCGCGTAACTGGAAAATTGGCTATTAATGACAAAGCGGCACTCGAATGATTGCCGCTTTTTAGTTTGCAACTTATGGCTTTTAAACCACAACCACTGATTTCTGCTTGCTGGTCTCGCTATGCTTTAGAGCTGTACGCATGTCGTCAAAGTGAAACTCTGTGGGTGACTCTACCACGAGTTTATGTTCGATAACGTGATTGAATAAAACTTCACCATCATTCATTAACTCAAGCCAATCTTGCTCATCGCCGAAGCTGTGCAGCGCCCCAAGTGCAATTTCATGATAAGAGATGGTTTTGGTAAAAGGCGCGTCGATAGGCGTTTCGACTCTACCTTGAATACAGACCACATGACCGTTGGCTTTGATGTAAGGCACTAACTCAGCGGCATTGTCTGGTCCAACCGCATCGTATGCAGCAAAGTAGTGCTGGTCGACGTCATTTAGCTGACGATAGACTTTTCTAATACCGAGCTTCTCAGCCAGTTCAGCCGAACAACTTTTGGAGATCACATCCACGACAAAACCACGTTGCACCAATAATTGTGTGACTAGCTTGGTGACGGCTCCAAGTCCAGAAATCAATACATTTCGCGTGGGTTTTACAGGGATTTTCTCCACCGCTTGCCAGGCAGTTAGTATTGGACAAGGTAGGGCTGCCGCCAAACTGAATGCCATTGTTTTTGGTAGCTTCATTAAGCGATTAAGATAAACAGGGGTGTGCTCAGCAAAGCTACCATGTCGGGCGAGTGCAGCATGGTAAGCAACGGGGGTACCTATCCAAGCTTGGTCGACATCTTCGCCTACATCAACGATTACACCAGCCCCATCGACACCAGCAATATGACCTTCTTGCCATGTGAGAGGATTAGCTTGGATAAATTTCCAATCCACAGGATTAATGCCAATGGCTTTATTGGCGACCAATACTTGATTTGGTTCTAGACTCGGTACGCTTTGCTCAGCTAGCGAAACGTCATAGTGCTCAGGCTGATAGGCCCATACTTTATGCTGTGTACGCATCGAATTAATCCTTTCTTCATGGGTGTAGTTATCGTTCTACGTTAAATTATCGACTGATGTTTACAATGTAAATTGAATATTTACGAGTCAGCTCAATGGGTTCACATCGAGCTCAATCTTCCTCTCTGCCACCAAGGTATCATGTTTCATCATCTGAGCAGTTAAGGTTGAAAGGGGATAAAGTGTCTGACGAAATTTTAGGTCGTGGTGGCGTGATTTCCAAGCGCAATGGGTGTGTCGTAAGACCATTAAATAAATGGTCTGCTTCAGTGCACTTGCTCTTATCTCATCTTCATCAAAAGGGGTTTCATCAATGCCCAGCTTTGGTGGCGATTGAAGAGAAATGCGAGGTATTGAGTTTTGTCGCTGGCGACTGTTATGACTACCCCCTGCAAGGCGCAATCGCCACTGAGCAAGCATTGATCTCTGCCGCTCAGTTGCTGCGTGAGTTCCATGATGCCTCCAGTGATTTTTTACAACAACATGTGAGTGATAAATTGGTGTGGATGTTGCCATCAAGAGAGCCACAACAGGTGATATGTCATGGGGATTATGCTCCCTATAACCTTGCCTTAAATGGCGATAGCGTGCGCGGTATTTTCGATTTCGATACTGTCCATCCCGGCCCAAGGATTTGGGATATTGCCTATGCCATATACTGCTTTGCACCATTTAAAACCGATGTGAATGATCGCCTTGGTTCCCTCGAACAACAAACTTATCGAGCGCGTCTGTTTTGTGATATCTACGGTGTTTCGTCGCTAGACCGTGGCCAGTTGGTTGACAATATGGTTCAACGATTACAGGCACTGGTTACTTTTATGCATCAACAAGCGGAGCAGGACAACAGGCAGCTTATTGAAAACCTCCAAGATGGACATCATTTAGCGTATTTAAGTGACATCGAATATCTGATTGAAAATAAGCGATTTATATCCGACTCCATCATTAGGTAGCCTCGCTTGTTTGGCGGTTTCTTGTACTTCTCATTGACAGGGTAGAACAAACGCTCTACCTTAAAGGTAAAATAAACGTTCTACCTAGGTTTTATAACCATGCTTAAACAACAGATAGCAGCGGATCTCGAAAAAGCGTTTAGTCGGTATGGCTTTGCTGAGCCAAGTGTTGCTCAGTTAAAGGATGCTTGTCATGTCAGTTTGAGAACCTTGTACAAATATTATGCGTCGAAAGAGCAAATGATCGCGGCAGCATTGGAACATCGCCATCAGCGCTATATTGAGTTTCTACTTGAAGACAACCAAGAGGTAGGGACATCCAGCATTCTCGCGGTGTTCGATAAGCTGGGTATTTGGATGCGAGATTTTGCCCCGAATGGTTGTATGTCGAGTAACGCTGTCGCCGCTTTTCCCGAGAATCAAGAGATTAGGGAAGCCGTCTCCCGACACAAACTCAATGTTATGGCATTGCTCGGCGAAAAAAGCCAACAACCACAATTTGCCACTAGCTTGCTATTAATTCATGAGGGGATATCAAACTCATGGACGGTTTTGGGCGAGCAATCTGTGGTGACAGCAAAACAATTAGCTACCACGTTATTAGAAGGAGATGCACCACAATGACCATTCCCAACACAATGAGAGGCGTTGAGCTTATCGGCCACGGCGGTCCTGAGATGTTGCGCTATCGCGAGGATATCGCGGTGCCAAAACCACGAGAGTTTGAAGTCCTCGTGCAAGTATTGGCTGCGGGGGTGAACAATACCGATATTAATACTCGCACTGCATGGTACTCAAAAGGTGATAATGATAGTGCGGATGCTAGTTGGTCTGGTAATGCATTGCCTTTGCCACTGATTCAAGGTGCAGACGTATGCGGTGTCATTGTGGCAGTGGGCAAGTGTGTCGATGTTGCACGAGTTGGTGAACGCGTTTTGATTGAGCCAAGTCTGCAAGAGGTGAATGGTCAGCAACTTGACTCGCCTTGGTATTTTGGTTCGGAGTGCAATGGCGGATTTGCCCAATATACGACGGTATCGGCGAAACATGCGTATCCGGTCGAAAGTGCTCTTACTTCAGTTGAGCTTGCTACATTCCCATGTTCCTATTCCACCGCGGAAAACATGCTGACTCGGGCGAATGTGACCGATCAAGATACGGTACTGATTACTGGTGCTTCTGGGGGCGTAGGATCTGCCGCGGTGCAACTGGCGAAGGCTCGAGGAGCACGTGTTATCGCAATAACCAGTGCAGAAAAAACGCAGCAGTTACTCGATCTTGGGGCTGATCAAACGGTCACAAGGAATGATGATCTTGTCAGTGTTCTGGGGCAAAACAGTGTCGAAGTGGTGATTGATCTTGTCGCTGGAAAACAGTGGCCAGAGCTGCTTAAAGTGCTTAAGCCGAAAGGGCGCTATGCTGTATCAGGCGCGATTGGTGGGGCGATGGTAGAGTTAGATGTGCGAACCCTCTATCTAAAAGATTTAAGCTTTTTTGGTTGTACGGTGTTAGAACCACAAGTATTTGGCAACTTAGTTAAGGTGATTGAATCTGGGAAGATTCAGCCGATAGTGGCACAAATTTTCGATTTAAAAGCGATCAACCAAGCCCAAATTATGTTCGAGCAGAAGCATCATGTTGGCAAGATCGTTTTGTCAGTGACGTAAGCTTCGAGCATCTTAATTTATTGCTAAAAAAATCAGATAATTAGAGTGATGTTTATTCCATATTATCGGGGTGAAATGTATAAATTTCTCATATGTGAGACACATTTTGTTACGTAAGGTCGGTTAAAAATGTCGACCTATGCTGGAAAATGTTAGCAATTTCATACTTATATTACGTCAACTTATATACACTGTTTACAAGGTTACTGTTAAGTTGAGTGAAGCATGTGGAAAGAGCTGCTTGTTCTGTCTGATGATAAAAAACAAGTCATCGCAAAGCTACCGAATGATCTTACGCTACCGCGTGATATGGACTTTTCTGGTCTTGAAGAGGCAATGGTTCCGCTTAATGCTGACGCATTTTTTATTTACGAAGAAGAAGTCCTTCGTTTTCTTACTCTCGCCAAAGAAGGCAAATCAGAATCTTTCCATGGAATTGTTATTGCTCAAAAGCTAGATGCGACCGTCGATCTGCTGGTCTCGGAAGACGATATGCTCGCGAGCATGGTTGTGACAGGTGCTTATGGAGGCAAACCTTTGAGTGGCCCTCAGGTTGTCCAAGCGCTTGCCAGTGGATCAGTAACCAAGGGTATCAATAAACTCGCATTGAAAAAGGTACTTGTTGTCAGTCGCCAACTAAAACCGGGTAAACAGTATTCTCAGCCAGTTGCAACAGGAACAAAGCCTGTTGATGGCAAGGACACACAGTTTGTCCCACTAGTGAAAGATGTGACCAAGCAAGTACTTGCGCCTGTTGAAGATGAAACAGGCAAGGTGGATATGCTTAACCTAGGTGAGACGGTGAGTGTGACTAAAGGTCAACCCTTAATGCGGCGAGTTCCCCCTTCTTTAGGCAAACCGGGTCTTACGGTTCAAGGCAAAACGATCCCTGCGGTTGATGGTAAAGATCTGCCACTTAAAGAGGGGAAAGGATCGCATATTTCTGACAGTGATCCTGATCTGTTGGTTGCGACGGTAACCGGCATGCCGATCCTGCAAGAATGCAGTGTGGATGTCGACGATGTGCTGGTGCTCGATACCATCGGAGTGGCTACTGGGCACGTTAAGTTCAAAGGTAACTTGTTGGTAAAGGGCAACGTTGAGTCCGATATGAAGGTGCGTGCCACGGGAAACATTACCATTGGTGGTTTTGTTGAGTCGGCAAATATTCAAGCCCAAGGTGATGTCACCATTGCAAAGGGCATAATAGGGCACAACGTTTCAGATAATCAGAAAAAGTCATGCATCATCAAGGCTGGTGGGTCTATCAAAGCCAACTACGCTCAGTTTGCAGAGCTTCAGGCTGGCCACGATATTGAACTGGCGATTCACTGTATGAACAACGAGATCCGCTGTGGCAACAACCTCTTTGTGACGAATAAAAATGGTAGTCAAGGCACGCTAAGTGGCGGTGAAACAAAGGTTGGTGGCAAAGTGGTGTGCGTCAACTTAGGTGTTGAAGGTGACACCGCCACCTATGTTCATGGTTTTGCGCGCTATAAAATGCACAAAGAGCGGCAAAATAAGTTTCGCGAGCATTATCAACTTGCCCAAGAAGCGACCATGGATGTCGTACGTAAGGAACTTGAGTTTAAGAAACGGCCTAAAGCTGAACGCAGCGAAGAAGAAGAGGCGCAAATTGAGTCGAGTAAGGTCGCAGCCAGTGCGAACTTAGAGCGTATCAAAACCGCCAGAGATTTACATTCTGAAGAGTTTGAGAGACTGCTGGTCGAAAATACCATTCAAGCGACTAAAAAGGTTTATACGCGAGTTATCGTTCAGTTTGGTGATGATAAGGTTACGACGAAGCGAGTGCATGGCGCCGCGACCTTCTCCTACAATCAGTATGAAATTCAATGTTCCTCAATGATAGATGAGGAGATGTTAGAAGACGATTTGTAAGCTTTAGACATAGACTCTGATGGCTTCATACCCAACCATCAAAGGAGCGAAGTAACACCTCACCATCGCTGCGATAAGCTTAGCGGTTAATATACTTTACTCAGTTCCTTCCGCCATTCGGGCTGAACATCTTCAAATGCCCAGTAGGTTTCCATTCGGCTAATTTGACTCGATGTAAATGTGAAAATGCTTGTCGCATAGAAACTGTTCGGGCAAGAAGGGCTTGTAACGTAAACAATGCTAATGACTTTATCCGAATCAGTGCTTTCTACATGCTTTACTTCAAACATCCAGTTTTTACCAAAGGCCTCGTTTACAGCAATGAACTGATCCACACTTTCATAATATTCTCGACTTGTTGGCCATATCACTTCTAACTGTTTGCTGAATAAGAATTTAGAGCCTTCATAGTCTCCAGCACTGAACTTATCCCATAGACTTATTACTATTCCAACGTTATCCACTTTGCTTTCCTCGCATCATGACTTTGCCAGGCAACTCTAATTGGCAAACTCTAATTCTAAAAAATCAATCTCTTGCCGTTTTTCAACGCTATTGCGTTGATATATTCGCCCTCATCTTGATTCGCTTTTTGTTAAGTGCGCCTATCCAACAATATCTGTTTTTAAATGCACTACCTGATTTGGTAGTAGAATCTGCGACTTACTCCACTGTAGCCATCGACTCATCAATTGAGTAAGGAAGCACTTTTACTGACTCAATCTATAGAGAAAGAGAAGCATCCGTTATTGATACTCGATCACGTTGTATCAGTGTTTGGTTTCCAACTTATTTTGAGTGGGATCGGGCAATACTCAAAGTAAGAGTACTGCCTTAGCTGGGGGATAAAGTGTTGCATCTGAGTATTGGTAACATTATCACTAAGTAAGAATGGCTGGGTTTCTCGCTAAACAAGAATGGTTGAGAATTAGTCGTCGCACATCATCGGTGTGTCGGGCGCACTCCGCTTTCCTCTATACCTCATCGAACCTAAGCAGTTCACACCACTGAACTAAAAATAAAGTGTGGGATAGGTAACCGTTTACCTAAACGTTTATTGCCAGGTAATAAAAAGGGCTTCATTATCACACTGTGAGAATGTGAGGTTCTCTGTGTTTATAAATTCTCATATTCTAGGAATACAATTTGGTCAATCCAACCCAAAACGTTAAAACATAAGTGTGAACTCGATGAAGCAAAATTCCGGACAGGTCAACGAAAAACTGCTGCAACTGCTGATGCAGGTCGCAGTAAATGATGAGCCTGTAACAGCGAAGACACTGAGTGATATGTTAGGGACGCCGATAAGCAGTCTTTACCGTCATCTTAAATTACTCAAAGAGTGGAACTTGATTGAGGAAAGTCCAAGTGACAAAACCTTGATCATTGGTCCGGCTGCATTGCTATTAATGCGCAGTTACGAAACCAGCCAACACGACTTGGACGCGGTTGATGCCGTTCTCAACCGCCTTCAAAAACAGACCGGTGAAATGGCTGCCTATATGGTGCCAGTGGGTTATCGTGCTTTGTGTGTTAGTCGCAAAGAAAGTATGCAAGCTCTACGTTGTAGCTATGTCCAAGGGCAGAGTCAGCCACTGCTGCGTGGTGCTTCATCGAAGGTGATGTTGGCGTTTATGCCAGCACAGCGACGTGAAAAGATCTTACGCTACTTTGGGGAAGCTCACCGTATTAACGAGTGGCAGCATGATTTGGATGCGATTCGTGCCCAAGGTTATGCATTCAGTACTTCGGAGATTGATCCCGGTGTATCAGGGATTAGTGCTCCTGTGATGAAAGGCTCTAAGTTAGTCGGCGCAATTTCCGTAATGGCACCTGCGCATCGAGTTCAACAAAATCAACAAAGGATCATTCTTCACGTTCTTCAAGCAGCAAGGGCTTTGCCCCCAGAAAGGTAATGCATATGTTCGGCCTATTTCGACGCAACAAAACTCACAGTGTTACTGGTGTTTCTTCTTTCTCGATGGTGTTGATGAGTGTTTCTCAATCAATCAAACCGATGAAAGCCGTTGAATTTGAAATGGCCGATCAAAGTCTGCAAGATGTGTTCGATTGGTTGGCGGAACAGAAAAACTATCGTTGGTTAAATGGCGGTCATTATATGCTGTCAGAACAAATGATAGGCCGCTATCAGTTGAACTTAAGCCGCTACTTGGGCTCGCACACTTTGCCGGTGGTATTTAGCAACTGCACCGAAGGGGTGCTTCATGCACTGCCATTGATCAATAAAAAAGGGACAGAGCTAGGTATTATTCATATTGGCAACCAGTTTGAAATCAAACCGACCCTAGAGCCTGAGTTAGGCTCTGCCTACCATTTTGCTTTGGCTCGCTTTAACGAACTACGCTTATTTTGCATGGGAATTGATAGCCATCGTCAAAATGAGAAGACTCTAGAGTATGCTGAAGATCTTGGATGTGATTGGATGACTCAAGCAGAGTGTCAGTTTAGTCATCGCTTTTTGATGAAGGAACAACTGGCGAGTTACTTGTCTCATTGTGATCAAGTGATCCTAAATATCGATCTTGCTTCGCTTTGTCCACCATCACTTGTTGGTACGGATCACTACCTAGATGTGCAGATGGTGAATCGAATCATTCGCCAATGCTTGGTTTCAGGCAAAGTGAAAATGGTACAACTCGTGGGTTGGAAGGATAAGCATATCTTTGCTAAATCGACTTTAGCGATTTTACATGAGCTGTCTGGTATGGTGCCGACAAGCGACAAAGTCGCCTAAGAGGTAGTAAAGACCACTTTTCCAATTACACAATGGAAATGACGTGGCTTAAGAGCAAGGATGGTTTTGTTTTTCAATCGGTTAAATACGCTCCCAGAAATACAAAAGCTGGCTAAATAGCCAGCTCATACGTTGTTGTAACTTACAATTTTACGATTTCGCTACCTGTTTATTGACTTCTTTCCAGTACTGGATGCGAATACGATGTAATTGTGCTTTTCTCATTTTTTTCATGATATTCCCTCACTAAAATCTTGCTTCCATATGAGCATGTGTGAATACAGTTCCTCATGAACTCTTTGAATGTAGCTGTGTTCTGTTTGTATAGCTAGGATTTTGATCACATTTTCGTGTCGAAATTCTGCTGTCTTTAACTCTTAATATGGCTGACATCTCACTATAATTTTTCTGACAGCAAAATGTAATAAAAGTGCCACTAAAATTAAATGTAAACAAAACATGCGTTTAACGTGCTAGTTGCCGCTATGATCTATTAAGCAGTTTTAATGCCAACTAAGTCAATTGCCACAGGCTAGATAGCGCGAGGCTTTAGGTGTGATGCGCTTCATGTTTAGGGCTCGAAATGTGATGAGTTTCTAAGGCTAAAAATCTGAACAAAAAAACAGCCTAGAGTGAAGTTTTTTCTGGCATAAATTTTGTGACCTTGTATCGCTTTTGTTATTCACTTGATTGACTAACCAAACATCGAGGCGTAAGTTGTAAGTATCTGTTCAATATTTGAGAGGTAACGCTATGTTAGTTTTAGCATTTCTAGCAGTCGCTATAGGCGTGTTTTTCGGCTCTTGGGTATGTCACCATGGTTTGCCTATGATGGGGCTTCATGTTGATACCAATGACGCTTTGCTTCTCTGTGAGGTAACAGGACAAGACGTGCTAGAAGCATAAATTGAGTGAGTGTGAAAAGAGAGCCGTTAGGCTCTTTTTCAGTTTATGGGCGTTTGAAAATCCATCGGCAAAAATTAGCGTGACAATATGTTTTCTATCTGATTAATGATTGTCGTAAAACGTAGGGGTCTGCGCGCCCGTTGCTTGGTAATCAAATAGAGTGTTTCGGCAACTTCTTGCTTGGCTTGATAAACCACAATCTTCTCTTTTTCTGGGAAGTTCTCTAATGCCCCTTGCGGCAACACAGTAAACCCGAGTCCTTTCGATACTGGCAATAAGATCTGGCTGAGCTGATTGACGTATCCTGTAATTGGGATTTGATCAAAGCGTAGATCTTGCAGCCACTCTTCATGGCAGTTTTCGCAATAAAGTGCCAAACAGTTTTCGGCATCAGGATGATTAATCATGCCCAACTGTTGCAGTTGATCAATACTGAGGTTGTCTGATGGGTGTGAGGCTGGCAGCATCAAGCAAAGGGGCTCAACACTCAGTTGTTGGCTGACTAAACGTTTGTCTGTAGGGATGCTAGTGACGATGCCAATGTCCGCTTCACCAGAGAGAACGTCTGCTAATACTTTACGTTTTGGCGCAGCCTCAACATGTGAAATAAGTGCAGGATGCTGGCATTGTAGTTCAAGCAGGTCAGGGTAGAGCAGCAAGGCTAACGAACCTGAACAAGCAATTTTAACCGTGCCTTTGTAAGGGGAGTCAGGCTCTAAGTTGGTGAGTAACTGCGTCTCACGTAGTTGCATTTCCCGTGCATAGTCATAAACGGCTTGCCCTTGGGTCGTGATATCAAAGCTTTTGTTATTACGCTCAATGAGTGGATAGCCGCATTCCGCCTCTAGCTTCTTTATGTGTTGGCTAACGCCCGGTTGAGTCATAAATAGCTTTTCTGCTGTACGCGTAAAATGACCTGTTTCAATCAAGGTAACAAATGTTTTGAGCCACAGAGGATTCAGCATCAGGTTACTTCCCAATCATATAGTGTTATGGCTAAATCATATACTTTATACTCAAGTAACCTCAAGATGCTTGGTTCAGCGAGAATGACTTGGTTTGTAGGCAAGGCAATGAGTTGAAGGTCTAGTGGTTCTAAACCAAAAATCGTTAACGATGCATACGAATCAAGTAAACTCGCCCTTCGGGAGCCAGTCACTGGCACTATTTCTACGTCAAACTACTTGAAAATAGATGGCTATTTCACGTCGCAGTTTTCCTTGAACTCGAACCAGTGACAGGGCTCTGAATCCTGCATCTTGAAGTCACTTGAGTATATAATTGAGACTAGTGAGTCATAAAAGCCCTATCCATCAATTGGTTGCAAATGCTGCAAAAGACGGTGGCATTACGCTGCAATCGTATCTTTGCTAATCTGCAATAGTTCTATCAACAACAGCCGGTCTAGAAAGGGTATGGGTGCGAAAAAAACGCTAAAAAAATTGAAGAAAAAAGTCGAGAAAAAGGTGCAGTCCAAGTCAATGCAGCAGCTTGGTGCTTTGACTTCGTCTACCCAAAATTTTAATCGTCCCCAGCAAAACTCATCATCACAATGGCAGGCAGAGTTTAAGCAAGTCTCTCAGCAAGCATTGGTTAATGTTGCCAGCGAGTTGGCAGCACCGCTCAATCCTCTTTTATCATGGTTTAATGATGGCAACGTAATACCGATGCCCCAGATGGGGAGGGCAACCTCTAGCACCAACAGTGAGATCAAAAAGAGCGCAGAGTTGCGCCCTAATATAAAGTCTATTGTTCATTTACCTTTAAAATCACCACCATGTAAGCGCTGTCCAGCCCTAAGTAATGGTGTTTGTAAATGTGCAGCTAAGAAGCTTCAAATGTCTGCCTAAATCACGCCCTGCTATCTTAACCCAAACTCATGATCACTCGGCTTACGGATGGGCCGACTAAACGCGAAAGTGCCATTCCAGCCATTCCTTTGGCAAAAGTCTTCGTTCCACTGATGACCGCATTTTCAACAAATGAAGGTTTTGGATTGCTACGCAACCAGCCATGACTTTCTAAGATTTCCAGTACGCTATCGGCATCGAGTTCATTTGGGTCAAAGGTGATCGCCACGGAACCTGCGTGATGTTTATGTTTAACTGCAACAATTGCGTCAATCTGCTCAAGTTGAGAAATCAACGCGATTACATCATTTTTATGCTCTTTAATATAGTCAGATCTAACTCTAACTCTTTGATTTGTTTTGTGAATGTAAGTGTTCATATAAACGCCAATGCAAACGATAACAATTGTTATTTGTATACAATAGCACGCGATATGACTTGGCGCAAAAAAATACCAATCCGTACGCAATGTAACCACATTTTTCGTGGGGTTTGATTTGCATTCCTATATATTTGAGTTATGAAACAACACGTAGATATGGCCTTAAAACTAAGAACGTGGGTTGTGATTGGCCATCACATTCCGGGGCGAGTTCGCCTGAAGTATAAAATGGGGATTGTCGCTCATTTGGCGAAATACAAACTTCAAGATATCGAACATGCTTTGGCTGCTATCCCTGCGTTCAAAAACTACAAACTCAACAGTGTCACAGGCAGTATTTTGATTGAGTACGATCCAGTCATTATTCAACCACAGCTCGTAGATAGGTTGTTTTCCGGATCCGATCAACAAGCAGAGCAAGCTTGTTACGCCATTGCTGAGAGTTTGAACTTAAATGGAGTTAACTCATGAGTGATAACAAGCAGCAGAGCTCGGCCAACGGTGAGCAAGCCTATGCTGCCTTTGAACAGAGTGAGCAAAGCACTCAACAACCGCCCTATGGTGGTTACTATGGTTACCCACCTCATTTTGCCCATCCCAATCAACCTCATCAGCCGATGGGTCACGCCCACTTCCCACCCCATATGGGGCATATGCCACCGCCTATGTGGCACCACCCAATGTGGATGCATCACCCGGCCTATTGCCACCCTTCTATGATGCCTCCGCCGAACTGGCATCCACACATGCATCCCGCCGCGCATCAGGCGATGCATCAGGGAATGCCACCACATATGCATCCAGGCATGCAGGGACAAGGTGAACCGCAAGAAGAAACAAATGACGCGTTATTTGAACAAGCTCAGGCAATGTTAGAAGGGGCCATGGGCGAAGACGCGGGAATGTTTAACGAGATTTTAGGGAGTTTAGGTATGAACGATAAAGAGTTTTGGAAAGGTGCCGTCGTTGGCGCAGCAACTGCGCTATTGCTCAGCAATGAAAATGTCCGCGGCAAACTGATGGGCTTAGTCTCGGGAGCGGGTGATATGCTCAAAACTGGCGGTTCTGCTGCTAAAGAGACCGCGACCAATACGGCACATAGTGTTAAAGAAAACGTCAATGCTGGTGGCGAGATCTTCCGAGACACTTACACCGCGGGTAAGCAAGGTTTCCAAGAATCGGTTGAGCGTCATAAAGAAGCGAAACAAGAGGAAGTTGCGCCTGATGTTGAAGCGGTAGCGCAAACAGATAGCGAAGCTGACTCAGATGTGAAGCCGGTATGAGTAACTCAAGTGACAAACTCAGCGCTGCCAGTCGTGCCATGATTATTGGTGCGATGGCAGGGGGCAGTGCGTCCGTAGTGAGCAATTGGCAACGTCATCAGCAAGGTGAACTGGCAACTAATGATATGGTTGCCCAAGCTTCAATTTCTGCAGTGAAGGCTGGTGTCGTCAGTGGCGCATCAACCTATGTTGCCGAAAAGATGGCGGGTCGCCCAGTGCTTTCTTTATTAACCATTTTAAGCGTTGGTGCCGCAGGTGTTTACCTGATGGATCAACTCTCGGAAGAGCCTAAAAATGAACAATAACAATCCTTACTACTATGGTTACCCATATTACGGCCATGCTGGTCAGCAAGGTAATCAAGAGCAACCGTACAAAAAGCAAAATAGTAAAACTCATTTTGCTATGGGGTTGGTTGCCGGCGCTGCGGTTGCTTACATCATAAGCAACAAAAAGTTCCAACAAGGCGTTGCTGCGACCGGTGAAAAAGCATGGTCGACAGTACGCGGTGAAGTTGAAGAGCTTAAAGAGCGCTTAGAAGATACTCAAGCAGAGCTAGAATACTACCGTAACTTGCACAAAAGTGAGGAGTGATTGGTTTGCAGATAAAGCATCACTTCCCTGGGCGAGTGCGCTTTAAAGTCCGTGAACTAAAAGCGCATCTTGATATTGGTGATTGGATTAAACAGAGTTTAATGGCAATCCAAGGTATTCGAGATGTGCGCGTTAACCAAGTTGCTTGCTCTATTGCCATTGAGTACGACACGAGCTTATTGAGCAGCAAAGTGCTTGAAGCTCGGCTTGAACAATTGGACTTTTCACAGGCGGAATCACAAGAGTCAGAACACCAATACACACGTGGTGATGTGGCGATGAATGTGATTGGGACGCTTGCGGCTGCGATGTTGCCAAATAAGTGGGGGGCGGTCACCACAGCAACACTGATTGCTCCCACTTTGGTGGAGGGGATCAATGAGCTGCGAGATAAACGCATTTCAGTCGAAGTATTGGATGCTATAGCAGTCGGCCTTTCGGCATGGCGTGGTGACTATCGCACGGCGATGATGACGCAAAGTCTGATCAGTCTTGGCGAGTATATGGAGCAAAAAACCAGCCGCAACAGTGATCAGTTGCTGGCTGAACTTATGCACCCCCAAGAGTCACTGGTTTGGCGTATTGCGCAAGATGGTAGTAAACAACAAGTTAACTCGAGTGATCTTCAGCCAAATGAGGTGATTGAGCTTGCTCCGGGTGACGCTATCCCTGTCGACGGTATCGTTATAGCCGGAACGGCACTTATCAATCAGTCCTCGCTGACTGGTGAGAATGTCCCAGTCAGACGTGAGTTAGATGCCTATGTCTATTCTGGCACTACCGTTCATGAAGGCACCATCAAAGTTCGAGTCGAGAAAATTGGCAGTGAAGCCACGACGGCGAAAATTGCCAAGCTGATTTATGACTCTTTAAGTGAAAAGAGTGAAATTCAGCAGGTGACGCAAGATATGGCGAATCGCCGAGTTAAGATCACACTTGGTATTGGGGCGGCTGTTTTTGCCTTAACTCAAGATCTTAACCGAGTTGCGTCAGTGTTTTTGGTCGATTACTCCTGCGCGCTGAAACTCAGTACACCGGTGACGTTTAAGTCGATCATGTACCGCGCTGCGCAACAAGGGATTCTGCTTAAAGGTGGCAGTGCGATTGAGAAGCTCGCTCGCGTCGATACTTGTGTGTTTGATAAAACTGGCACACTCACCTATGGCGATATGGAAGTAACGGATGTTATCCCACTTTGCCCTAAAAACAGTGCGCGAGATTTGCTCGCGATAGCGGCATCGGTGGAAGAGCATAGCAACCATCCCCTTTCACAAGCGGTGGTCAATGCGGCAACTAACCATCAATTGCCACATATTGAGCACGGTGAAGTGGAATATGTCATCGCACATGGACTGCGCAGTACACTGAAAGATCACTGCTTGGTGATGGGAAGCCGTCATTTCTTAGAAGAGCATGAGCAGGTGGATTTCAGTGAGGTTGAAGATGAAATTCGTCACTTTGAACAACTTGGTCGTCATCTTATCTTTATCTCTTCTGAGAAGAAGCTGATTGGTATGATTGGCTTGCGAGACCACCTTCGCGAAGATGTGCATCAGACACTTGCTGAACTTCGAGAGCTGGGTATTAGCCAGCTAGTGATGATCTCTGGTGACAGCACATACAAAGCGCAGATGCTCGGAGAAGAACTCCAACTTGACCGCGTGTTTGCTGAAGCCACACCGAAAAGCAAATCTGCCATTATTGAGGAACTGCAACAGCAGGGGCGCAATGTGATGTTTGTTGGTGATGGGGTTAATGATGCGCCAGCACTGACCAAGGCGGATGTAGGTATTGCGATGTGTCGCGGTACAGAGCTTGCGCGCCAAGCTGCGGATGTTGTGTTGTTGCAAGATAAGCTCGCTGGCGTATCACATACGGTGAGATTAGCCCACGTAGCAATGAAGATGATTCATCAGAACATCAAAGTCGCGGAGTATGTGAATAGCGGCATTATGTTGGCTGCGGCGCTAGGTATGCTAAGCCCTACAATGAGTGCACTCTTACACAATGGAACCACCTTAGCGATTCTTGGGCGGTCTGTCGCCATCAAGAACGATTGATAAGGACCCTCCAGTGATTAACCCAATGCCTGTATCTCGTGTGCAGGCATTTTTTCCTCGTCATATCTTCAGTTCTGTTTTTGCATCTTTTCTAATTTTAGCGACATTTTTCTCGAATTTGACAGCAAATTGATAATTCAAGCAGGTTTTATCGGCTAATATTCGCTTCATAGTTTGGCTACCCAGTCGGATACCCCTATCCATTGCGCCCAAACTTTGAACTTCCTGCTTGGTCATGGGCAGTGACAAACACACCGTCCCCACGTAAACCAATCGGATCTTGCAATTTTTACCCACATAAAGTGAGTTCTGGTTATGAAAAATCTGCTTTTGGCTAAACGAGGTGGTTTGGCATTGCTTGTTTTGCTGTTAGTGCTAATCGCTGTGATGACTCGATTCGTTGGTCATATTGATCTTCTAGCGGCAGTGAGTGACCAACAAGGTGCATTTTTTACCACGTTGACCCACTCGGCTGGCAGTCAAGGCTTTGTCGTGACTCTTGCGGTATTTTGTGTTGGTGTCATGACGCTTCGTCTCACCCCAAAACAACTTATATCGAAAGCGGCTCAGTTAGGGCTGTTACTTGTCATTGGCTTTGTGGCTAAAACCGGTCTTAAGCAGATGACAGAAAGCCCGAGACCTTACACAGAAACGCTGTCTCATGAACTCTTGGTGCCTAACCCAGAGCATTTCTATCACTTGTCAGCAGAGCAACAAGAGTCGGTGATTCACAAGGTTTCTGAGCATGTTAGTCACTGGCGAACTCAGCATTGGTTGGGAGAAACTGATTACTCTTTTCCTTCAGGACATACGATTTTTGTCGCTATTTGTGTCGCTTTCTTTGGTGGTCTATTTGTCGAACACAAACGTTATCTACTCACCGCTGGAGTAATGGTTTGGGCGTTAGGCGTCGCATATAGTCGACTGTGGTTGGGGATGCACCGTCCCATCGATTTGATGGCATCAGTGATGTTTGTTTTTATTGTTTATGCTCTTTTGCCGGATTTTGACGCAGTAGCGGGCAAGATAAATGGTTATTTGAATCTTAAAAATCGTTGCTCTGGATAGCTAACTTCCCCATATATCGATGGTTTGTCTGAATAAGTCCGATGTTGTAATCAATATCGGGCTTTTTTGTGGGGTGCCAACAGACACACATAGTCGTAATACCATCACCTCCCTCTATAACACGCCTTATTTTATCTAGATTCCTGATGTTATCATTATCAATGAAATGAGTATTTAATGTTTATGTGTTAAATGAAATGCTTCTAAATAGATGATAGTGTTAATAGTTGGGGTTATCTAAACTTCTTAAAATTCAATATAGTTACGATTGAAGTGAGTTAAACAAGGAAAAGTTATGAAGCGATTGGTGATATCTTCGGTGATCTCGTGTGTCAGCTTTAGTGTGTTGGCAGATGCAGACGCGGTTTTTTACAATGGTAAAATCTACACAGTCAACAAAGCTCAACCTTGGGCCGAAGCTTTTGCAATTAAAGATGGTAAGATCATCGAGGTTGGAGAGCTATCTTTGGTGAAAAAACACCAAGACTCTGAAACAAAGCTGATTGATCTGCAAGGTAAGATGGTGATGCCTGGCATTGTCGACGACCATATTCACCCTGATATGGGGGCCGATAATTACTTGAATATCTTTATTTCTCCTACGGACTCTTGGGAGCAGATAAGCAAGGTATTGCGGGATTATCGCGCCAATAATCCTGATAAACGTTGGATCTATGGCGGTAACCTAAATTGGCTAGCGGATAATGGCGAGTTTATCTCTGGCACTGAGATCCCCTCTCACAAATCTGCACTTGATGCGATTATCAATGACCGACCCGTCGCTTTGTGGGATCAGGGTGCCCATGCCATGCTGTTAAACTCGATGGCGTTAAAAGAGCTCAATATTACCAAAGATACTCAACCACCCGCTGGTGGCATTTTAGTAAAAGATGCACAGGGTGAGTTGACTGGTGTCGTGAGAGAAACCGTGTCTGAATGGGTAACCGCAGCTTTAGATAACCCACCACTCGAAGAGTGGGCGGAAAAAGGTATGAAGCCATTTTTCCAAGAGATGCATTCTTATGGTGTTACCGCTATGAACGATGCCTATGGTGTTAAGCGCAACTTCGATGCCTACCAATATCTGGAAAAGCAGGGTGATATGAATATGCGAATGCATGTTAGTATTTCATCACCGCTTAATGTTCCAGAGCAGGCGACGAAAGACGCTTTACAGCAGCTCATTGACAATAACCAGTCCTATGCCAGTGATAGAATCTATCCTTATGGTATCAAGTATATCTTAGACGGCTCAGCCGCTGGGCAAACCGCGGTGATGTTGGAACCATTTGTCGGTACAAAATACAAAGGGTCGCTGAGGATTCCTCAGCAAGATGTGATGGAGGAGATGCATCGCCTAGAGAAACAGGGCTTTGTATTTAAGGTTCATGCGATAGGGGATGGTGCGGTTAGCATGATGCTCGACAACTTATCTCAATTGCCTGTTAGAGACGATGGTCGTTATCATAGTATTGCTCATGGTACGTTTACGAACCCAAAAGATTATGCTCGTTTCCATAAACTGAATGTGGTTTATGAAGCTTCGCCAGCGTTATGGTTCCCTTCTGACGGTATGGATGTGATTCGCAAAGATATTGGTGAAAAACGACTTAAGTACATGTGGCCGATCCGTCAATTGCTCAATAAGGGTACGTTAATTTCATATGGCTCAGATTGGACAGTGGCGTTCTCACCGAATCCTTGGTTAGGTATTGAGGCAATGGTGACGCGAGAAAAACCGGGTGGGTCAAAGACTTCAGCGTTCGATTTTAGTGCGATTAAGTTAGATGAAGCAATTGAAATCTTTACGTTAAATGGAGCCAAGGCAATAGGTTTGGGTGATCAGCTTGGTTCGATCGAAACCGGTAAATTTGCTGATTTTATTGTGATTGATAAGAATATCTTTGATGAAAAGATTCGTTCTGTCCATCAAACAAAAGTATTGCAAACGTATTTTAATGGTGAGTTAGTCTATTCAGCAGAATAGTCGTAAATGCCATCTTTAGGGCTAGTGGTAGGCTAGCCCTTTTCATTTTTGAGCACTATTGATTTGTTTGTTGACGAAACAGTGCCCATTCTTCGTGGACTTCACCGTTTGGCAGTTGGCAGTAACCAACCCCACCTTGCTCGGTTTCTTTTATAATTGATCCTAACTGTCTAAAGTATTAATAGTATTTCCCCCGTTTATCAAAGTCGTTTGAATTCACTAGAAATAAAAGGTTCGGCATGATTGAAGCAAGAGGTTTCAAAGGGGAATGCAATGGCTTACTTAGCGCTTGCCATATTATCTGAGGTTGTCGCCACCACACTGTTGCCATTGACTCAGGCTTTTACTCGCCTAGCGCCTTCTGTTGGGTGTATTGCTGGCTATATTGCGGCCTTCTATTTCCTATCTTTGGCGACCGCTGCTGGAATGAATAGTGCGACGGCCTATGCGATTTGGTGTGGCGTAGGGATTGTTTTACTTGCATTGGTGCAGGCATTGATAGGCAACGTACCTAACGTTGCCACCGTCATTGGTATGCTATTGATTGTTACTGGGGTTACCGTGATTAACCTTGCGGGCTCAGTGAGCCATTAGCACTGATACGATAACAGCGCCTTAAGTGTGCGCTATGAGTGACGAGAGGCGATTTGGTTTGTTTACCGAACCACCAAGATAGCTCTCTTGACCACTACTCTTTCCAATCACTCCATGTGCGCCAACTTTCAATTAAGCGCGGGTCACCGTAGGTGCGAGCAAATTTTGGAAAACTTTGTGGGCAAGATACGCCGAGCGTTGCTTGACACCATTGATTGATTTTATAGTGGCTACTGTAGCCTTCGTGCATCATGGCGTCATAAGCTAAATGACATTTACGCCAAAAAGCGTGGTTGGTTTGCCCTTTGGTTGCTTCCCATGGAAATGAAGGTTGATCATCGACTTGCGCATAAATGGCTTCCCCCATCATATGGAGTAAACGGCTAATATTGTCTGCGCCGACGTCTTTGATGGTGAGGCTTTTGATGGCGTCAATATCATCACCGACTTTCTCCGCCACCTGATTGATAATAAAGTCCATATCTAAGTCGATACAGGCTTTATAGCCAAACCAGTCAAGCAGTTCTAAAATCGCGTAACGATAATCTTCTTTAGTGAACTTTTTCTCGCGTAATGCTTTGCGGTAACTGATCGAATTCTGGTTATTGCTGGAGAGATACGCTTGCAAGTTGGGGTAACTTTCGAGCGCGTTGATGTTACTTGCTAATAGTTCGAGCAGTTTGTTTTGATCGGTTAAAATATCGCCTAACTCAGCACGAGTGTTATTATCCAAAAGAGTTTCCTTCCATTTAGCCTATCGTCACTATGAGCCTACCATAATATGCAGTTAAGACCACGGGTTAGATCAACAAGGATGGTAAGGGAATGTGAGGGCAGGTGATATTGATAAAAGTGGTTCAAAGCATGACGCTGACAGGTCAAAGGTGCACACGTAAGGTGCACCTCAATACAGCAGCGAAAAGTAGCGTCAATCAATTCAGAGAGCGTATTGATTGGACATCATTGGTGCTTTTAGCGGCGTTTTGCCCACGTTCCCCAGCAGACAATACCCAAAACTTCAATTTCATCTTCAGTGATAGAGTGAATTGGATTTTTGGTGGTATCTTCACCGTACCATACGTGGATGGTGTCGGAGACTTTGACTAGCGTAAAGAAATCAGGTGTTGGGTTATTGCCGATACGAGCGAGCACGATATCGTCGTTGACCCAGTTTTTGTCTTGCAAGATAAGTGCAGCGCAATCCCAAGTATGAGAGATGCTGCCTTGAGCAGGGTAAACAACACCAAAGCAATCACCGAACTCTTTGTGGACAGGCATTTGCGTAACAATCGGCGCTTCGCCAGTTTCGATAAACTTTGCCACATCAGCTCGGCTGTATACGTTTACGGTAACAGCACCACTGGTCGACATTTTATTGATGGTCGCATCATCAGTGTACTTATCGCCAATACCGAATGCCAACCAGTGAGGTTGAACACCTAAGTAAGCAGCGATCTCGCTAATCTCTTCAATACTTGGGTAGGTTCTGTTGCTCGACTTCGATAGGTAACGGCCAACAGTGGCTTTTCCTTTATGGATACCAATAGCTAAGCTGGCGTTTGTTTCGCCTTTTTCTTTGAGCAACGCGATAATTCGATCTTGATAGTTCTCTTGCATTTACGATGTACTCGCTATTTGAATAATCTATTCGTCTTCATTTCACAAATGAAACAGACCTGAAGATAAATTACTTCTTTTGGTAGTTCAAGAACGAAAACTTAAGCTTGCGAATATTTATGAGGTAGCGAAAGCGTCTAAAATGGACTAGTTCAGTGCATCAGCACTCAAAATGAAGATGTTAACGTTTCGGTTTTTATTTGCAATGCTATGATTTTATTAGAGTTTTAACTTAAATTTCGCAGTTGGTAAAAGGCTGGAATGGTTACTAGGGTAGGCAATGCAGGGGAAATAGTGAGAAATTTGCTTACACAACCGTTAGAGCAAAAATGATAGCTGCCTCTAACAGTTGTGTTGGTTAAAGTCGGGGGCACTACGATTGAGACAGCTCAATCAGTAAGCTTTCGAGCTCAGCGAAGCTCTTTAAGCCGCCAAGCAAAACTTGCTTATTACCGTTGACGATGATGGTTGGAGTCGAGGTGATTTTGTACTGCTCAACCACTTGGTCAAAATAGGCCGTTTTCTGTTGCAATTCTTGACAGTCTTGACGGAATTTTTCTGAGTCGACGCCACATTCTTCCAGCATTAGTGCTAACTCTTCACGACTATTTGGTGTTGTACTCGGTTGAAAATGGATACTTGTGATCAGGCGCTGCACATAGTTCTCAGCATGACCTTGATCGCTTGCCGCGGCGATACTTGCTTGGATGTCCTTACCGAGTGGGCCAAAATCTACAGGGATATCATAAAATTTTAGCCCTACTTTCTCAGCCATCTTTTGTAGTGGTTTGTGCACAATGGCACATGGGCGACAGTACGGCGTGTAGAAGATCTTGACCTGTTTGTCTGGAGAGGCTTGGTGGTCTAATGTCACGTAGTGAACGTTTTCGGCGAACTGTGACGCCATGACTTTAGGCGCATGCTTTAAACTCACAGCAAAAAGTGCGAGTAGTAAAAAGAGATACGTAATGGAGGTTTGTTTAACAAGCTTACACATAGATTGATCGACCAATTGTTAAGGCTGATGCCTTTATAACTAAAAGAAAATCATCCTTGAGGTTTACTGTTGAATGTTAAAGTCACACTGACAGTCAACACGTGTTCGATGTAACGGCTGTTTACCATGCGAAAGAAGTGACTCGAAAATGGTTAGGCTCGTTTCATTACTGCTCTGAAATTTCTAAATGGTTTGCTCGATTGGCAGTAACTCGTGTTGATGCAAACTTAAAATGACTAAAAATCAAATTTATGTTCTAAAAACGAGTTTATTGTATCATGTTTGATGTTGGTGTCTAGTGTAGTTAGGATTTTGAATCATATTTATAACAATTCAGGCTTGTTGGGGTCGTAAAATGAGCTTGTGATGTGTAGATAAATGAGGGGTTAGGATTGGGCGTAGTGGAGAGTTAGCCCAATCCATCATTGTTTAAGCGCGTCGTTTGCCTAATTCCCTAAGATTTTGGATAACAACGAAGAACACTCCGGCGAAGATACAGCCGATAAACGTCGCGGTGACAATACCGCCAAAAGAGGCGAAACCAAGCGCTTTTTGTCCGCCATTACCAACACCATCTGCCAGCATTAATGGGATAACACCAACGGCAAAGCTGAATGCGGTCATAAAGACAGCTCGCGCACGCTGACGCATCGCTTCGATAGCGGCATCACGAATCGATAGACCCTGCTTTTCTCGTAGTGACTTCGCAAACTCGACGATCAAAATGGCATTTCTTACTGTCATACCAATGAGAAGTACGGCACTTAACTGCGTGAGGATATTGATATCGCCACCAAGCCAGAGCACGCCACCCACAATGCCAGTTACCGCGGTTGGAACCGTGAGCATAATAACGGTAGGGATCAGCCACGACTCATATTGAGCCACCAGAACCAAGAAACAGATCACCAATGCCAAAGAGAACACGATAATCGCTTGGTTGCCCGCTTTAATCTCTTCCAACGCGGTGCCAGTAAATTCAATACTGATACCCTCGGGTAAGTCGAGTTGTTGGAGGAAGTTAATGGCATCGCCGCTGGATTGAGAGGGCATCACGTCGATGGCGACTGATTGAGTCGCGTTAAAGCGATCTAAGAATGAAGGTACGGTGATTTCTTCCATCGTGAGCACTTTGGTTGCTGGGATCAAACGACCATTCGCTTGCACTAGATTGAGCTTAGAGAGTGCATGTTTATCTTTGGTAAACTTAGGGTCGTTTTGCAGCATTACTTTGTAGTTACGTCCGCCAAGGTTGAATGTATTGATGTACATTCCCCCCATAAACGCCTGCAATCCACTGACTACATTGGCGTAATCCGCCCCATAGCTATCTAAGCCAACACGATTTAAGTGCAGCTTCAATGATGGCTTGTCGACATTAAACTGAGTGTATGCGCTACTCACACTGTCATCATTGTTGATATCAACCAGCAGTTCGTTGACGAGATTAGCTAACTCAGTTGGGGTTCTTGACAGTGAGTCTGTAATCGTAAAGCTAACGCCGTTTACTGTACCTAACTCGGGAATGACTGGCGGCTTAAATGCGAAGCCGTAAAGCCCCTGTTGCTTGGCAAGCAACTCATTAATTGCTTCGGCAAGTTCTGCATCTGAAACACTTCGCTCCGTCATCGGAGGCATGGTTGCCACCATCATTAATGAGTTCATTTCTGGTGAGCTTGTCAGTAGGTTGAAGCCACTTGCTCCAATGACATTGCTTACCCCTTCAAGTTGCATTATCTCGTCGCTTAACGCTTGGAATGCGTTATCTGTGACAGGAAGTGATGTGCCAGGAGGGAAAGAGCCAATCACAAAAACAGCGTTTGTATCTTCCTCAGGTAGCATGCCACTGCTTAGTTGTTCACTTTGCTGGTAGGTTATAAACAACAGGCCGCCTAGCAGCAAAATAGAACATAGTGGGAATCGAACCGCCCCTCTAGTTAACGATGTAAAACCGCTAATTTTAAATGAAATCAGTTTTTCAATTGAACGCGCCAGGATGCCTTTTTGCTCACGTTTCATCAGTAGAGCACAAAGCGCAGGGGTTAATGTTAGTGCCACAAAAGTACTTACCAGCACCGATGAACACAATACAATACCAAATTGACCAAAAATGATACCGGTCATGCCATTCATAAAGATTGTTGGTGCGAACACGGCTAGCAGGACTAAAGCACTGGCAATAATGGGTGAGACGACAGTCTTGCCGGCTTCAATGATCGCCTGTTCAACAGTGATATCAGGGTTGTTATGCAGTGTCGCTTCTGTATTTTCGATAACAATAATCGCAGCATCTACAACAATACCAATTGCCATAACGAGACCAAACATCGAAATGATATTGATGTCGATATTGCATGCCTGCATCAAGGCGAACGTACCAATCAATGAGACAGGTATAGCGGAAATTGAAATGATGGTTAGGCGGATAGATTGCATAAAGAGCCATGTTACCAAGGAGACAATAATGACCGCTAAAACTAGTGTTTCTAAAACGGTATCAATCGCTCCTGAAACAAACTCAGTGGTGTCATATACTGCTTCAATCTCAAATGGAGTGTTAAGGCTTGAGATCAGCTCTTTGATGCTACTGCCTACAGCCATGGCGTTGGCGTCTGGTGTGCGATAGACAAAGATCAGTGAACCAACACCACTGTCTACGTAGGCATTGGCGACGTAGCTTTCACTGCCCAACTCGACTCGCGCAATGTCTTTTAGAAAAACGGTTTTAGACAAGGATGCATTGCGGATTACGATGTTTTCAAACGCTGTTTTTTCTTCTAGACCACCATCAACAGAGAGCGAGTATTCCAGTTGATCACCGACAACTCGACCTGCACCGGCAATTTTGTTTTGTGCAGAGATGGCGTAGCCAACATCTTCTATATTGACTTTGTACTTAGCCATTTTCACCGGATCGGTCCAGACGCGCATGGCGTATTTTTTTTCGCCGATGATTTGGACTTTGGATACACCACTCACTCGCTGCAAGGCTTCTTTAAGGAGACCACCTGAGAATGCGTTGATCTCAAGTTCACTCGCATCGCCGCTTTTATCGGTGACCGCTAATGCCATGACCATACCACTGGTAAACTTCTCTACGGTCACACCATTGCTTACCACTGAGCTAGGCAGTTCGGGCATTGCTAAATCGACGCGGTTTTTTACCAGAGTAGCGGCGCGGTCAGGGTCAACTTGGTTGTTGAACACCACTTGGAGATAATATGAGCCATCCGAGTTACTGGTACTCTTCATATACTCCATACCCGGGGTGCCGTTAACACGTTGTTCGATAACTGGAGCAACGGATTTTGCCACTACCTCGGCACTGGCACCGTCCATCCAAGTATAAACTTCAATCGTGACGGGAGAGACATCGGGGTATCGTCCCATTGGAGATTGCAATGCTGCCAGTGCACCAATCATAGTGATTAGTGTGCTGAGCACGATTGCAAACTTGGGGCGTTTTACAAAAAACTCAAACATATCATTTTTACCTTAGGCCACTTTGGCAGTTATGAGCCTTAGCACTGCTTAGTTGGACCGGAGTTGTTTCACATCACCTTGGTACTGATGAGTACTTGGCGAACGCTTAGTTTCACAAAGAGTCTTAATGAAGGCGGTTATATTCTTATTGTGTTATTAATGAGTCTTAATTTTCTGTATTGAATCATATATGAATCCACAATTCTACTTTTGGTCATGAATTTTGCTGTTGGAAATGATCTGGATCTATATTTGATTTAATGTGAGTTTTTTTGATTAAATTTTGACACAAAAGAACGATAACTGTTCATAAGTGGTAGCGTCGGTTCGCAACATTGAGTCTTGTCTGGGTGTTTGTTATGAAGTGGTCAGCTTTTAGAGAACGCAATATGTCCTGTGAAAGGGGGAGAGTTCGTGCTACCAAATTTGAAACTTTTGACCTGACGCCACGCTGAAGGGACTTTTGTCCTCCTATTTGGATTTTCCGGGCGGTATGCTTTACCTATGAGTTATCAATACAACTAATGAGATACGCTGGTCGCTGCTATGCTCCCCCCAAACTTTGTTTTAACAAACGAAGCTAATGCATAGCTCAGGCGAAACTGTAGCGTGATCAACTAAGGTTACCCCTATGAACGTACTTGTTATCAATGGTCATCCTGACTTGGACAAATCATTTGCCAATGCCGAGATCATCAAGCTTTTACAGCAAAGCACTGATTGGACTATTGCTCATACTGCTGACTTTTCCGGAGATATTGCCGCTGAACAGCAACGCTTGTTAGCCGCTGATCTTGTCGTGGTTCAGTTTCCACTTTACTGGAGCACGTTTCCTGCGGTTATGAAGGAATGGATTGATCAGGTTTTCACTTATGGGTTTGCTTTTGGTCCAGATGGAAGCCAGCTAAAAGGCAAAAAAATGTTGTTTTCAATTACCGCTGGAGCAACAGCAGAGTCGTACTCTGAAACAGGCTTCAACTTTATGCCATTAGAAAACTACCAACGCTGCTTTGAACATGCGTTTAAAGCCGCAGAGATGGATATTGTCGATACCATCGTCACATTTGAGATGAACGCCATCCCAGAGGAGGGCGGTGACGCCGAGAAAACCATCGCACTGGCTCATCAACACACCGAGCAAATCATCGCTGCAGTAGAAAACGCACAAATCGGATAAATTACTATGTTGCAATCATTAATTGGTATCGCCGTACTTCTCGGCGTGGGCTTCCTATGCTCTGAAAACAGAAGTCTAATTAGTTGGCGTGCTGTCGCTGGGGCATTTGCTATCATCTTAGTTGTCGCCGGTTTTGTATTGGCGACAGACATTGGCGCAGGTGTGCTGCTTGCCGTTTCCAATGGCGTTGGCAAGGTGTTTAGCTATGGTGCTGAAGGGATCAAGTTTGCTTTTGGTAGCCTAGTGAACTTCAGTGTTGACGGCATTGGCTTTATTTGGGCGCTGCAAGTATTGCCACAGATTATCTTTACCGCATCACTGACATCATTACTTTACTACCTAGGCATTATGCAGTGGTTTGTCCGTATTATTGGTGGCGGGTTGCAACGTGTTTTGGGTACATCTCGTGCTGAGTCTATGAATGCTGCTGGCAACATTGTACTTGGTCAAACTGAAGCGCCATTGCTTGTTAAGCCGTACCATCGTGTTCTTACTCGCGCGCAGATTTTTGCCATTATGGTCGGTGGCCTATCGTCTATCGCTGGTTCCATTCTAGCGGGGCTTGCTGGTATGGGGGTTGATCTTAACTACCTGATTATGGCGTGCTTTATGTCTGCGCCTGCTGGACTGATGTTTGCCAAACTGATCATTCCTGAGACGGAAGAGACGATTGATGAAGTGCCAGAGTTACCGGACAACGAAAAACCAACCAGTTTCATTGATGCGGTCGCAAAAGGTGCGATTGCTGGTACGTCTATTGCGGCGATTGTGGGCGCGGTTATTATCTCATGTATTGGTTTGATGGCTTTGCTTAATGGTGGCTTAGGTGCAATCGGTGAGTTCTTTGGTTTTGCTGGTTTAACGGTTGATGTGATCCTTGGCTTCTTCTTCTCGCCTGTTGCTTGGCTGATTGGTGTGCCTTGGGAAGAAGCAATGTCTGCGGGTTCGTTCCTTGGTCAGAAAATTGCGCTAAATGAGTTTGTTGCCTTTGCTAGCATGGGCTCGGTTGAACTGAGTGCTCGTACTACTGCGATTATGACGATTGCACTGTGTGGTTTTGCCAACATTGGTTCGGTGGCAATGGTGTGTGGCGCGTTAAGTAGCATGATCCCTGAGCGAGCAGGTTTGATTGGTAAGCTAGGTATGAAAGTTCTTTTGGCTGCAACGCTCGCGAACTTGATGAACGCAGCGATTGTCGGTCTATTTGTTTAATTGACTTGCTCTGCGCATAATGAAAAAAACGCCACTAGCGGATTGCAAGTGGCGTTTTTTTTACTCATAGGTGTCGAGAAAAGCACGTAACGCTTGTTTATCGACGATTTCCAGCCCCTGTTCACCTTTACGAATTAACGCTTTATCCATCAAAGTTTTAACTGCCCGGCGATATACCCGCCCTGAGGTTCCAAACCGTTCTGCCTCTTGGTTGACTTTGTCAAAGCCGGTTAGCGATGGACTGGCTTGCTCTTGCATTAGTAGATCGTAGGCGATGTTGTAAGTGATAGGGTGGAGCAGGCGGCTGGTATAGATATCCAGCGAGTCTTGATAATCATCTGCGAGTGCTGAGGCAAAAAAGAACAGCATCTCTGGTTGTTGTTGAAGCTGCTCGCTGAGCTTCTTAATGCAGATAATATCGACTTGCATATGCTCATCTGATACTACGCTCCATTGGCACGGTGTTTGAGTAAAAAACTCCATTTCACCAAAGATATGGTCATCGCAGTTGGCTTCTCCCAGTTGGAAACGACGTCCATTGGCTGCCAAGATACTCATTGAAACACGACCAGCAGGAACCACATAGATATGATCTAACGGCTCCCCTTGGGTTAAAATTGCTTCTCCAGCGTTGAAATAACGACTCCCCACTTGGCACTGATAGATAAAATCACGAAATGCTCTGCTTCTCTGTTCCAACAGGGTTTTAAATCGGCCGGTAAGGTAGGGTTTAATTCTCATAACTTCTCACGTTTTTGGGGCGGTAATGCGCAATTGAGCAAGGCTTTTGGCGTGCAACTTTTCTATTTTGATATTTGTCACACATCCTAGTGAAATGGTGCATCTTCCTTGAGTTATATGCGGTTTTGCAGGACAAATGTCCTCCCGCGAGCAAGAACATCTCACCTAAGATTGGCCTAGTTTAAACACATTATTGTCAGACTTCGATATGCCTAGCGTTGAACTGGTGAGGTTTTCACCGTCCAATCGTTTGCTGCACGATCGTAAACTCTGACTTGCTGAACCTAGTAGAGGATCAATTCATGCTTAAGCAGCCTCATATTGGCGTAGATGAAACCCAGTTAGCGCCTTTGGTGATTGTTTGCGGTGAACCTGACCGCGCCAACCGCATCGCGGCACTCTTTGATCGTGCCGAAATGGTCTCTGAAAATCGTGAGTACCGGATTTTTACCGGTGAATATAAAGGAGTGCCTGTCTCTGTGTGCAGCACTGGTATTGGTGCGCCCTCGATGATTATTGCTGTGGAAGAGCTTAAGCAATGTGGTGTTACCCATGTGGTACGTGTTGGCTCAGCTGGCGCGATGCAAGTCGGCATTGGTTTAGGCGAGCTGATCGTTGCTGAAGGTGCGGTGAGAGATGAAGGCGGTTCAAAAGCGTATGTTGAGCCTGCTTATCCTGCCTATGCCAGTTTGAGTTTATTAAAAGCATTAGAGGGCTACTTAGCTAACCAGTCGATACCTCACTATTTTGGTGTAGTGCGCTCCCATGACAGTTTCTACACTGATGATGAAGAAGCGATTTGCCAATATTGGAACAAAAAGGGCATTTTGGGCGCCGATATGGAGACCTCAGCTTTGTTTGCTGTTGGTCGCCTGCGCGGTTTACATGTGGCGTCTATCTTAAATAACGTGGTGCTTTATCAGCAAGATGTGAAGCAAGGGGTAGATCAGTACGTCAACGAAGCTGAAGTGATGATGCTTGGCGAAAAGCAAGCATCATTGGCGGCTCTTGAAGCGTTGATCATGCAGCGTTAACCACACCAACTTACAGGCTCGCTCCCACGGTATTGGAAATGATTGCAGGGAGCGAGTTAACTTCCAAGTTGTGAGCGGACAATTTCTTCATTTACCCAGTTTAACAACTGTTTTATTGCGCGAGACAACACCTGATTTTGTCGCACTATATAGCCAAGACTGGTGGTTGGAAACTGCGGTAGTGGCGTGATTTTGGTTTTTAAGTTCAGTTTTTGATGCAGAGAAAACTCCGGTACGATCGCCACCCCAAACCCTGCTTCTGCCCAATCAATTTGCGCGTCCACACTGCCTACTTCCATGATGCGATATTTTGGTAAGTTTAAGGTGGGTAGCGCGAGATCGAGTAAGTCGCGTGTTCGAGTATCGTGGCCGAGCAAAATTAGTGTCGGTTCTTCTTGCTTGCTTTCCCATTGACCTTGTTGCCATGCTTGCAAGCCATCGCCTAATGCACACCATTTGATTTGCTGAAGCTCGGTAAAGTGCAGAGGTTGGCTCTCTTTTTGTGCCATCACAAAGCCTAGATCCGCTTTAGCGCTTTTGACCAACTCTGCGGCTTGTGAAGAGGTGGTATTGAGCAATGAAAAATCGATGCCGGGAAACTCTTTCTTAAACAACTGAAAGGGTGAAATAAGCAGTAAGCGCGAGATAATATCACTGGCGGCGATAGTCAGAGTACCTTGGTCTAAATCATTGATAGCGTTGATATCGGCTTGGCAGATTTGCAATTCCATCAAAGTGCTTTGTGCGCTTTTTAGCAGACGTTCACCGGCCTGAGTGAGGCGAAATGGGTTCCGCTCGATAAGCTTGACTCGTGTAGCCTGCTCAAGCTGTTTGATATGCAAACTCACATTCGGTTGCGTCATATGCAGCTCGTTGGCCGTTTTGCCAAAGTGCTCTAAACGAGCCAAAACAACAAAGGTATTAAGCCAGTTGAGGTCTATCATAATTATCCTCGCTAGGGTTCTATGCCGATCGCAAAAATCATCATAATCCCATATGAAATCCTTATTAGGGTTATAACGATTATTAATTTTTCTTATTTTGAGCGGATGTTTAGGATAAGTCCATCGCTTTTGAGGAGAGTTAATTATGTCGTCTATTGTTGTTGTTGGTGCAAACTGGGGTGATGAAGGTAAAGGTCGAATCGTTGATTATTTGGCAGACCAAGCTTCAGCAAGTATCCGTTTCCAAGGTGGTAATAACGCAGGTCACACTGTTGTAAATGACTTTGGTACATTCAAACTACACCAACTACCAAGCGGCGTATTTAACCCAGACTGTATTGCAGTTCTTGGCCCTGGCATGGTGATTAGCCCAGCTTCTCTGTCGCAAGAAATTGCAGAAGTGGAAGAGTCAGGCGTAAAAGTAAACCTATGCATCTCTGACCGCGCGACACTGTGTCTACCGCTGCACGCGCTAGAAGATACGCTAGAAGAAGTGCGTCTAGGTGACAAAGCTTACGGTTCAACTCGTCAAGGTATCGCACCTGCATACGGCGACCGTGTCATGAAAAAAGGCATCCTTGTTGGCTGGCTAAAACAGCCTGAAGTATTGGTTGAGCGCATCAAATTCTGGATGGACTGGAAACTGCCTCAACTGCGTGCGCTATACCCAACATTCGAATTTGAGCAAACTGCACAAGAGATGGCAGATTGGTTACTCGAAGTATCAGCGCCTTGGCGTGATGCTATCTGCAACGTAACGCTACCGCTAAAAGAGCTGCAAGCAAACAAGCAAACGCTATTGTTTGAAGCTCAGCTAGGTGCGGGTCGTGACCTTGTGTATGGAGAGTACCCATGGACCACATCATCTAACGTGGTTTCTATGTACGCAGGTATCGGTAGCGGCCTACCAGCCCTTCGTCCTGAGCGTGTTATTGCGGTAGCAAAAGCATTCAGCTCATCAGTCGGTACCGGTACGCTAATTACTGCGATGGAAGAGCAAGATGCATTCCGCGAACTGGCTGGCGAATTTGGTGCAACTACAGGTCGCCCTCGTGATATGGGTTACTTCGATGCAGTTGCAACTAAGAACGGTGTTGAGCTACAAGCGGCAACCGAAATTGCACTGACTAAAGTTGACTGTCTCACTGGCCTTAAAGATCTTAAGATCTGCGTGGGCTACGAAGGTGAACACAGTGAAAACCCAATTTGGCCACAAACCGCTGCACTAGCACCAATCTACGAGAAGATGGAGAGTTGGAGCGAAGACATCACAGGCTGTCGTCAATTTGAAGAGCTACCACTCGCGGCGCAAAAATACGTATTACGTATTGAAGAGCTAATGGGCGTGCCAGTGAAGATGGTTTCAGTTGGCCCAGGCCGTGAGCAGATGATCGTACGTTAATTATCAACAAAGAGTTTAATCTAGTTGCTTTAAGTGAGCTTAAGAGACAGCTAGGAAGAATAAAGGAGGCTGACCATGGATGGTTGGCTTTCTTTCTATTTGGGGGATGGTAAAACGAAAGGGCTCACCTTGTCTCTCTTAGTTGAGCGGACTCATTCATTCTAGTACAGGATGGTATAGCGAGTTAAGGGTAAGGGCTAAGCCATATAAATCCACAGGTGGCGCTGTGTCTTTCTCATTTCTAGCGGTTAAAAGCTTGTGGCTTTGCCCTTGTTCTCTGAGTGTGCTTTCTAATCTAGGAAAGCTTATTTCAGCAGTTGTTGTCACTGTGATTCGACAGACGAGAGGATTGTCTGAAGAGTGGGTTGACGAATGAAGCGTAAGCTTCAAAACCATCAAAAAAATACAATAAACTCGCCTACCTGAGAATTATCTTTGCCAGTAATACTGCCCATCGATGTTGCTTCACAGAAAGAAAAGTCTAAATCTAGTTCACTTAAAGGGCTATTTGCCAGCACAAGTCGCTGTAAAATATCACTATTAAGTTGATGAATGTTCGCACTCCAAGTTGTATTGTTTTTGAAAATATTAAATGTAATTAGCAATCGTATACCTATTTATTAAATGTTGAATTAGAACGAGTTTTTTGAAACCAAAATCTTTTACGACCGATTGAACGTGCCATATTATTTTTCCTATTTTTAAAGTTAAGTTTAATTAGTTGCAGTCGAGACAAAGTCGACAAGTATGTACTCAGAAGATATACGAATTGAGGTAAGGCGATCGGTTACGCCCCCGCTCTTACAAAGAGTGGAGATGTGATCAAGCGATACCAATAATCAGTGCGATAAATTGGGCACTGTAGGTAGATCAAACGAGTATGTATACCATGTATAAAATTTCGGGAGGGTTTTGTTTCCCAGCATTAGTGTGCGGGGAGCGTATCTATCAGATAATATTCACAATACAGCCAAAGTGACGGAGCTTCGCTGTTTTTACTTTACGCTTTAGACCGAATCGTCGGCCTGCAAAACCATCGCAAATAATAGAGTTAATCGATTTTCTATTATTCCGGAAATCAATGCGCTGAACTTAAAGAATCATTCTTTAATATAGATATGAGGGTATTTCAGGGAGTATCTTGCTAGGGATGCCTCTGGAAGACTTACTATACTTTAACAACTCAATTGTCAGAGCAAGGCGGCAATATACACCTTTTAAACTGAATTGCTAGCGTTATTTTTAAAATATTTTATTAAATTTTTTCTAAGTGTACGACTAAGATGTAGGTTAAGCATAAGAACAATAGAGATAAGCATATGAAAATAGTCAAGGTTGATAGCAGCAATGAGCATGTTTTTGCCAACCTGTACCAAGGTTACGCTGCCGAATTTTCTCGTATTATTGATGACAAACCTGATGAAAATGGGCTGTTTGAAATCTACCCTCAGTTAGGTGACAACGTCACGGGGTTTTTGCTTTATGTGGATGGTGTACCAGCAGCTTTAACCTCTATTGCTGAAAAAGCGCCACAACAGTTCGACATCTGTGATTTCTATGTGGTGCCTTATTTCCGCAAAAACAAAGTAGGTAAGCAGTTTATCTCGAAAATGTTCGATAACTTGCGAGGATCTTGGGAGATCAAGCAGGTAAAAGGTGCTGATCATGCGGTTAAGTTTTGGCGCGATGTCGTGAGTGACTATGCTCAAGCTGGCAATATTCAAGGTGATTGGAACGAAGACCAGTATCAGGATGATAAATGGGGCATGGTGACCAGACAGTATTTTACCGTTAAGTAGGTGACTTGTTATTGAGCAGGGCATCCCAGTTAATGGGATACCCTAGCTATTTTGGCGTTGTTAACTAAGCACTTTTCTGCATATGTTGTGTACGGTACTGCACGATATCTTCAATCGTCAACACTGGCATATCATGTATCTTTGCAAACGCAACTATTTCAGGTGCTTTTGCCATTGTGCCGTCTGGGTTGGTTAACTCACATAACAAACCAGCGGGTTGTAGCCCTGCTAATGTCACCAAATCAATCGTACCTTCAGTATGACCACGACGAGTTAAAACACCGCCTGCTCGGGCGCGCAGTGGGAAAACGTGACCAGGGCGAGCGAGATCGCTTGGCTTGGCATTCGCAGCAACAGCCGTTTTTACTGTGGTTACGCGATCTTGTGCAGATACACCCGTTGTTACCCCTTCTTTTGCCTCAATGGACACGGTAAATGCGGTTTGGTTTGCACTGTTGTTATTCTCTACCATTGGTGGCAGTTCAAGTTGATTGGCGTGTTCTTCGGTCAAACATAGACACACAATGCCGCTGCACTCGCGGATCATTAGAGCCATTTGCGCAGATGTTAGGTGCTCAGCTGAGTAGATGATATCGCCTTCATTTTCACGATCTTCGTCGTCTAGCAGCATAACGCCATGGCCATTTTTAAGCGCTTCGATAGCTTTAGTTACGCGTGTGATTGGGTCGCCAAATTCGGCAAGTAGTGATGTCTGATTCATGGTTAACTCCTATTCATTACCAGAATCAGGGCTCATTGGGAGGGATAGAACACAATGCAAAATGCACCAGCTCGCGGCAGGCATTGTCTGCCTTTGATCTGGTGTGTTACTCATTCTCTCTCATCCGGACTATAACCGTCGGCTCTGGCTTCTCACCAGATCTGCTGACCTCGATAAATCGAGCGCTCGCGGGCTCATCTACTAAAGATATACCGCCGGTAGGGACTTTCACCCTGCCCTGAGAATTACAAATTTAGATTATTGCCTAAGTTAGGCAGCTGAAAGAGTATTACAAATGCGGTTGCTCTGGCAATAGCGTGGCTAGTTTCTGGTTATTTGTTGTTAATCAAAGTAGTTTGTTGAGGATATTGGATACCTTCTGCTGTCCGTTTTTATGATGATATGTGCTTATTTTAGTGAGTGGCTTGAAGTGACCTTTCCACATCCGGCACAATAGCATTGACGTTCGCCACTGAGTTGATAGGAGTAGAAAATGATGGTAGTAGCGAGATTTTCATTTCCTCATGAGGCGCAGATTGCCAAATCTAGCTTAGAGGCAGCGGGAATAGAATGTTGTATAGCCGATGAACACACTATCAACACACAATGGCTTTATTCGAATGCAATTGGTGGTGTGCGACTATTGGTCGACGAGGAAAATGCTGAGCTTGCTCAATCAATCCTTGCGACAGACTTTTCAGATGCCGTGGATGAGAGTTTGGAGATGGGCTCTTCTACTGAGAGTTGTCCCAACTGCGGAAGCCACCATTTGCTCCCCTTTACACAGGGTAAACGCTCTGCTTTTGTGGTGTTTATTCTGCTCGGCTTTCCATTGTTTTTCTATAAGCATGGCTATCAATGCAAAGATTGCGGCAAGTTTACACCACGAGCAGAGACTAAATAGTGATCGCTTGGAAGCTGCCATTAGAGGGCTACGAATGGCTTGTTCATCAGGTATGGTATTTACAAGTCGAACAAGATGAGCAAATTGATCCTAAGCCACATTTGATTCCAAATGCCCGTGCCCATCTGCTTTTTACACCAGAACAGCAAAGCTATAGTTATGATGATGGTAAACGGGTACTTTCTGGAAGTGGAAGTCACTTGCTGACAGCTAACGATCAACTACTCTTGCTTGATGATCAGCCACCACTCAAAAGAATTGGGGTTACCTTCCGCCCAGAGGCTCTTTATTGTCTGAGCGCTGAAGGTGTGCAATCTACCAATCAATGCCAATGGTTTGATTGGCTTACGCCGCTTTTTGATCAAACGTTTCAGCAGTCTCTTTGGATGACAACCGATGAGCCTAAGTTGCTGCTGGAGAAGATTAAACAACAGCTGGACAGACTTCATATTCAACCAAGCCAAAGCAACGCATTTAAGCTCGCGCAAAAATCGGTCGCGTTAGTTGAGAGCCAGCATGTGTTGGAGATTGAATCATTGGCTCAACATTGTGCTTGTTCGCGCAGAACGCTGGAACGAAGCTTTAAAAAAGTCACGGGGCTAAGTGTTAAACAGTACCTACAGATGATGCGTTTGGAGCAGATGATTATTGCCATTTATCAGCAAGAAGAAGAGATTGATTGGACTGAATTTTCCCAGCAGTTTGGTTTTAGCGATCAGTCTCATTTGATTCGCACTCTAAAGCAGCAATTGCGCAAGACGCCATCAAACTACCTGAGAAAACGCGATTTAACTATCGATATTTACGGCGACTTTGAATGATCGATATACGCGAATAATTGTCGCAAAAATTCAATTTGTTGTCGGAACTCTTTGTTACTATTTGCCGCAAATAGAGGCGCAGTATACCAAGCGCTAGGAAAGGTAAAAATGAACACTCCCAACACCAGCAAATATACAGAGCTTAAACAGGGCAACGCAGTAGCTTTTGGCGATGATTTGACTATCGCACTGATTCAACCATCTGATCTTATTGATATCATTGCGATGCTAAACGATGAACGAGTCAACCAGTACCTGTTTTTTGCACCGGCCGACAATAGCTTCTATGAAGGGTATTTTAATCCACTTATAGAAAGCACCCAACATGCGATAGAGTCAGGTAATTGGGCTGAATCTCTAGTCTTTGTAATTAGAGATTCGGCTGGAAAATATATGGGTATGACGGCAGTGACCTCAGTGATGTTCCTTACGGGGAATTATGAAGTGGGCTATCAGCTACCCTACCATGCTTGGAGGCAAGGTATCGCTACACGTGCTTGTCAGCTAATGGTGGATATTGGTTTTCATCAGCTTGGTGCTCATAAGATTTCCGCAGATTGCTATGCATCAAATGTGGGCTCGTACAAAACGTTGGAGAAATGTGGTTTTGTCGCCGAGGGATGTCAGAAGGATTATTACAAAACTGAGCATGGTTTTGATGACAAACTTTATTACGGTCTCACTCAAGCCGCTTTCAATGCTCGATAGCGGCAAACAGCATGATTTTACCTTTGGTATCACCAAGATTAAGTTAAAATTAGGACTTCTTGCCAACGTGCTAAGAGTCTTTCGATAATAATAAGAGGTGAAACATGGCTAAGATTGAATTCGCGACTGGCGCGCTTGATGCGCAAACACATCTAGAACTGACCAACGGCCTTGAATCTCATAGCCAAAACTTAGCGGCGCCGACCTATAACAAACAGCATTTCAATTGGACGTTAAGAGACGAGCAAGGCAAGTTAATTGCAGCGCTTACCGCCGACTTACTTTGGGACTGGCTATACATTAGCGAGCTATGGGTTGATGAAAGCTGCCGTGGCTGTGGTATGGGTAGCCAATTGATGCAGCAAGCGGAACAGTACGCGCAAGCTAATCGGCTGACTGGTCTGTGGCTCTGGACACAAAGCTGGCAAGCACCGGATTTCTACAAACGCCTTGGGTTTGAAGAGTTTACCACCTTTGACCATTTCCCTGTTGGACACCGACGCATCGGCTTACGAAAAATGCTTCTAGGCTCAGAAGATGGTTCGACTCAGGGGTGATGTGGCTCATTTTTGACTGAATGTTCGTGCGTTCCCTTCTTTGCTGGGCAGTTTTTTGCTCAGCAAGCAACCTTTTGCTCAGCTTGAGCAACTTTTTCACTTCTATTGACCATTGTGTTCCCCCAACCAATTGATAAATAACAAAAGCCATATTGGCACGTGTTTTGATTTAACTGCTTCTGGTCTAATGAACTTTGGCGACTGACTTGACTTGCCATGACAGCAGCAGTGGAACAGCGAATCGGTCGATTTTAAGGCAACGCAATGCCAAGCTGCAGACCAAAGACTACTTCCGGCTCTGATAACTGACTAGGGTTTTCGGGCCAATATTCAGCTTAACCAGTGTGAAGGGGGATCTTTGCGCAGGTTTCTGTTCGTGGAAAAGAAGGCGCATAGGATGGCAAAGCTCACATTCACTCTCACTGTTGAAGGTTTACCGCAAGACACATTTGTTGTAACAGGATACCAAGGAAAAGAGTCGGTTTCACAATCGATGTTTGAGCAAACACTGCCTTGCTATGGTTTTCGTTACCATATTGATTTGGGTAGTCGGCAGCAGGGGATTTCGGCGCAACAGGTAGTCGACCACTCCGCGATGTTAACCATCAAGGTTAATGGCGATCCGGTTCAATATGTACACGGGGTCGTACGGCAGTTTTCTCAAGGAGAAATTGGTCATCACCACACATTGTACTCGTTAACATTGGTGCCAGCCCTCGAGCGCCTTTCGCTTCGACAAAACAGCCGCATATTCCAACAAAAAACAGTTCCTGAGATTATCGCGATTCTTTTGCAAGAGATGGGAATTGAGGATTTTAGTTTTGCTATGACTGGAACGTCAGCAATGCGTGAGTTTTGTGTTCAGTACAGAGAAACTGATTTGGCGTTTGTTCACCGCCTTAGTGCCGAAGAGGGATTGTGCTACTACATTGAGCAAACTGATGTGAAACACTCGGTAGTTTTTGTTGACGATACCAGCCTAGTGACCAAGTTTTCCGAACCCATTATTCACAATAGTTTGTCAGGGGGCGTCACTGATCAACCTTATATTTCAAAGTTCTCGATAACCCATCAGGTTGAGCCGAGTCGCCTTGAAATGAAAGACTACAGTTTTAAAAAGCCCAGTTACGGTTTTGTGCAACAACAGATTGGTTCGGACTTGAGTTCTCAGCACGATCAATATGAGCATTATGACTACCCTGGACGCTATAAAGAGGACGGTACGGGCAAGACGTTCAGTCAGTATCGCTTAGAGTATTTACGCCGAGAGTCGCACGTGGCAGAGGGTAAGAGCAATCACGTTGCTTTGCAAGCTGGGGTGAAGTTCGATCTGATTGAAAACTTGGACACCGACGCTAATCGTGATTGGTTTGTAGTGGAAGTGATTCATTACGGCTCACAACCACAGGCTTTAGAAGAGGAAGGAACTCACGGTGCGACTACCTATCACAATCAGTTTAAAGTCATTCCTGCCAATTTAAATTGGCGTTCACAGCCCCAGCCTAAGCCGCGAGTTGATGGTCCTATGATTGCGCTTGTGGTTGGCCCAGAAGGGGAAGAAATCTATTGTGATGAGCATGGGCGTGTAAAGCTCCATTTCCCTTGGGATCGTTACTCAGCAGGGAATGAGCAAAGTTCATGCTGGGTTCGAGTATCACAGGGTTGGGCAGGTGGGCAGTATGGTTTTATGGCGATCCCTCGAATCGGCCATGAAGTGATTGTTGAGTTTCTTAATGGCGACCCAGATCAACCGATTGTCACGGGTCGCACATATCATGCTACTAACACACCACCATACCCCCTGCCTGATCACAAAACTAAAACAGTATTGCGTAGTGAAACTCACCAAGGAGAGGGCTTTAATGAACTCAGCTTTGAGGACCAATCAGAGAGCGAGAAGGTCTATCTTCATGCCCAGAAAGACTTTGATGTCGACATTCTTAATGATCACACAACACACATCAAACACGATAAACATTTGTTGGTAGAAAATGACCGCTTTACTCAAATTGAGCACAATCAGCATTTGGTTGTTGAAGGAGAAAGCTGCAGTAAAGTGACTCAAGACAACACGGTGGTTGTTGAGGGGAGTTTGCACCAGAAAACCGCAAACTTAGAGTCTCTTGATGCAGGTATGGAGGTGCACCTACAAAGTGGTGCCAAAGTGGTGATTGAAGCTGGCGGAGAACAAACATTCAAAGTCGGTGGGAATTTTGTCAAAGTGGATGCCTCCGGGGTGACGATTACGGGCGCGAATATCAATCTTAACTCTGGTGGTGGTGCCGGAAGTGGCAGTGGGTTTGGGGGCAAGATAGCGGCCTTGCCAAACGGTGTTGAATCGCCACCGCCACCACTATCAGTCACGCCAAATTTTGCCGACGCAATATTACGCTCAGCTCAGATTGGGATGTATATAGTCCCTATTTGCGGCCAGCAAGCGGATGGCTCTTGTACGTTAGGAGAAGAGTGTCGATGCAAAAAATAGATCCCGAACGGATTTTTCGTTCAGTGAGTCGTGACTGTTCATTATTTTTACTGGTAGATATCAATCAATATAGTGAGCCGCAAAACTTGCTCCGACAGCTTGAAGGGCTGGAAGTCAGACATTTGTTTGTTGGTACGCCGTTTAGCCAACTCATAATACAAAGTCCAAGACTGGTTGAACTCTCATTGCAATGTACGGATTTGCTAAATGACGTATGCCGTCAACTTTCGGGTTGTATTGTAGCCAGTCATCTTCCTATTGATAAGCTGAATCAAGATCTTGGAAAAATGTTACTCGCTGATCATGAAAGCGATGGAAAAGTCTATTTACGTTTTTTTATGCCTGCGATGGCGAGAGTGATATTACAGGATTCGAAGCATACACATTGTTGGCCTAATTGCTCTCGTTTGTGGCTACCTGACTATAGAAGAGAACATTGGGATGAGTTTGAACTTAATGACATTAATAAATTACAGCCTCTCTCCATCAGCTCGCACACTGAGCAGTCGCTGAAAGCTGAACATCTCACCTATCATTTGGCCAGAACCAAACACTGGATTAGCAAACCAATCGAGACAGTCAAGCAAGCTATGCAATCATTGGCTCTATTAGCTGTGTTGGATTCGCTCACTGTGCGAGAACTGAATCAGTGGTCAGAGTTTATGGCTAACAATTCAGAGCTACTTAAACCCGCATCTTGGTTTTCACTTTTACACCAACCAATATCCAAACAAGAAAAGTGGCAGAGGGCTATTGCGTTGAATGACAGAGAAAGAGAGTTAACACATGACTGAGAAAATAAAAGAACTTCCTTTGCCGAACGATAGGGAGATCATATCGTCGACACCACTTAACTCGTCAATACCAACTGAGGTATGTCTTCTGTCGCAAGTGACTAAAAGGTATAAAGATATCGCTTACTTTGTGGGTAGTAAGAAATTTTACTTATTATCGGAAGATGCGTGTGATTTTCTTGATAAGGCAGAGGAAAAACTCACTCAAGTTATTGAGAATCAGGGCAAAGATAACTTAAGAAATGCGTTAGCAGAGGCAGGTGTTATTGATGGTTTGGCAAATGTCGACCCAGCAAGTTTTCTTTCGGCGCAAGATAAAGTTGAATATGACAAGGCTAAAGCTTGGTTGGATGATATCTTGACCCATAAGCAAGAGTTTTACCAAACTCAGATCTTTGAAACATATCAAGCACATATAGAATGGGAAAAAATCAAAGCGCCATACCAACGTACTTTCCGAGACTTAGTCGAAAAAGGGCGTAACGCGGCAGTTGAAGCTGGTTATCTGTGGGACAGAGGCAGACTATTTTCTCCTAGAGAAGCAAAAATAAAAAAGTACATCGCACAATATAAACAAGCGAAAAAAGTATTTTACGATAATCGCGAAGTTACCCCCCAAGAGCAAGTTGAGCAGTTAAAGCAGCGAATTGATGTCATTAAGGGGCTGCTAAAAAGTACTTTTCGCGCTTATCACATAAAAGATGCAGCAGAGTGGCACTTACTCGATAAGCAAAAAGAGCTAGAAGAAAAAGAACCCAAACTCAATCAGCTTTTGGAGTCTATAAAATACTTAGCAATGGTGGGTATCGCCACGCCGGAGTACGCTCTTGGGCAGATTGATGGTGAAGATGGACATGCTTTATTAGCTGAGTATCACCAATACTTAATAGACGCAGAGAAGATTAACCAGCATTTAAGAGAAAGGTTAATGTCTTTAAGTAAATCGTCGGATCACTACTCTATTCCGCCTAAAGATATTTTAAGTGAAGAGTATGAAGAAATTAAAAAGCTGAGAAGGCAAGCTAAGAAACTCCACCAAAGTGCTCAAGTTGTGGTACTACAGATGGATAACCCATGTTTTCTACTTTGGAATCCTTCCGATTACAAAGAAAAACCAGATGACCGAATATATACCGCCAATTTCCCTTTAAGAGAGTATCTAAGGGGAGAGAAAAATCCCAAGTATAGCATGGGTAAGTTTGCTGGTTTGCGTTATTTTAGCTATCAGCACCTTGGCGTGCCCGAAGGCAGTAAAAGTCACACTCGGCCAAATTGGTCCCCTGTTGTCGAACCTGATTTGGCTTTTCAAGCCGCCATGTACCAATACGTGGATGTTATTTCTATCGAAGAGACTTGGTTCAGTGATAACGGGTTACTCAATTATGAGGCTTTAAAAGATGATTTGACGAACAAGGGGATTCACATTGATTCATTGGGTGAAGATTTTAGCCAAGCCCCCCAATGGCAAGAAACTTTAGAAAATATACTCTATTCAGAGGAGCTCGAAAAACGAGTTGAACCTTATGATAGTTCGCTACAAGCTCAGTTTTTTCGTTTTGCGACAATGGAAATCAAAGCGGGGCCAGAATACAGTGAGAAAACTGAGTTTGCGATCGATCTCGTCGCAGATGAAGAGGGCAACAGGCAAAGTTCGAGTGTTTCAGAGCGGAAAATAGAGCTAAAAGCCGAAGCCATACTCGCAAAAGGTGAGATCAATATTGTTGAAATGCTCAGTGGTCGTAAGTATCTCTATTATCCTGCTGCTGAGGATTTACGTCCGGATCAAGAAGTGCCAATCCAATATTTTGATAAAAACCAGCGGCAGGAGACGCAGTTCTGCTTTGGCGCGTTGCAAAGCCGCATGGGGGTCAAGGCCTACGGTTTTGCAGGGGCTAACTTTGCACTTTGCGGGGCTGTAACCAGAGATGGCCTTGGTTTCAAATTGCCAGAATTATACCAGACACGCGCTATTTCCGATGAGGTTGATCATAGTGTTGATGACAGTGCAAACGAAGGTAAAGGAGTTTTCCCGAGCTTTGTTGAAATGAAGGCAGAAGCTCATTTGGGCGTCGAGATTTCTTGCTATATAGATTGGCATCTGCCTAGTGGTGATTATGATATCCCAGATTACATTCTTGAGGACAAACCTGGACCAGTGACATTGGTTAAAATAGCTGGTAAAGCTGAGCTTGCAAAAGAGATTCAAGCGCCTATTTATTTAAGGATTAAAGATAAAAAAGTACGCATCGGTATTAAGGTTGGCAATGGTGCTGGAAAATTCACCATAGAGGGTGATATTAACCCTGATTCTCTGAGTGCATGGGTATGGCAGTTCCAGCGTTTACTCCGTAAATGTAATTATCGCCGTATGGAAGTAGTCGATGACGAAACATTTGCAATGATGAGTAAGTTCAGCCGTTGCATGTTATACGCTCAAATTGAGATCGGTGTCTTTTTAGCAACTTGGAAAGACGCACTTGATAACGTATTAAGCCTCTTTGATACCGACCGCGCTGGCATGGTAGCCTACACCTTATATACAGGGCAGGAAAAATACCTGATGGAATGGATTCGCTATATGCCACCAGAAGGGCTAGGACCTTTAATTGGGACTTTGTTGGAAGAGCCTTCATCAACGAAAATACTTGAAGATCGTGGTGTACTAACTGACTTTACCAGAGACGAAGTATTAGCAATGCAGCAAATTGCGCTGGCTAATATTCTTCGCTGGTTGGCAACAGACTTAGATCGACCTACGATTGAACGTCTAGTAGAAGAGGCTTTTGCTAGAACCCAAAATCATCCTTACTCGGTCATTAAAGAGTGGCGTTTACTCGAGTTTAAACGAGTAAAAGAGGTTATGTTTGATTTTTTAAAATTAACTCCAGAATTAGATAACAACCAGTTTGAACTTAAGCGAGACAGGAAAAACTTGCTTGCTAGTGTAGAGAGCAATTTAGAAGCTATTACCCACAAGTTATATAAAGAAGTAAGAGCTAATGTTCATGGGTATCAACAAGATCTGTTGAGGAAAACACAAACGGATATTACCCAAGGATGGAGGGTGCAACTTTGATCAAACGGATTATATATAAGTTAATTTTATTGCATGTCACTGTCTTGGCTGCGGGTTCATTCTCTTTAAATGCAGCGGAAGAACCATTAGAGATAGCGCCGCAAAGAGCTTATGAAAAAGGAACATTGCTTTTTCAGCAAAACAAATATACTGAGGCAAAACCGTTTTTATCTCAAGCTCTAGATCATGGCTATCCATCAGCGGGTTTAATGCTTGCAGATATCTATAAGACGAATATTTTTGTACAGACGAAGAAGGAAGCTAAGTACTTATTGAAAGCCGCTGAGTTAGGCAATTTTATCGCTATGTTTCGACTAGGTGGATCGCGTTCTATACATACGAATAGTAAAGAATGGGATGAAAAAGTGATACCTGAGATTAAGCGGTTTGCGAAAAACGGTAGCCCTTACGCAATGCGATTGATGCATGCTCTAGCGACCGATGAGGAAGAATCTGATCAGTGGTTAAAGAAGGCAGCTGATGCAGGGGACGCGTACTCACAGCATAAACTTGCAAAGCGTTACAAAAATGGTGAAGGGTGGTTTTTAATTCCCGGGAAAAGAGAACGAGAGGTTGAACGACTATTTAAAGCCTCAGCGGATTCTGGTTATCGGGAAGGGATGTTGAGTTACGCGTATCATCTTCTCAAGAATGGAAATGATAAAGAATATAAGGAGATATTTGATCGCCTGCTAGAATTAGGTGATGCAAAGGTTATTCTGGCTCTATCCATAAATTACTTAGATGATGGAAAATATGATTTAGCGGCTTATTATAGCAAAATATATTTGATGTCTATGGGAGGGGAAGAATTAAAGAGCAGTTATCGTACCGTTCAATCAGTTTACGATGAAGCGATCATTGAACTTAATGAAGAGCAAATTTCTTTTGCTCACGACAGGGCTGAAGATTATCTTGCCACTCATACCGTCCATTACCAAAAGCGCATCGAAGAGTATGAATACACGCTGGAATCGTTAAAACAGCAAATTAAATAATGGATGTTAAGCAGGATGCTAACTAACCTATCGATATATTTAAAATCACTACTTATTGCCGTTTTCCTCTTCTCGACGATATCGGTATATGCGGAAAAAGGGGAAGTTAACTTAACGTCAGAACAAGCCTATCAGCGTGGTACTCTGCTTTTTCAGCAAAATAAATATGATGAAGCAACCCCATATTTAGTTTATGCAACAAAAAAGGGATATGCTGGTGCCGCTTTAATGCTCTCAATAACCTACAACACAAATATTTTTGTTCAGACTCCTAGAGAGGCTGAATATGCCCGCAAAGCAGCAGAGTTAGGTAGTGTGATTGGTGCTCTTAAGTCAGATAAGTACAACTCTAATTTTTCAAAGAACAGTGATGCTAGCAAAGGTACGCTACCTAAATTAGTTTCACTTGCCAAAGAAGGTAATGCGTTTGCGATGCGTCAGGTTTATAACTGGACCGATGATAGGGGCGATGGATTCGATTGGCTTAAGAAAGCAGCAGAAGCAGGCGACCCCGTATCTCAGCATGAATTAGCAAAGCGGTACCGAGATGGTGATGATTGGTTTTTAATTCCCGGGAAAAGAGAACGAGAGGTTGAAAGACTTTTTAAAGCCTCTGCAGACTCTGGCGATCGGGAAGGGATGTTGGCTTATTCTAAATTACTGAAGCAAAAAAAATGATGTGCAAGGTTACACGAGCATAATGAAGCAACTAGTAGATATGGGTGACGCTAAAGCGATCTATAGTCTGGCCTCTACTAATAGAAGGGAAAATAACAACAAAGTGGCGGCATATCACTATAAAATATTTATTGAATCAATGGGTGAAGGGGTAGGAGAAGACCGCGTTACATATAGTACAGCCCGTGATATGTATAAAATGGTTACGGCAAATATGCTAGGTGATGAAATAGAACAAATAGAACGAGATGTTAATGAGTATTTGCAATCTCACGTCGTCCATTACCAAAAGCGCATCGAAGAGTATGAATACACGCTGGAATCGTTAAAACAGCAAACTGCCGATTTAAATGCTCGTTAAGCAGGACGCTAACTAACCAACCATTGCGGCTTAAGGAAGCAGTAAAATACAGCCAGTTTGTAGCAATTAGATTGATAAACGCAGTGTTAATAGAGTACGCTATAATGCTGCGTTAATTTTACCGCACTAGCTGTTGCAGCAGCTTTAACTTTTAAAGAAAGGTAAAATATGAAGTCTCCTAAGTCACTTCCAACTTCTCATCAAGCACTACTAGAACAACTTGTTCAGGTACTTTCTCAAGATAGCCGAATATGTGGTATTGGTTGCAGTGGTTCCTTTGCCTCTGATTCAATGGATCAATATAGCGATTTGGATTTAGTTATTGCAATTGAACCTGAACATTATCGAGAAGTGATGGCGCAACGCTTTGAGATTCTGAATCAGTTTGAGCAATTACTAGCCGCGTTTACTGGAGAGCATGTTGGTGAACCGCGATTAATTGTTTCAATATTCGGCGGCACTGAACTGCTGCATGTCGATTTTAAGTTTGTCGCTCTGCCGGATGCAGCACAGCGTGTTGATGACACTCAAGTACTTTGGCAGAAAGAGTCAATGTTAAGTGATGTATTTGCCACTGCTGAGCCACAATATCCACAACCTAATCCGCAGTGGATTGAAGAGCGTTTTTGGATATGGACTCATTATGCAGCAACGAAAGTTGCGCGAGGAGAGTTTTTTGAAGCGCTCGAGTTCATCTCATTCTTACGTCAGAATGTACTTTCTCCATTAGCGCTCAAGCAAGCAGGATTAACGCCGTCAGGCGTTAGAACCATCGAGAAAAGATTGCCGGAGTTTAGTGCAAAGTTACTTGAGACAGTTGCAATACCTGAGAAAGAGTCTTTGATTTTTGCCTTAAAGCAGTGTGTTGTTCTCTACTTAGAGTTACGCCAAAACGAAGAAGTTACGGTTAACGATAAAGCCAGAGAAGCGTGCGTAGGCTACCTGAGTGAGTTGATTTAATCATTAAAACTGACACTAAAAACACCCTTGGTATTGCCAAGGGTGTTTTACTAGCATAGTGAGTGATTCTGCTTTACGCCGAAAATACACAACGAGCTAATGCTTCTTTCACGACGCGCGAGCGATCTTTTGCGAGAGGTTCCATTAACTGAGTAGCATCATCCGCTTGGCTTAATATCTCTGGCAGTTGCGCGCGTCTACCTGCGTGGAGGTAATTGAGTGTTTGCTTAAAGTTGCCATACTGACCTCGCGCGTGAATTCGAATAAATTCACCACACGCTTCGAACTCAGCATGTTTTATACAGAACAAAGTCATGTGTGCTGGATCAATCTCTAGCTCTAGCATCCAGCGGAGTAGAAATAGCATCCCCTCTTCAGAGGTCTCTTCCTCTCGCTCTTGCTCTAAGTAGTTGTCAAAATCAATATCACCTTGAGCAAGTTGATGGATTAACCACGCTTTCTCGTGCTGATTTTCGATAACTTTAAAGCCGCGATAGTCATGGTTAAAGAGAAGCTTAGCAAGCCTGTCACGCTGCGGTTTAGCCAACATCCACATCAACTGACCTAATGTATAAAGACGATATTCATCGGCACTTGGGCGGAAATTTTCTGTGGCAATTTGTGCGCGGTAAAGTGTCGATATACTCGAATAATCAACATCTCCAGCAAGATACGCGAGAGTTTGCTCAACAAGGTAGTCAACGCGTTTTGGTGTTTGTTGAAGTTGCAAAATTCGTTGCAGAATCTCTTGGCGGTCGGCCGTTTCATCGAGAATGACTAATTGACCATTCGGCAGACCGTTGCGGTAAGCCTCTAGCGGTATTTCTTGGTCGGCCATTAACACGACATATTGATCGCCTTGCTGTTGCACAATGGTACTGATCATCCAACTCATGCCATCCATATGACAAGGCTTGTCGTGCACAGTGTGCTCGTCAGAGATGATCGCTTTACGCAGATTAGCCGGTACTTTTTCCCCCTCGCCAACATAAAGGCAACAAGCGCCTAGCTCGTGTGCTAAAGCGAACTCCCATGAGGTTGTGTTGAGCTCGACAACAATGCGCAGGGCACGGGCGAAATCATGCTCAATATCCAGCGTGATTTCTGGGTATTTGAGTGACGCGTGATGCAAGAAAGCAACGCGATCGCTCTCATTGATAAACTTCAAACCTTGATGCAGGGCCTCAGCTTTCTTGCGATCGAGGCTACCAAACATGCTGGTTGAGGTGTTGGTGATTTCGCTGTAGCGATCTAACCAGTGTGAATACTTTTCAATGTCGCGGGTGCTGCTGACTCGGCTCATCTCAAAAGCTCGTAGAATACCGGAATCCATGCCGGCTTTTTCAAGTTGCTCGTGAATCTCAATCTCATCCAACACGTTGTTGAACTCAATACTCCAAGGTCCATCTGAGTAGGCGCGTAGAACGTTACGCGCCACACGCACGGGGGCTAACGCCGTGATAAATTGCCAAAGTCGATCCGCCTGAACTCGCTGTGGTAATGGTAATTGTCTTAGCCAGAACGCAATGAGGGTAAAGCGTTGGAAATCTTCATCGTGATCGCTCAAGAAGTCGTAACCGGGCTGATATTCACTGAATTTGTTGAGGTAAAGATTGCCTCGACAACAGTCATCACGGTGAAGTTGCGGTTCTAATAGCGCAATCAAACTGGCTTGATCTTCTGTTGGTTGATCTGCGCAAAAGTAGTCGCGTACTCGAGCAATATCTTGCTCAGTTAAACCCTTGTGCTCAGGGCAATGGTAGCCACCTTTTACAAAGGCTTCTTGTAGAATTTTATCAACCGCTTGTTGCCAAATATTCTGTTCATTTAAGTAGTTGAATAGTGCCTCGGTAACTTCGTCGCCGATGCGCTGATTGAAATCGGTATAAAGCTGATAACTGGCAAGCGCAATACAGCCCATATGTTTTTTCGGGTAGTGTTGCGGATGGCATAGATCTCGCGAGCTTCGCATTACGCTGTCGACTAGTTCAAAGTTTTTCTTACATAGAATCTCATCGTTATCCGTAAAGGTATAAAAGATGGATTGTACTTCGCGTGTCAGCGCGCCATCTTGCGTCTCACCAGCCTCAGTTTGGGGCTCAGGTAATTGACTGTAGCGGCGGTAGTAATCTTGGCGAGATAGAAGTGGCTCATCATCGTCAGTGAGCGAATCCATCATATATTCGCTAAACTCACGCTTGCCGAGTGCTCGATAGAAAACATCGACCACACGCAAATATTGTTCGCAGCGTGCCTTAAGCAGAGAAACCTCACTGTCTGGGGTAACCGTTAAAGTTGTGATCAAGCCATTCGCATGTTCAATCGTGGTCTCTTCGCCGAAGTGATCGGTTAGTAGATCTCCGCGAACGAGCTCGAGAACGCTCTCCAATTCTTCTGCAATGCCTTGGTTGTTGTATTCCCACTTACAGACATGATCGTCCATATGAGCAGCCATTTCTGACGCATATTGATGGGCAAGGGGTAAAAGCTCGATCTCTTGTAACGCTTCAAGGGCTTGCAACTCTGTACCATTTTCAATGTAGCGCCATAAACTTTCGCCTTGAGGCATAGCTAGAATCAAAGGTTTAAGCACTTCGCTACCATAGTTAAGCTCATAGCGGCGATCATCACGTTCAAGATAGGCGCGGTATTCTGCGCGTTTTTCTAGTGCACGCTCTGAAGGCTTGACCAAGTCTGTATTAACTCGGTTTTCAATATAACATTGCAGATCATAAGCTTCGTCTTCAAGCGTGCTTGCCATAAATGGCTGCTGCATAAAGGCGTCTTCATCTTCATCATCATAACTGCGAGCAAATAAGGTTTGATACAGCCAAATAACGGGTTTGTAACCGCTTAACTCCGGCTCATCCTCGTCTGATTCATCATAGCTTGTAAGCAATACTGGCTCGGCTTGGAAACGCTCCATAACCATTTGCTTAAATCGTGCGTATTGGCATGGATTCTGTTGCAGATACTCGCCTAGCGGCTGATAGGTGGTGTCATCGCTGTATGGGTCATCCATAAACATACCTGAGCGGAAGCTCGGATTATCACACCAGATAAAGGCTTTGATGACCTCTGGGTGCCAACCATGCTCAACTAACAATGAGGCAAGGTATTCCTCATATTGAGTTGCATGTTCATCGTCCCAATAAGGTACAAAGAATTGACCGACTAAGTAGGCGTATTGCAGATCGGTTTTTGCCAGCATATAAACCGCTTCGATACCAAATACGCGCATATCGTCTATCCACATATCGTCGGTGTCGTTGACGCGGCGAGCATAAGCGACAATTGCTTTAGCAGTATCGACAACCGTTGACTTGATGTCAGGGTATTGAAGTGCGGCAGCAAACAAGATCACTTCCGAGATATAGACTTCACTCTCATCAGTAATTGCATGGCGGTAATAGTGGCTACCCCCTTCTTGCCCCATATTAAGGGAGGCTTTAAGCAGTTCAATATTTTCTCCAGCATCGCTTGGTTGCAAGCGACGAATGCCGTCGGAGTCTTGTTGTTTGAACTCGACATCGAAGTGGTGCTGGTTAAAGGCATCGCCGCTTTTGAGTAAAGTTTGATACTGATTGAGCGCCGATTCAATTTGCTGAGGGTTTTGGATATCGAGAGTGATGATTTGGTGTTTATCAAATTGGTTCATGGACCGATACTGCATGATGAATTAACTGCAAATACAGTAATTTAAAATGCTATTCACTGAAACTAGCTTGGAGCAGAAAGCTGAGCTTGCGCAATTAACTGCAGAAAAAACGTCCTTGAACTCCCTATTTTGATTGAGAAATCAGCAGATCGCCGTGGTCATTGCTAAAGTGTTTAGAAGATATCCGCAAGCTCACAAGGACGAGAACCATGGATAATAAAACGATGCTGATACTAGGTTTAGCGTTTGTCGCTAACCCATTATTTGCCACCGATGTTGCTGATCACGTTGCCCCTGAACTCACCAGCCAAGTGACCTCCAAGCAGAGTGTGACAGCGAAAGAATTTGTGGTTGCTGCCGCACACCCGCTGGCGGTGGAAGCAGGCTATCAAGTGCTGAAAAATGGTGGCAGTGCCGCGGATGCTTTAGTGACGGTACAAACGGTGTTAGGTCTGGTGGAACCGCAATCATCGGGTTTGGGCGGCGGGGCATTTTTGGTCTACTACAATGCAAAGAACAAACAGTTAACGACCTATGATGGTCGAGAGACTGCACCACTATCAGCAAAACCCGAGCTGTTTCAGGATGAAAATGGCGAGCCACTGCAGTTTTTTGATGCAGTTGTGGGCGGGCGGTCAGTGGGTACACCGGGAACCGTTAAGCTGCTTGCTGATGTTCACCGCCATTATGGTCAGCAGCAATGGGCGAGTTTGCTTGAACCTGCTATTGATTTAGCCACAAATGGATTTGCTGTTTCACCACGTTTAGCGAGCGCAATTGCCCGCGATAACGAGAGGTTAAGCCGTTACCCTGACACAAAGCGCTATTTCTTTACGGAATCTGGTCAGCCGTTGCCGCAAGGCAGTTTACTTAAAAACGCCCAGTACGCTCAGACATTAGAGTTACTTGCCAAAGAAGGGGAGCGCGCGTTTTATCGAGGCAAGATCGCACAAGACATTGTGAACAAAGTTCAAGGGATTAGTGATAACCCTGGAACCTTGTCTCTTGAGGATTTTGCCACTTACAAAGTGATCGAACGCGAACCTGTCTGCGCGCCTTATCGTCAGTATCAGGTATGCGGCATGGGACCACCTAGCTCTGGGGCATTAGCGGTAGGGCAGATCCTTGGTATTACCTCCCACTTTGAACTGAGTGAAATGGGGGCTGATGATCCGCATTCATGGCAGATTATTGGTGATGCCTCACGTCTCGCGTTTGCTGATCGCGGACGTTACATCGCCGATACGGATTTTGTTCCTATGCCTGAGGGATTACTTGACCCTGAATACCTAACTCAAAGGGCGAGTTTGATTAAAAAAGGCCAAGCACTCAGCCATGTTGAAGCGGGCAATCCACCTTGGAATCAGAGAATGGCGCGTGCCGATGATGAGTCGATTGAGTTACCCAGCACCACACATATTGTGATTGTTGATAAACAGGGCAATATCGTTTCGATGACCAGCACGATTGAGAATGGGTTTGGCTCTCGGGTGATGAGCAATGGTTTTCTGCTCAATAATGAGTTGACGGACTTCTCGTTTGCCTCGTACCGAAATGGTTACCCGATTGCCAATCGTGTTGAACCGGGTAAACGTCCCCGCTCTTCAATGGCACCTACCATTGTGATGAAAGAAGGGTTGCCCTATATGGCATTGGGTTCTCCGGGAGGTTCTCGCATCATTGGCTATGTCGCGCAAACCTTGATTGCTCACTTTGAGTGGGGGATGGATATCCAGCAGGCGATCAACATGCCGCGGATGCTCAACCGCTTTGGAACATACGATATCGAGCAGGGGACACCAGCGGTCAGTTTTAAAGCCGATCTTGAGCAGATGGGCTTTAATGTTGAGGTACGCGATCTCAACTCAGGTTTACAAGGGGTTGTTTTTACCGACGGGCAAATGATTGGTGGTGCCGATCCGCGTAGGGAAGGTATCGTGATGGGGGAGTGAAGGCAAAGCTGCCCTTTAATGAAAGCTTAGTTTGTAAATCAATATTACGGCGATTTCATATTTTACTTGTTATGTTATAACATATCTCAATTTTGTTTTATGTCATCGTCTATTATGCTAAGAATCAGATTTATATTGGCGGCCATTGCCATTAGCGCCTTTTCGGTCGCCGCGCTTATTTCCGAGCCTCCTGATGAGGCAGCAAAGCCGCAACCAATCAAGATCACGCCTTATGAATCGCTCATTGACGCTGTTGATGTTGCACGGATTGAGCCTGTGCACAGTGAACCAATTAAGGTGCACTACTTTGTCAAAGTCGGCGATACATTAAGTGGGATATTTTCTGACTGGAACCTGCCTTATACCGATTTGCAGAAGATCCTTTCCGCTGACCACGCAACATTGCAACTCGATACCATCAAACCAGGGGACTACCTAGAATTCACCTTGGACAGTCACACTCGGCAGTTGATAAGCCTGAGCTACCATATCAGTTTGGTTGAAAAAGCCATCTACAGAAAAAATCCTCAAGGCGAGTTTAGTTACCAGTTTGAAGAGACTCCTTCACAATGGCGAGAGCGTTTGTATTCCGGTGTTGTGAACGGTAGTTTCTCGCTTTCAGCCCACAAGTTAGGGCTCTCCTCTAATCAAATTGGCAATATTACGCGGGTACTCAAAGATAAAGTGGATTTCTCTCGGGCCTTAAGAGCCGGTGATAGTTTTAATGTGTTGGTCAAAGAACAGTTTTTGGATGACCATCCGACTGGAAACAATGAGATTCAAGCGATCTCCTTTAAGCTTGCTAAGGGCGAAGTGGCAGCATTCTTAGCCAGTGATGGGCGTTTCTACGATCGCCATGGCAATAGTCTTGAGCGAGCGTTTAATCGTTACCCTATCGACACTCGATATCGCAGAATCACCTCGCCATTTAACCCCAAACGTAAACATCCAGTAACTGGGCGGATATCACCGCACAACGGCACGGATTTCGCGACACCAGTGGGTGCGCCGATATACTCAATTGGTGATGGTAAAGTGATTGGGGTGCGCAATCACCCATACGCGGGTAAATACTTAGTGATTGAGCACAATAGCGTTTATACCACGCGCTATCTTCACCTGAGCAAGTTCCTAGTCAAGAAAGGACAATATGTGCAGCGTGGACAGAAAATTGCGCTCTCTGGGGCGACAGGGCGACTAACGGGGCCGCATTTGCATTTTGAGGTGTTAGTTAGAAACCGAGCGGTGGATCCTATGAAGGCAGACTTACCGCTTGCTTCCTCTGTCTCTGCCAATGACAAAGCTGCGTTCTTAGCTAAAGTGAAAGCGTTTGACTCCATGCTGGTGGAAAAGCAAAGTGGATAAGAACTTGTCTTAAAAGAAAAGCCGCTACGTTGTCAGTAGCGGCTCTATTCGTTGAAATTTGAATCGTCAGTGGATGGTTGGTTTAGCCAAAAATCACGCTGTATAGGAAGCCGGCACCAATTGCCATGCTTAGAATCACAGCTAAGAAAGCAGCAATCATCTGATTTTTGAAGATAGACTTAAGCAAGATAACTTCCGTTAAACTTGCACCTGCACTACCGATAATTAGCGCCATTACTGAGCCTAGTGCCATGCCTTTTTGTACTAGTGCCGCACTAAGTGGAATCACCGCTTCAGCACGAATGTACAACGGAATACCAATCACAGCCGCGACAGGAATCGCATACCATTTACCTGCACCAGCGTATTCCGCGATTAGGTCAGTTGGAATAAAGCCGTAGATAAATGAACCAATCGCAATACCTAGCATTAGGTAAGGCAGTACTTGTTTAAAGTCTTTCCATGTTGAAAGCCAAATACGCATCCAACGGTTTGGTTGTTTTGTCTCAACGATAGTTGCGGTTGCCGTGCCATCGGTAGAGCAACAAGATACTTTAACTTCAGGTTCTGGTTTTGAACTTGTACAGCAGCTCGTTGGCGCAGGTACAGGCTCAGGTTTAGTACAGCATGAAGTTGCTGCTGGCGTCTCTACTGCCGGTTTGCTATCGCCACAGCTTGATTTGCTAGAGCAGCTTGATGCATTCGTTGACTCGTAAGCTTCTGGTTTTACGTAACGCTCAAAGCCCAGTTTTTCTAAGATAAAGCCAGCGACTACTGATACTGCCATTGCAATAGCAAAGTAGAACAGCGCAACTTGCCAGCCAAATGTCACGACAAATAGACCGATAATGACAGGGTTAAGTAGCGGGCTTGCAAATAGGAACACCATCATTGGACCAAAGCCAGCACGAGCACGTAACAAACCTTTCAAAAATGGAATGGTAGAGCATGAGCAAAACGGTGTAATAGAGCCAAGTAGTGCGGCAATAAAGTAACCTTTTCCTTTACGTGAACTTAGGATCGATTGGATCTTTTCTGGGGTCAGAAATTCTTGCAACACACCCACAATGTAGCTGATTGCAAGGAATAGAATGATCAATTCCACTGCTAAAAACGCGAACATATCTAGGGCTTCGCGTGCCATTGTCATCAATTCATTACTCATAGGAGCCTCAAATTCTGTTTAATTTCGAAGTTTCTCGAATTATAGAAATGTTTCGCTAATGATCAAGTGTTATTTCGATAAAAATCGAAATAATTTAATGAGAGCATCTAACACTTTGATTTTTTTTGCGCTTGCTGAAAGATAGAGTGACAGTGGTTGCGGTTTTGATTAGGTCTTTCGAGTTTGGTGTTGGTGTATGTCCCGTTTAGAACTCTCGCGGCAGCATTGAAATATTGTCATCCTCGCGAACGCGGGGATCTCGCTTTAAAATCCGTTCTTTCGAGATTGGTGGGGCTGTATGTCCCGCTTATAGATTTGCTAATTTCTTTAACTTTGCGGTAAGCGGTCCAATGACTCTTTGTCTTGCCAAAGAGTCATCAGAAAGGCGCTTTGGCTTGGCTGGTGTTGTCCGGTCGGTTTTAGGCGTTCCCGACACCGAAAACCTAAAAATTCGTCCTGAATTTTTCCCTTGTTTGTCGCTCTTCTCAAATATGGTCATTCTGCGGATGAAGAGACCTTGTTTGTCGACCTTCTCAAACATTGTCATCCTGCGGATGTTTTTTGACCCTCTCTAACATTGTCATCCTCGCGAACGTGGGGATCTCGCTTTAAAATCCGTTCTTTCGAGTTTGGTGTTGCATGTCCCGCATAGAAATCCAAAATTCACCCTGAATTTTGCCGACTATCTTTTCGCTGATTGGAATGCTTCTGTGAAAACGAGTTGCAATGGATTGTTAGAAATTTCAACGAAGATCGTTTGGCTTAATTAAAGTAATGTAACCATAGTCGAAACGCAGTCAGATAATTCTTCCAACAAAAATAGTCAATTTAAGTCAGCCTCTACAGTGTGTTCTTGCCTAAAATCTGTCAAACCTTATGAAAGTAAAAGAAAAGCTGTTACATTTATTGGTCGCGCTTGTTAAACTGGTAGAATATCAAATTTACTTCTTCCTCTCTGAATCATGGATAGATCAAACGTAGAACAGCAACAGCAAGTAGGAATCAATGAGCCTGAAAAATCTGTAGGCTCTCTCCATCTGTTATTTGAATTGGATTGGGCAGTAGGGAGAGTAGTGGCAACACTACTCAACGTATGTTTGTTCATAGCTCTAGTGGGAATGGCTCTAACATCCTTATGGTTGGAGCTTAGTAATATTTTCGAACACCAAGAGGGCCTGTCCGACATATCAACTCTCGAGGCTGTGTTCGCCGTCTTAGCTCTCGTTCTTTTAAGGCGATATATCTTCTACACACGTCAAACTAGTGAGCGTTGGTGGAATATTCTATCCATGCCTTTAATCTGGTATGGCAGATTTGTACTATTCGTCTGGTTGGCCGCTAGTGTTGTCGCTTTCTCTGATTTGCTAGAGGGGACTAAATATCTAAACTGGGCAATGCTTCATGGTGAGAACTATAGCCAGATGTTTGCGTTTGCTTGTATTCTTTTAAGCCTATACATAGCAGTGCCCAGCAAGAAGAAAATGACAAAGGTTATTTACTCTCAAGCTCTAAATGGAGATGACAGTAGCGGCAAAATCAATGCTACTTCTCAGGAGCAATCCCCAAAAACAACATCGGATATCTAGAATGCTACGTAAAAATACCTTTATCATTGCTCTTGGTCTTTTGCTAGTACCAGCAATCACTTCAGCTAAATCTCTTTCATTGACAGATAGTTGTGCTGAGTTAATTAATATATACGTGTCCAAAAATGAAAAGCATCTTTTAGCTGCCCAAACTACTTCGTTATCCGAAAGCTTAAGGGCAGGTTACTGTTTGGGTGTGATAGAGCAGTACGCAAAAAGTGAGTATCACTGTCGATCTGATTGGTTTAAGCGAGCGGAATTTATTGCGAAATACGCTCTTGAGGAAAATCCACCATCTGAAAAAAAGTTGTTAAGGTTGTCTTGTGAAATATGATGGATTGTCACCTCCTGACGCGATAAGAGCGTTGTTTTCTGTTGAACTGTCTGAGCACAAATCATTTAAAGATCTTGTTTACCCGCTTGTACGAAGTAAAGGTTTTCTTATCGTCAACAAAGAACAGATGGGGATTGGTTCAGAGAAAAACCATTTGCTCATAGCACGCGAAAGCCTAAATAAGTTTCACAATGCAGTGTTGCTGCAAGGTTTTTTTGCCGATAGCAAACGTGTTAAGGCTATCTTTACCGATAGTGGTAAGCGGATGGAAGCTGCTGAATTTTTAAACGTTATTCTAGCTGGTCGACAATCCATTATTGGTGTGGGTATCCAATCTGAAGCGCTGGAGCAGTTTATTAACATAATGAAATCGAGTGTTTCGTTGTCGGAAAATCGTTTACCCAATCCATTCTATGAACTCCCACAACTATCGATTGGTAATATCACCAGTGTTATGCAAGCTCTGCTAGCTCAAAGTGCTGTATTGAGTGATGGCGAAACCATGATGCTATATTACTTAAATGGCGATCTTGAAAAGGCTTATGAAGCAGCATCTTCACTGCAAGCTGAACATCCTGTTCTATCCAAGTATCAGTCACTGATAACCCAGCAATACCTCGAAGCGAGCGAGTTCGATAATTTATTGGACGATTTATTTAATTAGCTGTTGCGAGTGCAGTGCACTCAATCATTCTATTCTCAGTTCATCAAGGAGAGCAAGAATGACATCGATTAAACAACTTATTGATACATTCCAATCTCATATTCCACCGTGCCAGATTAAGCGTGCTTTCGAAATTGAAAGGTCACTTAAATCGGGGGTTTCTTATCTTAGTCTAGGAGGGAAGAAGATTCGCAGTTCCCCGACCTTTATTAGGTTCAGATTAGGAAGGGGCTTCGATTTGTTTGGCAGGATAACTCTGATGGACTGCACCCTAAAGCGATAACAACTAGACAAAGATTTGAGCGAACTATCAAGCAAATTCATAAGTCTAGTTTTAATTAAGGAAATCAGAATATGGCTAAAAAAATAACACCTGCTGACAATGCGTCAAATACCTCAAACGCAAATAAAGGCACTAAGGGAACCAACCGTCAGTACGATCAGAATCAGGGTAATCGCGGTAAGCAGATAAACCCTAATCAGCAAGGGAAGAAATAATATGCCAAATCCAAGTGAAATGTCTCAAGACGAGCTTGATATCTGGTCAGACATCAATAACCCAAATAACGATGCCGATATGGATGATTGGGCGGATGCTCATAACCCAAATAATGATGATTACTTGGGCGATGATGAATAACTAGAAAGCGGCCATAGTCAGTTTGACTGTGGCCGGATTTACTTATTTGCATGGAAGAGTTTTCCATATTTGAACTAATTTATCTTTTGTAAATTTAGCAAAGTTGCTAACTCGCTTCTGTCCAAAACCCTTACAGGCCGTGGCACTTTTCACTCAACAGTGTCAAAAAAGGGGCTTAATGCCCCTTTCTACCGTGTATCCGCTATTTGTGACCGATGACTACAGCCATCTCATCACCATCAACAAGTGGCGTGCCTTTGAGATCGCTGTATGCTCTTTTAATCTCAAGACCATGAGCTTCTAATTCTTGGCTAAGCTCTTCAATAGTAAAATGCTGAAGCCAGTTGAAGACTGTCCACTCTTTGTCTTCTTGAGAGATGACATACTTATCTAATGTCACCTTCTCTTCTTCATATTTGAATGAAGATTGAATACACCAATAATCCTTATCACTCCAGAAACCATTCATAGCGTTTCTTTCAAGACTTAGGGATTCATTTTGATTGGCAAATCTCGTTGCTGTATACACATCAAGCGCAATTGAACCATTAGATGCAAGCAGTGATTTGAATTCACCGAACAGTTCTGAGCGCTGTGCAGGATTGAGAGCACATAGGTCACACATTACTAGGGTAATTAAATCAAACTCTCTTGAATCACTATATTCAAGGTAATTGCCATAGCGGTATTCGATATCAAGGCTAGCTTGTTCCGCTTGCTCAGTGGCATGTTTCAAAGAGTTTTTTGAGAAATCCAACCCAACAACAGTACCCACACCTTTTGCTTTCAATCGATGAGTGTACAGCCCCGGACCACAGCCAAAATCAATGACTTTTGACGCTCCGTTTAGCCCAAATTCAGAAACCAGCCATGTAACAGACGCCTCAATGAAAGGGAGCGTTCTAGAGGCCAGACTTAAATCTGGATTGAGATGAAATGATAGCATTTGCTTTGCTATGTGCTCGTCAGTCCAGAGAACATCAGCGGTGTATTCAGACCAAACAATAGGCTTAGCCGTTGCACTAGTTATTTTTTTAAACATTTTTGTAATTCCGACAAGAATTTATTTGTCGTCCTCACAACAGACTAGAGGGGCAACTATTACCCAACAATGCAGTAAGGACGCGTTAAAGAAGTTGTTTTTTGAGTAATGTTCATTGTCAATGTCTCCTTGATAACGGTTAAAAATTAGGTGGAGGTTATACGATGTATTATCGGTTGGTGTCAATTTACGTTTTCTTTATATAAGTCAGTGTTGCTGTCATAGATGCTCCTTAACTACTGGTCATTTTTCATGGTGACAAATGTATAGATGAAAATGGTGAATAGGATAATTGAGCCTCCCACAATACTGGTCACGGCAGGTATCTCAGCAAAGAATAGTACGGCCCACACTGGTGCTAGCACCGTTTCTAACATCAAAGTCATCGATACCTCAGCTGCGGTGATATAACGAGTCGCAACCATCGACATTACTCTACCTAACGGCGCAGTAAACAGCCCCATTGCCGCCATAATCATCCAAGTATTCACGCTGTAACTGCTTGGCTCTGCGAAAAAGGACATCACAATGGTGAGTAGTAAACCGCCCAATGCAACACTCGCTAATCTACTTACATCCTGATATTTGCGCAGTAAGGTGAACATTAACGATAAGCAGATCACTGAGAATACAGCCAAAGCATCACCAAACCAGTTCCCCGAGTTAAAAGAACCTGACACAACAATGCCAATGCCGATCATGACAGAAATAATCGCAAGTACTGTCGATCGGCTGGTTTTCTCACGCAGTAATAGCCAGCTAAATATCGCTGCGACGGCTGGAGAAGCGCTAAGAATCACGAAGGTATTCGCAATTGACGTATTCTTGATGCTAAACACCAAACCCGTAGCACTGCCTAACATCAATACGCCAGCGAATAGCAACGGCCAACCACTCTGAATGATGGTTTTTCTGATGCCACGTTTGTCGTTTATCTTGAGCAAGATCGGCATTGATATCGCGCTAAACAAACCGAAAAGAAAGGCAGTGTCGAAGCCACTTACGCCAGCAAAACGGATAAATACAGGATCGATACTCATTAATATCGCTCCTAGAAGTGCTAACACAAAACCCGTTGTTCGGTTGTTTTTTAGAGCTGAAGAAGGAAGTGCAAAAATCGTCATAATGTACTCTCGTCATAAATCATACTGGCGAGTATGATTTTTTGTTGTTATCGTGTCAACACAAATCATACCAATGAGTGTGATCTAAGTTTTCTGAGGAAGCTGATGAGTAAAATTGAGCAAAATAAAGAAAAGAAAAAACAAGCGATCTTGGCTGCCGCGAAGTCTGTGTTTCTATCTGGGGGATATTCATCTGCCAGCATGGATGGAATTGCTGCGCAAGCGAAGCTGACAAAGCAGACCTTATATCGCTATTTCCCTTCCAAGATAGAACTTTTCCAAGCAACTTTGCAGCAAATCGGCGAGAGTTATAATGACCGTTATTCTCAACATCTTGCACTAGAAGGTACACGCGATGCCCTGATTGCTTTTGCTATAGAGTTTATGCAGTTTCATTTATCGCAAGAGCATATTGCGACGCAGCGACTTCTAATTGCTGAAGCGACCCAAGCTCCTGAAATTGTCGAGAGCTTTATGAGCATTGGTCCTGATGACACCAACAGTGCTTTGAAGGCGTTTTTTAACGAGCGGTTTAACTTACAGCAGCCAAATATCAAGATTGAACTCTGGCTCGGTATGCTGCTAGCTCCGCGTTCTGAGGCACTATTGGGTATGTCTGTTTTGAACGAACAACAGATTGAGCAACATGCCATTGAGGCAACAGATATGTTGCTTTTGGGTATTCAATAGCGCTATTTGGTGTAACCAACGTCGATATAAACGAACAAAGTCCTCAGGCTATAGATCTTGAAGAGTGTGTGGGATTCAAGCCGTTTTGCGCTCGCCACTAAATGAAATGGGAAAACCACCGCTAACTCTGCTTATGACACATTGAAGCTCGGCTTATCGTAATCCAGCACGTTAGAAGAAACGCCAAGGCCAACAATCTGTGGCGTTTCTGTATCCGTAAGTATTACGGTCTGTTGATTGCATTTTGCACAAATATGTCTGTTCGGAACTTTAGGTTTTAACAAATACTCCATGAGTTATATAAGATAAAACCAATGAAGTAACTATCGGATCAGAACGTAATTGATGATGCGAAAAACTCACTTCGTAGTAGTCATCCATTAAGGGTAATTTTGCAGAGTCTACGCTTACTAAACCATCATTCCGCTCATCAAAGTATTTACTAGTCCATTGGTAGCCTTTAGTACCAGCGATGACTCCAACGTTATAACTTGGTTCGTTTAGTTTGTTACTGAAGGCTCTTTCAGATGTAGTCAGAGAAAGGGGAATTTCGCCTAACCAGTGTATCCAAAATTTCTCAGCGTAATGATCTGCGACTTTGCTCCCGTGGTTCGGAGTACCAATCATAACAACTCTCCCCAATCGTTTTTCATCAATAAGGGCATGGTCTTCTTGGAGGTAGTGTCGAATTAATAAACCACCCAGTGAATGTCCAACAAAATGCACATTTTGCGCATTCTCGCTTTGGGTTAAACAGCTATTGATTTGCATACCCGTCTGTTCGGTTAACGCATTGTTGCTTACACCAAGGGAGGTATAGTTTAGAACACAGGTTTGATACCCCGCATTCTGAAACTCATAAGCAAACGTCTTCATTACTCGACCACTTTTTGCAAAGCCATGGACAAGGATGACCAAATCAGTGGCATTTTTATTAGCATCAAGCTTTGGAGTGTTAGAGCAACCGAACAGTAATAAAAGGATAAGAAATGTGATTTTATGAGTGGTATTCATAGCGAAAACCTCAACATGATAGCGCCCTTATCAACGTGAACGAGATAAGGGCATAACGTGTTAAAGACCGGCTTAGTTAACCGATATTTCTTTAAGTTCAGGAAGCTGATACTGCATCATTTTGTCGACATCTGGGCGATATGCTCGGATTTGACCTCTCCAACCATCAACATTGGTTTTGGCGTAGTTAACACCTTGCATTTCTGCGAGGTTTTGACATTTTTCGTCACCAAAGATAACGGTAAAACTACCATCTTCATGGCTCTTAAAGTCTGGCCGATTAGTGCTAACGATATTGTATTCGTCAGTCATTAAGTAATTGTGAGAGTCATACATGGTTAGAGAACCAAATGCTTTTGCTGGAATAGCATCAAATGTCGCGGTGTAGCATTGGCCTGCTTTAGTATCCTCTGGCGCCCATGATGCGTACATTGCCGTTGATTCAGGGCTTAATCCCCAAGAGCCAGCGATTGTGTATGTCCATTTTTCCCAGTCACTTACGTCATGAATGTCGAACTGGACTGAATCGTACATATCAGGAAGATTTCCCCATTCATCAAGAAGAGCATTGCGCAATGCTGCCACTTGCTCTTCGGTTGTGTCAGCCTCATAGGCAACCGCCGAGTTTGATTCAATCTTCATTTTTGGTTGTAGGACATCTTTGATGTAATCGAGGTCTTCTTGTGTCGCATCGGTACCTGTGCGAATTCCAACGAACACATAGTCTGTATCGATCTCTCCAACTGCGTATTCATACACTCCAGGCTCCCAGACATATTCAACGAAGGTATGGTTCTGGTCTTGAATGTGCAAAGACATAAAACGGTCACCCATTTCAGGTACTTCGATAGTAAAGCCTTCGCGAGTATCAATGATAGCTAAGGAGTAGACCGTATCCACATTTGGGGTTACTAACCAGTTGTCGCCAGCTTTGCTTAGCCCAGGGAAGTGAATAAATTCGTTTATCTCACCTCGATTTAGCATATTCAGCGCAAAGAGGTCGCCTTCTTTTTGCTGGTATTCCATTGCTGTCATACCAAAATCGAGAGGATTTACAGCCCAATTAGAAGAGTCAATTTTTGCGATAACATCAGCAGTGCTTGCGTTGACCAATGTTGAAGATGAAAGTAGGGCAATCGAAAGCGCAAGTGTTGTCTTTTTCATAGTGTTTACCTTATGCAAATTATTAAAGCTGGTAATTAAATTCGATGATGTGGGTGCCGTCTTTATAACTAAGCTGTTCATTCCACTGAGCGAAATAACGAATATTGAACTTAGGGTTGATCTGGTAAGACGCAGCAAATTCGTGATTCAGGATATTGTCACCATCCGCAAACGCATGGTTTTTGTAGTTATCCGAGCCAGATAGTGTCTTCATAAACATTGGGTTGTAGTTCAGCCAAATGTTGTCGGTTAACTCGAGTTTGCCGTACGTCCCCACAACCGCAAATGTACCGGGAACCGTATAACCACTGAGCGTGTCGCCACTATCATTGAGTGCGTTGTTCGCAAATGCAGCGCCGACTCCTGCTAGTGGATAAAGTTGCAGTGCACCAAATGCAGGTAAGGCTTGAATTAGGCTATAAGAAAGCGAACCTGCTTCTGTATTGAAGTTATAGTTGAAGTCCACTTGGGAACCTCGGCCGTTGGTGAGGTCAACACCAAATCGACGCAAGCGTAAGCTATCAATGCTGTCATCGGCATAGTCGCGTACCCCGAGTGCATCACCAAAAGCGCCTTTGAGTTCCAACACATTCATGCCCATCGTAGAGTCGCTGCCTGTATCGAAAGTCTGACCCAGTTTGAGGTTGAGACCTTTGTCGGTGTACCCCAGACCAACTTGTGTATAGACCGCAAGTGGATCTGACATGTCTTGAACGGCTTCCGTGCCTAGATTGTTGTGTCTCTCTGCATAAGCTAAAGGTGTTGCCATGAGCATACAGAGGGTTAAAGGAAGTCGCTCGGTTTGAAACATATCTTTTGCTTTCCGTTATTGAGGTGATGAAAGAATTTTAGGGAAATTTAGATATGCTCAGAAGTGAAGCTGTTGATTGCTAGAAATTAACTATATTAATATCTAGGTCGTTTTTCTTTTCTGAGGTTTGCTGATGAAATCGTTTGATTACAACCTGCTTAAAGTTCTGCGTGTCTTGATAGACACTCAAAATACACGCCATGCTTCTGAGGTTTTGAATCTGAGTCAATCAGCCGTCAGCCATGCTTTGAATCGTTTACGGGATACGTTTGATGACCCTCTATTTATCAGAGAACGCTATGGTTTAGTGCCAACCGAACGCTGTCTAGAAATCGAAAAATCCTTACCTAATTTGATTGAGCAACTTGATGGCTTGTTAGAGCAGAGCGGTGGTTTTAACCCTGTGAAGTACGATGGGAAGATTTCCATCAGTCTTACAAATGCGCTGACTAATGCGGTTGGTGTTCAGCTTTATCAAGAGTTGAGTAAACGAGCGCCAAACGCTCAATTTGAACTCATGGATTGGACGTGGCAGGTAGAATCGAGCCTTTTATCAAGAAAGGTACACGTTGCCTTGGATTATGGTCCGGAAAATTATTCTAAGCAGATAAAGCAGAAATTGATGCCAAAGAGTCGTTATGTCATATGCGTTCGTGAAGAGCACCCATTAACAAAATTGAGTTCAGTAACACTTAAGGATATTGCTCAATACCCCTTAGTATTGATTAGAACGCCAGATTGGCGGAGTAGACATGAAACTGCAGAAGATACCCTACTCAAAGCAGGCTATATGCCCAACGTTGTCTTGAAGTCTGACTCGCCACAAGTGAATTTCGAGGCAATTCGAAACTCTGATGCAATATTTCCAATGATACGCTCAACCGCATCACTGCCTGATGGTATTAAATGCGTAGAATCAATTGAGCAGTCACCAAAATACAATATGGACATTTATGCTTACTATCTTTATCAAACCAAAGACCTCTCTTTAAATGCTTGGTTGTTAAGAGAGATTGAATCCATACTGGAAACTACCTTTTGATATTAATGCCATGGAAAGGCCCGAGTATCAGGCCTTTCGAATTCGCATATTGAGCATGTTCATGTTATCAGTGGTGAAGTTAGTGTCCATTTTGATCATAAGTGGCATGCGCTGAAGGCAGGCGAAAGTATACGTTTTTTCAGTGACCAACCTTATGGATATCAGGCAGAGTCAGAAATTGCGGTGTTCCACAATATCGTTTGTTATCCAAAGTAAAGGGACATAATTTCTGGGCTTAGCCCTTGCACCTTGCCTTGCCTATCGATCTTCTCAAATATTGGCATTCTCGCTTTTTGTTTGTGCTTGAGCTAATAGCCACAAAGCAATAGATGCCAAATTGCAACTGGTTGCATTATAAAGGGTTGCGCGACAAAATGGCCCAGTAACACAACGCAGAGTTGAGGTTGGCTAGTAAGCACTCAACCTAATATTTTAATCTATTCACGGGAGGTAAAATGGAATTTACAAGTGCTAGTGAGGTTCATTTTGAAGCAATTTCTCAACTGGTTTCGTCACCTGAGGAGTTGTATTCAGTTTGTCCTTCAGCTTCTTATCCGTGGGATTACAATCAAATCAATGATATCTCCAAAGTACGGTCAGATTTGACAGTATGCCTTATTGACAATCAGGTTGTTGCCTTTGGGAATTTATATGATGTAAAACCATCAGAAAGTGCTTTCATTGGTAATATCGTGGTGTCTGATGCGTACAAGGGGCAAGGGATAGGGCGAGCCCTTATTGAGCATTTGAGTTTAAAGTGCACAGAGGTTTATCAAGCGATACCGTACTTGTCTGTGTTTAATTACAACACTCGAGCTTTGCTACTTTATATCAAACTTGGCTTTGAACCGTATAGCGCAGAATCTCGACTTTCCCATGATGGTGAAACGGTTGTTTTGCTTCATATGCGTAAGCAACCTGAATATAACAAGCCGTTATAACTGGGTAGTCGCAGGCGGTGTGCTTACTGTTAGGTGGGGCATGCCAATGTAAAATAAGAGAAAGGCAAGATTGTTGTCTATGCTAGATGAGCCTAGCGATACACCCAGCAGCGAAAATGAATCGAAAGGAAACAATGAAAATAACAACATTAGTTGACAACACTCGGCTGGAGAATCGACAAGACTTAGCTGTTGAACGTGGATTGTCACTCTATATTGAAACGGAATCATCAAAGATATTGTTCGATATGGGAAGTGGCAATACGTTTTGTCAGAATGCGCAGCGACTTGACGTTGATATCGAGGATGTTGATATCGCGGTGATATCCCATAGGCACCATGATCATTGTAATGGCGCTATCGACTTTATTGCTCACAACTCAAAAGCCAAGGTGTTTTTAAGAAACAGCGAAGATAAAAACTATTATTTCCGCGCATATGGCTTCAAATATGATGTTGGCGTCAATAAGGATTTACTAAAAAATAGTAATGAGCGGCTCGTATTGGTTGATAGAACGACTGAAATTGCCCCCAACGTATTTGTCATCACTGATATCAGCAGCAAACACGAAAAGCCCAAAGGGAATCAATACCTTTATACCCAATCTCAAAATCGATGGGAGCGAGATTCATTCGATCATGAGTTACTTTTGGTGATCAAAGAAGCCGATGGTTTAGTGATATTTACGGGTTGTGCTCATAGTGGTGTTCTCAATATGGTTGATACCGCTCTTACACATTTTCCTGGCGAGAATATAAAAGCCGTTGTCGGGGGCTTTCACCTAGTTGGGTTGCCATTATTCGATAGTATCGGAGGGACTAAGCAAAACATCAAAGACCTTGGTCTGGCGTTGTTGCAGTACCCTATCGATAAACTTTACACAGGGCACTGTACAGGGAAGAAAGCCTATGGCCTGTTAAAAGAAATACTAGGAGAACGTTTAGAAGCAATGCCTACAGGTCGGAGTATTAGTGTGTAGTGAGGCTGCTGCTTAGGCAGCTTCATCTGTACTATTTCACTTCGTACCTAAGTAGAACTTCATTATCCAAAACAACGTTTGTTGACCAAATGAAGTTAGCTCCAGCGCCACTGAATTTTTCGATAAAGTTCATGTAAGATTTCTTGTTATTCACACCAATTTCATCTTCTGAGTATTCAGTCGCTTGCGGCCATGAAACTGCGTCAAAGTCTTTTGCCATCCAGTTACTTGGAGTAGCCCAGTGAGCTGCATAAGCATTTTCACCGTTATCTGTACCTTGTGTCGTACAGTTCTCCGATAATCGCTTACCATCGATTTCACTCAGGCAACTTAAATCATAGATTGGTGCAGTATAAAATGTCTGAGCTTGCCAATCAGAACCTGTCACAGTACCGTCACTAAAGCTTGCGATAAAGCCACCATCACCTGGGTGGAATGCCTTGCCACGGTTATCTTCTGTACCTAAACCTAAGTTCTCTTCCCAATCAATGACTTTTATAGCAATCGTGTATGGTTTACTGACTTTGAACTTTACAATACTAGAGTTAAACGGTGTGAAAGGTACAGTGTCTACTGCAACGAGCTGTCCATTGGTATATAGCTCGAAGTAGTTGTCAGCAAAGATATAACCAGTGATCTCCTCGCCGTCTTCATCAATAACAGCTACAGGCACAGAGGCTTCATCTACATCAGCTATGCTTTCGGGTGTGATGTTGGCGCACTCTTCATAAAGATCGACCGCCTTTGGCGCAGTTGTGAAATGGTTTTGAGCAGGGACTGTCCATACTTTGCCATCAGCATCAGTAATTTCACCTATAGCCTCTTCGTCACTCAGAAATGCCCATAAACCTGCGCCCCAAGGCGCAACTTGAAAGTAAATCTATAGATTACTCAATCTTTCATTTTTGAATGAATAAGAATCAAGCCTGTCTATTTTTGATCTCTATTGAATTTCGTAGAATGACACCATCAACTTGCCAACACATAATGAAGGTTTGCTATGAGCCCATCGCAACTAATTCTTGAGCTATCTCTTATCGGCACGATGCTACTCGTTACGGGTGTTTTTTTGGTTCGCAGCTATGAAAAAACTGACAGCATAGGAACAAAAGTTCAAAAGATTCTAACTGGCCTTCTCGGTGCTTTTATGGTGATGGCGGGAACCGTAAAATTTTTCGAACCGTTTACGACTATGTTCGCAAAACAGATTGCACTAAGTGAGCTGCCTTTTCCAACTCTGTCTCGTTGGGCTGGCCAATTAGGTGAGATTTTTGCAGGTCTACTGCTACTTGTAGTGATGATTGGTAATAAGGCACTCGCAGCACCGATTAAAGATAAAGCGATGCAGCTATCAACGTTACTAACAACAGCAATTATGTTTGTTGCTGTGTATGTTCATTTACTGCCAAGTGTGCCGGCGCATGTGTTGCCACTGCAATCAAAGCCACCGGTAATGACATTAATTATTCTTGCTTTGGCTTGGCTAAATGCATTCCTCTACTTTCGTAAGAAGTAATCGCTCAAGCAATACGATACGCCAGATTAGACTGCCTAATCTGGCGTTTTTCATTTCATAAGCCCTACAACTATGAATCCCGCTCTGAGTTTATAGAGGCCAAGAACTCAGATGACTGCCCAAAGCGCTCAAAAATCATATCTCTAAAAGCAACGATTCTAGTGGCTATCAGTTTTCTATCCGCCCACACTAAGAAAGCCTTACCCGTTGGGCATTTTACGTTTGGCAATACCTCTACTAACTCTTTTCGTTCGGCACGTTTTTCAAAAGCAGCTCTTGGCATCATACAGATCCCTGCACCTGCCATTGTCGCATCAATGTTCAAGCGCAGACTGCTAACGGAATAGCGTGGTTGATAAGGAACACGGATCGCTTTGCCGTCTTCTTTTAGTTCCCAATATGGCAAGTTATTCCCTGACAGTAGTTGATGATTGATCAGCTCTTCTGCTCGTTTCGGCTGGCCATGCTTTTCAATATAGCTTGGTGACGCCGCTAGCATTAATGGGGACTCAAACAACTGACGCTGCACTAAATGACTGGCATGAGGTGGCGTCGTCACAATCGCAAGGTCAATCTGCTCATCAAAGAAGCGCTCTGTACCTGCACTGAATTGGATGGTTACAGAGACCTCAGGGTGGAGTTGCATAAATTCAATCGCCATCTTTTGCAGAAAGTTATCGGCAAACGGCTCTGGGCAAGAGACTCGGATTTCGCCCGTTAATACTGGTTGGCTATTCGAAAGCTGCGCCCACTCATCATTTAACTGCATAAAGAGAGCAGCGAAGCGCTGATAGTATTCGTCACCTGCTGTAGACAGTTGGAACTGCTTTGCATTACGGTGTACCAGTTTCTCACCTAGCTTATTTTCAAGGCTTGCGACTGCCCTTGATAGCGTTGGAGCTGAAACGTGTGTTTTAAGGCTTGCTGCTGCAAAACCACCGCACTCGACAGATTGGCAAAACAGGTAGAGGTTAGAGATGTCCTTTGCTTTCATTTGATCACCCTTAAGAGTTGTACTCTGAGTTAATCATTCAAATATGAAAGATTCAAGTTCAATGTTGTCTATTTTTGATTGCAAAATTCAGGGCTAATATAACCCCATCAGTTAGCCAATCGCAGTTAAGCATAAGAGAGAGCAGCATGAAAAAATTTCCACGTAAGTTCCAGTACCCACTAATGGTATCTATGGTTCTACCAACTATGCTTCTTAGCATGCCAGCTATCATGGTTGCTAAGACCTTACCGACAAACGGTGTGTTCTTCGATGCATGGTTAAACGCAGTTTCACAAATGGTGCCATCGGCGCTGTTAGTTTTAGCCCTTGTTGCACCAACGGTTCGTCTGTTCGTTACCAAAGTGCTGCTAGAGCCAGAAGTAAAATAAGTCAGTAAAGTTAATAAGTTAGAGAATAGGAAAAGTAAATGAGCGAATTTAAACTACACACTGTTGATTCAGCACCTGAGAAAAGCAAAGCAATCCTTGAAGGCGCACAAAAGCAAATGGGTATGGTTCCAGGTCTTTATGCAGTAATGGCTGAGTCTCCTCAAATCCTAACGGCTTACACACAGCTACATCAGCAATTCACTAATACGTCATTTGATGCTGAAGAGCTAACAGTGGTATGGCAAACCATCAACGTTGAACATGAGTGTCACTACTGCGTTCCTGCACACACTGGTATTGCACACTCAATGAAGGTTGCTCCGGCTTTGACTGAAGCACTGCGTAACGATGAAGCGATGCCTACGGAAAAGCTGCAAGCACTAAAAGACTTCACTCTTTCAGTAGTACGTGAGCGTGGCAACGTCTCAGAGGCAGATCTTGAGGCATTCTTTGCAGCGGGTTACGGTCAGCAACAGGTTCTCGAAGTGATCCTTGGTCTATCTCAGAAGGTGATCAGCAATTATGTAAATCACGTTGCTCACACACCAGTAGACAAAGTATTTGAGAAGTTTGCTTGGTCAAAGAAATAGCCCCACGAGCTAGATGCAATAGAGCGAACGAGTAAGTTCGCTCTTTTATTAACGAAAATTTGGGTGTTGAGATAGAAAGTGCTCTTTGACTATCCGAAGAAGTTGAGAGCAGGTTGATAAGGTTTGATTGTCAAAAATTGACGCGTTAGAGCTTTGATGCTGTCTCACTTTTGTCCAAAAGTTAGTTGTGACCGACTCTCATCAAAGCTTCAACTTAGTGGAAATAGTTCCCATGAAACTTTTCTCTACACAAGCTCCTTCAACAGTTTGAGATTGCTTTTTTTTATATATTTCGATTATTTTGGAAATATATCTTAAGTTGGAGAAAACGATGGAACTTGAAAGTGTGGCTAAAGCCCTTAAAGAGCTTGGGCATCCGACGCGTTTGTCGATCTACAAAAGTGTTGTGAAAGCAGGTCACCAAGGTATCGCTGTTGGTGGGTTGCAAGAGCAGTTGGATATTCCGGGTTCGACGTTATCCCACCATATAGCCAGCTTGGCATCTGCGGGGCTTATTAGCCAACGTCGCGAAGGTCGTACCTTGTTTTGTGTCGCTGAGTATCAGTGTCTAGAAGGTGTGATTGGCTTTTTGCAAGCTGAGTGTTGTGCTGATGAAAAGTGCCAGTAAGCCACTGAGCCTTGATGAAGTATGGCGTCAGTATCAGCATTCGCTTCGAGCGTTTTTGCATAGTAAGGTCGCCAATGAAGCGGATGTCGACGACCTCCAGCAAGAAATCTTATTAAAAACCTATCAAAGCTTGGCTGACGTAAAGAATGAATCAAGCGTTAAAGCGTGGCTTTTCCAACTTGCGCAGCGAACGATCATCGACTTCTATCGCAAGCGAGCCAGAGTGCAAAGGGATGATAGTTTGCACGTTGATGATCTGTGGTTTGAGCAATCACCAGCGAGTATTGAACAAGAACTAGCGAACTGTGTTGCGCCCTTTATTCAAGCTTTACCAGAGTCGAGTGCTTCACTTCTTGGTCGCGTTGAGCTTGACGGAGTGAGCCAGAAAGAACTCGCTGAACAACAAGGTGTGAGCTACTCCACGCTCAAGTCTCGAGTGCAAAAAAGCCGCACAGAGCTTAAAAAATTGTTTGAAGAGTGCTGCGATTTAACTCTGGATAAACACGGTAACGTCATCGACTATCAGCAAAAAAAGAACGGTTGTTCCCGTTGCTAAAATGATGAGAAAACCACAGAATGAAAACGCCCCGCAATAGCGGGGCGCTGTTTTATATCAACCAGAATAAATCCACTCACTGAATTATCCCAATTGGTAAGGTGTCGCTTTACAGCTTAAAGCTGCCAACCATTTTATCTAAACGTTGCGAAAGGTCTTTTAGCTCGGCACTCGCCATTGCTAACTCTTCTGCTGTACCGGTTGTCGCTTCGTTAATGGCATTGATCTCTTCGATATTGTGGTTGATGGTATGCACCACAGTTGATTGCTCTTCTGTCGCAGTTGCCACTTGGGTATTGCGGTCAGAGATATCATGAATTCGCTCAGCAATACTCGTCAGCACTTCTACAGCTTCATCAGATGAAGAGACACCTTCAAGCGTTACCGATTTGCCAGCTTCCATCGCCATTACCGCATCTTTGGCATCGCTTTGCAGCTGGTTGATCATCTTCTGAATTTCTTCCGTTGAGTCTGCTGTACGGCTTGCTAGGTTGCGCACTTCATCGGCAACAACGGCAAAGCCACGACCTTGTTCACCTGCGCGAGCAGCTTCAATCGCGGCATTTAACGCCAGCAGGTTGGTTTGATCAGAGATATCACGGATCACATCCAAGATAGAACCGATATCTTGTGTGGTTGAAGCAAGCTGCTCAATCACTTGACCTGTATTATCGATATCCATCGCTAGGCGGCTGATGGCGTCTTTAGCTTGGTTGACTACGTCCTGACCGAGTTGAGTGTTGTCAGAAGCCAGCGTTGCTGTTTCAGCGGCTGTCGCGGCATTAGAGGCGATTTCGCTGATTGTTGCGCCCATTTGGTTAATGGCAGTGACGACTTGTAAGGTTTGGTCGCGTTGTAACTGGCTATTATCGTATGTCGAATGAGCTTTGCTCGAAACACTGTCCGCTGCAGATTGCAGTGAGTTGCTGGTGGATGCCACTTCGCGCATTGAGTCGTGGATCTTCTCAATAAAGCCATTGAAGCCTTCAGAGAGCTGGGCGATTTCATCGTTGCCTTTGACTTCGATGCGTTGTGATAAATCGCCATCACCTTGTCCAAGGTCGCTAAAGCGAGCTGCGATGCCACGAATAGGACGTGTAATGCTGTTAGCTAGCACAATACCCATTAAGATAAATAGCGCGGCGATAACGGCTGTGGTGAACATCATCTCTTTTGCGACATTGGCAAGATCAGCAAATACTTCATCCACAGGTACGACACTCACCACAAACCAGTCCATTGACGGTACGTATCCGCTTGAGACGATCACGCGTTGGCCTTGGTAGTCTGTTTCGATGATGTTGAAGTTTGATTTGTTAAGCAGTTGAGAGGCTTGAGCGCCGTAGAGTTGGCTTAATGAGCTATTGTTTTTGCTACGATCTCGATGGATTTTTACTGCACCTTTGGCATCGGTTAGGAACACAAAGCCACTTTGCTCGATTTTAAAGTTGTTGAGCAGCGATACCATGTCATCCAACGATTTTGATAAACCTGCCATGGTGAGACCATGAACCAATTGGAAGTTGGTGAACATCTTCACATCGCCGTTTTGCTCTTGGAAAATGCTTACCGAGGTCTCTTTGCCTGACTGCGTAAAGTCAAAAAACCATGTGTCTTGCTGTTGATTAAGTTGGCGCAGAAAACCATTTTGGTTCCAGTAGTAGCCCGTATTGCGGTTAGCAACGGAGGCGTCATTGAGTTGGTACTGTTGACGAACATTATTCAGTTCTTTGACTAGCATCGCTTGCGTTGCTGAATCAATGTCAGTGCCATCAACGGCTTGTTTAATAAACTCATTGTTGGTGATCTGCTCGGCTGCGAGCAACATTTCGCTCACTTCTCGATCTATTTCACTACTGATTTTCTCAACAATAGAGGGAAGTTCGACGTCGATAAGATGGTGTTCTAATACACTGCGTGACTGCTTGTAAGCCAGTACACCCATAATGATGGTTGAGGCAAGTACAGCGAATGTGATGCCTGCAACAACCTTTTGCTTGATGCTAATCTTATTGAAATTCATTGGTTAATCTACCTTTGTATAGCACTTCGTTATTGTGATGTTTGGTGTCGCCTGCTTACCCTAATAGGCGATGTCATCTGTTTGTAGACAGGTCCAATACGAATAGAGTAACGACTGTTTGTGGTATTTCTTTACCCCAATTTGAGATTAAAATCGCAAAATATTGACCATTAGTCAGTTGACTCAGTTAAGCGATTGTTTTTTCGAATCTAAATTCTCAACGGTGGCGGGAGGATGTAGAGAGCGAAGCGGTTTTTAGTGAGCGACAAGTCGAAGGTATACAAGTGTTAGAGCTTGCGGGAAATAGCAGAGAAAGAAGCCGAGAATCCTCGGCTTGTGTATATCATTATTTAATTGAAAGCTGCTCTAAGCGATCGATGGTAATACCAAGCGCTTCATCACCCAGTTTTGCGATGGCTTTTTCATATTTTGATAGCTCGGTATACATCAACAGCAGTTCACTCTCTTCTAGGTGCTGCGCATGAAGCAGCAAGTCTTTATAGGTGAGTAAACGATGCTGAGATTGGCGCAGCATAAGGTGGGTTTCTTGTTGGCTGCTTGATGCTTTTAGTTCCAAATATGCAATCAAATCCGCAATCATTTTTTGCAAATTGCTAAGATCACTTTCGCAATTTGCATCAAAGACCTTTTGATCTCTTTCCATTGTTAGCAAACCTTTCGTTGTGTAACTCGTTAAAAAGTTTGGCTATTTTGGGTGGCTCACTAGGCGGGTAAATATATGCTGGTTAACATGGTCTAGTTATTGCCTTATTTAGGTCAAATATGTCCGTTTAAGGTGGTGCTAATGATAGATCCCATAGTGCAAGTGATTATTTCACGAAGAAAACTTTCTAAGCTAACCCGACAACAGATGGCTGATATTGCAGGAATGAGTCTAAAAACATATCAACGCATTGAGCGAGGGGAGTCCGATATGAAAATGTCGCAGTATCGCTCCATTCTTCGCACGCTGAACTTGACCGACTTGGATATCGCATTGGATGTAAAAGAGATTCAGCCTTTTACCAATGCAGATTTAGTGGCTGCGGCTAGATTGCTAAGCCCTGAAGCGCAAGCATTGCTAGTGCGCTTTATTATGAATGTGTCGAAATAGAGCAGCTTCTAAAGAAAAAGGCGGCTGGAGTGGTCGTGTTTAGCGAGGGCTTATAAGGACAGACACCGTTAGCCCCAAACTCCTACAGGTGCAGTGTTAGAGCTTGGAGCCGTTTGGACGGTTAGTGTCGGGTTGTTGTTGCGAGTTGTTGGTAGTTTTTGTCAAAGAGAACCGCGTGATAGTTTTCACCATCATCAAAACGAACCAGATAGTTTAATGGGTCAGCCAACAGTTGCAGCGACATCTTGTGGTAATCAAAACCCGCTAAGGACAATGGAATCATCTGATAGTTAGGGTAAGAAATGAGATAAACCTGACTATCGGTGGTGATTGCGTAACCATAAAATGATTTTTGTCGATTCTCAGAGACCTGGATATAAGCGATATCCGCAATTTGATCGCTAAGTTCAACCTTGGTGATTGTCATAACATCATCACCGCGCTTGAGATTGTAGAGATCGCCTTTGCTGTCGTAGATAAAGTATCCCCAGTCAAAGGGCTTCATATTAGTGGTTTTTCCCCAGATATTTTCAATCGGGAATTCGATGCCACTCTCTTGCGCCAACTGGTTGATTTCAGTGGTGAGAACAGGATTAACGCCTGCGGTCTCCGCATCAAAAACCACAAACTGATCATCTCTGATCACAAATGCATTTTCTGGAAAGCGAATCGCCCCTAATTGGCTATCAGGGTTGAACAATGGATAGAGTGGTAGTTCCAACCGCTCTAATTGATCAGGGTGGTATTGCAAGCTCAACCGAGCGCTGCGAATTGTGTTTTTATTGTAACTTTGCTTAGCGACAGTAACGGGCAGTTTCCCTTGAATATCAAGGTTTTTCCAGTAAACAAAAGGGAGTGCCAGTTCAAACTCGTTTTTGCTTAGATCACGATGACTTGTTCCGTAAAAGAACTGGTGATTTTGTCCATTTTTCTGGTAAACAAAGTCTTGTAGAACGGCGGAGTAAAATAGGTAGTAGTGACTGCGTTGTACCGCATACTGTTGGTAGAGCAACCAAGTTGTACTGCCGATCAAAACAGTAAGTAACATTGGCATACCGGGTTTTAGTAGCGGTAGTCGACGTGTTTTTACGCTGAGAAAGCTGTCTTTAATCAGCAGAAGCAACCACAGTACTAGCAAGGCCTCAATTATCAATTGCCAATGCGTGTTGGCATTAAGTATTAGGTAAACAACCAGCATGGTTGTTAGTGCTTTTGTTGCGCGTCTTAGCCATGTTTGTTCGACAATCACGGCACACACACCTAAGTAGGTTGCAAGCGCAGGTATTTGTCCCATTAGTAAGTCTTTGGCGGCTAAAGAAACGATATCAATGGGATAGTAGTGCTGAAATACCAGCAATGTGAGCGCAACCAACACCGCGTTGACGAGAAGCAGCAGCGCACTGCCACTAATAAGGTGTTGTATGACCACTCTATCGAGTGACCAAGGCAAATGGGCAAGAATCCGAATCTTATTGCCACTGATTTCAGGAATGTATTGGCAGCATGCAACAACCGTTGCAACAAGTATAAAAACGTAGTTCAGCCAGAGATATGGCTTATCATTAAGGTGGATTAATCGATACCACATCATCGATTCAGGCTCGATATTGGCAAATTGACCAATAAGGTCAAAACCGAAATACCCGCCAATTAAAACCGCACCAAGAAGAAGTAGGGCAAAAATTCGGCGTAGTTTTAACCACTCTTTTAGATAGATTGGGTTGGTCGTCATTAGTATTTACCTACATAGCCGAGAAATCGTTGTTCGAAGTTCATGGCGACTGGAGTGAGCGCTGTACCTATCTGTTGCTCTAATTGGCTTTGCTCTGCGAAGGAGTAAATTAAATGTTGATTACGATAGTGCTCATATCGGTGAACAAGAGGTGTCTGTTTATCTAGCAATTCGCTGGGCATTTGATAGCAAGAGAAACGCTGATTAAACTCTTTCATACTGCTTTGATAGACCTCTGTTGTGCGGTCAACAATGGCAATGTGGTCGACGAGATTTTCCAAGTCGTTCATCACATGAGTGGTGATTAAAACGGTCTTTTGCGTGCCAGATAAGTAATCAGAAAGATAGTCGACAAACAGTTGGCGATATCCAGCATCTAACCCCATGGAGTAATCGTCTAAGATTAATAGATCGGCGTCTTGTGCAAGCACTAGTCCAAGTACCACCTGCGATTTTTGACCAAAAGAGAGTGAACTGAGCGGTTGATTGAGATTGATATCCATCAATGCGATGAGTTCATCAAAGTAACGTTTTTGCCACGCAGGGTAAAATGAGGAGAAGAAGCGTTCGACTTGTTTGACGCTCATAGAGTCGTAACTGATAAAGCCTTCATAGAGCAGAGCTATGCGTGCGCGAGTTTGTGCAGATAGATCCTGCGTTCTTTCGCCAAAGAGTAAGCACTTACCTTGTTGAGGCTGCAAGTAGCCCATGAGTAAGTTGATAAGCGTCGATTTACCCACTCCGTTCTTGCCCAATAAACCAAATTTGGTGCCAGGTTCAATGGTGAGGTTTAGGTTGTGATAAATCGCCTTGTTGCCATAGCTATGAGAAAGGTTTTCGATTGCGATGACGGGTTGGGCACTGTTCATACATCACTCCGTAATGTCTCGGCCGTTCACATAAACGACATGTCCTTCGCCAGCGTTAAGAACGACAGTAAAATCACTTTGTGGTTTTTCAAAATAGATCTCGCCAAACTCATCAAGCTTGGTCTGCATCACAACAGATTGGTTCTGTTCGATACGCACTTCAACCCCTTCCGCTGATGCGCCATCGCTAAAGCCACCTTCACACATAATATAACCATTGCCCTCGTCGTAGCAGGCCATTAGGGCGGTATGCGCCATGCTTGATGCGCTAAATAGGCCAAGAACTAGGGCGAAATAAGATTTGTTCATAATGTACTCCTAATGACAAAAAGCTGACCGAAGTCAGCTTTTTAATAAACACAGTTAAATTAGGTGCTTATAGATCTTGTGCTTCGATCCAAAGTACTGCGTCTTGAGACAGTTCTTTGCCTTTGTATTCAGTGTCAGGACCTGAACCTAGACACGCAAAGCCCCATTTACCCGCTTTAGGAATACCAAAGGTAAACATACCATTGTCATCGGTTACGGCTACGATTGCTGATGCAGGTGTTGCGCTGAAGTTCTCTTTAGCAAATGCATTCGCTTTAGAATCGATCTTGGTGTTGATCCATTCGATTTCACATTCAACGCCTGCTGCAGGTTTACCTTCGCTCAGTACTTGGCCTGTGAAGGTGCTGCCAGCGAACACTTGGTAAGGTTTGTTCTTAGGAACGATTTCAGTTTTCAGACCTAGTGGCTTATCCCAACCAGTTGGCAGTGCACCTTTGTTGATGTAGCGTTTAGTGATTTGTTGAATGTAAACGCCTTCGCCTGCTTCGTAGTATGGAGCAGGAACAAGTGCAAACGCGTAGTCACCATTACGAGTGACTTTGTAGTCAACTTGGTAAGCGTCAGCTTGGTTGTCAGGACCAGTCCACGTGATCTTTTTCAGTTTGCTCAGCAAGTCAGTTTTTTTGTCTTTGAACATAACAAAAAACTCTTCAGGCGCACCCATGTCCATGACATGACCATTTTCCATTGGGTGACCGAATACAAGTTTCATGTCAACCGTGGTTGGTTTTTCCAATTGAGAAGTTGGGGTATAAAGTAGTTGGAAGTGTGCGTGAGAAGCCGCTGAAACTGCTAGTGCAGCTGTGCCAACCAAAAGTGAAATCTTTTTCATTTCCTTCTTTCCTTAAAAATATAATAACTATAATTGTGTTTGTAATTATTCGACGATGTCTTCGCCTTTAATTTCTAGCGCGTGGCCAGGACCTGCGTTAAAGATAACTTTGTAAGTACCTTCAGGTTTTTGGAATTCGAACTCACCATCTTCAGACATTTCGCTTTTGATGATCTCTTTGTCTGAACCGTCTAGAACTAGCATCTCAACACCCGCCGCAGATGAGCCATCGGAGAAGCCACCTTCACAAAGAATGGTGTTGTCCCCAAAGTCGTAACATGAGAACAGTGGAGTGTGAGCTAGAGCAATGCTAGGTACGCTTAGTGCGATTAGCACAGATAAAGCGGTTTTCTTCATGAGATTTCCTCTCTCTTTGAAGTAATCGAATAACAAGAATAAGAATTTCAGAAAGTCAACTATACGCATATGAATGCGCGACCTTTGTAACCTTATTATTGATAGCGATTATCACTTCCATTTGTATTGATCTAAGTCAATTTAAAAACAAATGATAGTACTTATCATTTTACTATTGAGATGCGTCGCTCTAATTTTGAGCAAAATAAAGTGAAAATAACAATGAAACAAATGCTTACGGAACTTAAGCCGGGAGAGGTTGCACGTGTTGTTGGCCACCAATCTCAGGGACTAGTGAGACAACGTCTGCTCGATCTAGGTTTGATACCTCAAACAGAAATCAAATTTATACGTTATGCCCCTTTGGGTGATCCAATCGAAATTAAGGTTGGTTATACCCATGTGGTCATTCGCGCCTCGGAAGCGGAAACCGTGATCGTAGAGAGCCAAGCCTAGCATCGTGAAATGGAGTTGTAGCAATGCAAAGAAGTAAAATTTTATTGGCAGGCCAGCAGAACGCGGGTAAGTCAACCATCTTCAATATGCTGACAGGAGCAAGGCAGCATGTTGCGAATTATCCCGGTGTAACGGTCGATAAGAAAACAGGCTATTTCAGTAATGAGTCAGGTTCTTTCGAACTGGTGGACTTACCCGGGACATACGGCTTAACCAGTTTCTCGCTTGAAGAAAGGGTGGCGCGTAAAGCATTGCGAGAAGAGCAAGCTGACTGTGTTTTGAATGTGATTGATGCGGCTAACTTAAGTCGCTCGCTACACCTAACATTGCAACTGTTAGAGTTGGAGTTGCCATTGGTGATTGCACTCAACATGATGGATGTGGTGCGAAAAGCCGGTCTTGATATTGATGTTGAACGTTTAAAGCAGCAGCTTAATGTACCGATTATCGAGTGTATTGGACGTTTAGGTAAGGGAGTTGAAGCGATTTCTGCCGAAGTCGCACATGCGCAAGTAAGTAGCGTTAAGGTGGATTATCCACTGCTGGATGAGGCGATTAGCGTCATCAGTCATCAGCTTTTTTCTCTAAATATTGACCAGTTACCGAGTGCTCGCTGGCTAAGTTTGCGTTTGCTGGAAAACGATCAAGAAGCGTATAACTGGCTTGAAAACCAGCTAGACAAAGTGAGTTATCAAGAGCTTGAGGCTATCGTGGCTATCGAGCAAGAAGGGCTGTTGGCGAAGTTGGACGGCGAGATTAATGACTACATCGTTGCTCAGCGGCAAAAGCTCGTGTCTTCAATTGTTTCGTCGTGTCTTAAGCAGATAACCGCAGAAGAAAAGACCGCTCTTACGCCTAAAATTGACCGTATTGTACTAAGCCGTTGGGGCGCGCCTATTTTCTTGATCAGTACGGTGTTTATTATTTATCAGAGTGCGATCGTTTACGGCTACGAGTTGACCAACTATTGGTGGCCGTATCTCGCAGCATTGCGTGAAATGATTGCCTCGATATTGCCAGAGGCGGGCTTCCTTCATGATCCTTATGTGCGTTCATTAGGGCTTTGGATTGTTGACTCGGCAAATACCTTACTGAACTACATCCCTATATTCCTGATTCTATTCTCTTTGATCGCCATTATTGAAGACTCAGGTTATATGGCGCGTATTGCTTTTATCGCGGATAAGGCCCTGAATAAATTTGGCTTGCATGGTCAAAGTACTCTGCCAATGATTTTGGCGGGTGTGTTTGCTGGTGGTTGTGCGGTGCCCGGAGTGATGGCAACCAAAGGGATTCCTGACAATAGAGCCCGTCTTGCGACGATCATGACAGTGCCATTTATGAACTGTTTAGCGAAAGTGCCGCTTTACACGCTATTGCTTGGTATTTTCTTCGTCGAAGACAAATCTTTGATGCTTTTCTATATCTCGACGATCACCATTATCGCTGCTTTGCTGGTTGCGAAGTTACTGACTACAACAGTATTGCGTAATCAGGAGCCTTCGCCATTTGTAATGGAATTGCCACGTTACAACTTGCCGACAGTAAGAAGTGTGGTGACTCGCGCGGTAGAACGTACTTGGATTTATATCCGTAAAGTGGGCACCATTGTGTTGGCGGTTTCTACGGTGATCTTTGTATTGCTCCAATTCCCGGGTATCTCAGAAGAGAGCGAGGCAAAATACCAAGCGAGAGCGGAAAAAGCTGTAGCAAAATTTGAGCGTTCGATTGCTAAAACCGATTATGCCGATACGTTAGAACAGCAAATGATTCCTGATTTAGTTAACTTTTATACCGATTTTAAAGCGGCGAAACTAAACGCCAAAGGTGCAAAAGCGTCAAAACAGGTTAACCAAGATTTCAAACTTCGTAATGAGCTGTTCTTCTCGGTGATTGCGCCTGCGAAAGGGGACAAATCTGCTAAGACAGTCAGTCGTTCACTTCGTAAGCTGGTTTCAGAACGTAAGAAGATTCGCCGAGAAATGAAGGAAGAGCGCTTAGAGGCATCGTTACTCGGTAGCATGGGGCGCAGCTTAGAACCTGTCACTCAGTACGCGGGCTTCGATTGGAAGATAAACGTAGCGCTGTTCTCTTCTTTCGCTGCGCGGGAAAGCAGTGTGGCAACGTTGGGCGTATTGTTCCAGCCAGATGAAGACAGCAACCAGAAGCTTGAAGAGCGTATGGGGTCGTCATCGGAACTAAGCAGTCACGGCGAGCTTGCAGCTGTCGCATTGATTTTGTTCTTTATCCTATACCCACCTTGTTTGGCTACTGTGATGATGATTAAGGTGCAAACGGGTGAGTATAAGTGGATGTTGTTGTCGATATTCTTACCGACGCTGCTTGGCTTTACTGTCGCAACAACAGTGTACTCCATTGGTACGGCCTTTAACTTGAGCGGTGTAGCCATGATGAGTGGCGCTTACTTTACGGGTGTATTAGGGCTGATATTAGTGGTGATCAAGGATCGCTTTGTCAAAGGTAAAAGTCACGGTGACATACCGATAAAGATGGTGGAGTAGAACTATGTTTAGCCAAGAAATTCAGTTCTGGGATATTGCCACGGTAGTTGTGGTGGTGGGTATCGCCGCTTACTATTTGTACAGAAAGCTTATCGCTAAGAAAAACCATGGTGATTGTAGTTCGTGTCCTAGTTGCGATAAGAGCAGTAAAAGGTAACCTTGTTTTCGACAAAGATTCACGTGATTTCAAGATGCAGGATTTAGAGCATGGTCACTGGTTCGGCTACAAGGAAAGCCGCGACGTGAAATAGCCATCGACTATCTAGGTATATCCGCCCCAAATATCGTTATGATATTTGGGGCTTTTTTCATGGTTGAGAACTAATATTACTGATATTTTTGTCGTTCAAAGTTTGACCTGTTTGATTAGCCTTTGTAGGCTGGGACTTATGTAATGATCCCTGAGGTATTGATGCGATGAATCGTTATTGCTCAAATTGTGGAAAGACATGTGAACACATAGAAATTGTTAAACAGAAAAAATCACCCTACGGAAAAAGCCGTAAAGAACAGTTTAAAGCCTTTATTTCGGGCTTTATATCCGGTGCTGCGGTTGGCGGTGCTCTTGCGTCGCTTGAGCTGATTGACCGTTATGTCCAATGCACCCAATGTCGGCATTTGACACTCGAAAACAAGGGTGAGGAATTTCAATAACGAGCCGTTAAAACACAAGGAGCGTGACGTGAGTTATCCGATTAAAGCAAGTTGCCAATGTGGGCAAGTCTCATATCAACTTAAAGCCGCACCGCAGATGGTGGTGGCGTGTCACTGTAAAGAGTGCCAAAAACTCGCTACTGCGCCCTTTAGCGTGACTGCGATGGTAAGGGCAAGCGATATCGATTTTTCAGGGGAACTGGCTGAGTGGAGTCGTAAAGCGGACAGTGGCAATATCAATAGCGCCAAGTTTTGTCCTCGTTGTGGTAATCGAGTGCTGCATTACAACCCTGCCGAGCCGGATATGATTAAGCTCAAACTTAAACCTGTGCACTATCAAGAGGATGGTATTTTCGAGCCCAAGGTTCATGTGTGGGTGAAAGAAAAGGTCTCTTGGTACGTTATTCCTGAAGGTGTCAAAACCTTTGAAGAGCAACCCTAGAAAAGAAAACAGCGCCATTATGACGCTGTTTTAGTAATGGGGGAGTCACCTCGGTTAGATTTTGAACTTGTTCAGTTCTTGGTGCAGTTCTGCCGCGCCATGAGAGAGTTCATGACTGATATCGACCGACTGCGTCATGGTGTCTGTCACATCAATTGCCGTGTCGTTAATGATCACCACATTGCGATTGATTTCCTCAGCGACAAGGCTTTGTTCTTCTGCCGCAGACGCGATTTGGTTGTTCATATCATTGATGATTTCAATCGCTTGGTTAATTTCTGCTAGGGCAATTTGCGCCGCTTCGGTTTCACCTTTGGTATCGGCTGCTTGTTGGCTGCTTGTTTGCATGAGACCGACAATACTCTGTGTATCTTGCTCTAGACGAGCGAGCATCGCGCGGATCTCCTCCGTTGAACTTTGTGTGCGATTGGCAAGATTTCTCACTTCATCGGCAACAACGGCGAAACCTCGACCAGCTTGACCTGCACGTGCTGCTTCGATAGCTGCGTTTAACGCTAGTAGGTTGGTTTGCTCTGCAATGCCACCAATTTCAGTCAAGATGCCTTGGATATTGGCACTAGACTGAGCAAGACTCAGAGTTTGCTGCTGAGCATCGCTGACCTGCTCTGCAAGCGCTTCCATTGCATGGGCGGCATTGTCCATGCGGTCCATACCATTACGGCTGCTTACTTGCACTTCGCCGGCAGCTGAAGCGGCTTGTACCGCCGAGTTTGCCACTTCTTGCGCTGCTGCCGTCATCTCGTTAATAGCGGTTGCCAAAGAGTTAACTTCATTAAGCTGGGTGTTGAGTTTATCTTTTGCCATTTCGCCACTGGCTTTACCTTCACCAGCGTGATGGTCAACTTGCAGTGCGGTCTCTTTGGCGGCTCTAATCATCTCTTGCATGCGGGCTAGAAACGCGTTGAACCATTGCGCAAGTTGCGCGGTTTCATCTTTTCCTTTTACTTCTAAGCGGTAGGTTAAATCACCTTCGCCTTGAGCAACGTCTTTGAAACGCTCAACCAGATTGGATAGAACACGGCCCAAAGAGGTGGCGATTACCGTCATAGCAAGTACACCGGCTAACATGGCTAAAACGCCCGCCCAAACGCCTTTTTCAAGCGCACTGCTGTTCATTTCTTCGTTCCAATGGGTAAAGTCAGTGATGCTCTTTTGCAGAACTTCCGTCGGCACTGAAACGATCACGACCCATGGAGCGCCAGAAGTTTGGATAGAGGTAACCGCATACTCCTGACCATTTTGCGTCATCATGCCGATCTCAGAGCGAGTCGCGAGATCTTGGATGTCACTCCACTGTTTGTAGAGTAGCGAGGGTACTTTTTTGCCCACACTGGTCGGCAGCTTGCTGTTCGCCAGTGTCGCACCGCCCCATGACGCGATGATGATGTTGCCTTGCCCTTCGAATAGCTCTTTCGCCAAGGTTTCACTTTGACCTTGCAGTTTATGCAGTGATAGATCAAAGCCCAGCGAACCAATGATCTTGCCATTAAGGCGAATTGGTTGGCTGATGGTCGTGATAAGCTCTTGCTTACCACGTACTGGGTACATATAAGGTTCCATTACGAATGGACGACCCGTCTCATAAGGAGCCAAATGCCAATCATCAATACGTTCGCCGTTAGCGTTTAAAGCAGTATTGGTAAAGCTTTCCATGCCTAGCGCATCAAAACCACCTTCACTGTTTGGCGAGAAAAATGGTGCTAGGTGCCCGTCTGGGCTAAATGCTGCCGCAGCAGCAGCTTCTGTTTCGATTGGCCACGTTTTTTGTTCAAAAACCATGTAACCCGCAAAAACTGCTTCATCTTGTGCTTTTAGCGCAGCGATAAAGTGGTTTACCAGCGCATCTGCACCAGCGCCATCAAAGGCACTTTGCTCCATGATTGAGCGCAATTGACTTAAGCTACGAGTGACAGGAAAAAGATCGTTAGCGATAATTTTGCTTTCTTCAGAAGCGGTAAAACGTAGGTGAGAAGTAGTTGCTTCAGTTAGCTGATCTGTCACTTTGTGTGAGATCTGTCGGTTGACCTCGGTAAACGCATTGGTTGTCATCCCCATTGCGATCAATAGGGTAAACGCCATTGCTGCGCCTGCCGTGACTGCGATCCGTGTACGGATACTATTAAACATGCTCGATTGACCCTCAGTTAATTATATTTGTGTGAATCGCGGGGATTATATCGACAAGTATTGAATGCAATATGTTGCTTTGTGATGAGTTGTTAATGGGTTAATTGATGTTATGAATATGGGTTTGTCAGTGACTAAATTATGTCACTAGGAATAAGGTGACTTTAAGTGCAATTTCATGATTAACCATATGTATTTTAAAGTAAAATTGAAATGGAACTATTATTGACGCTATAAGTGACGAATATTTGTCGTTTTTGCTCGATGAAAAGTGAGAAAAACTAATTGTAATTTTAATGCTTTAGGTCAAATTTTATTTTGAGTTAGACCTAAATGGCAGCAAAGAGAACCGCGTAACGTGATGGCGTTTTTAATTGAACTGGGAGGAAGAATAATCGCTGTTCAGGTTGCCTGCTACCGTCTTACTTTCTTGCTAAACACCTCGTTACTCATGCAGGGTGAAGTATCTTTGTATGTGTAGGAGTAATACTTACTTTGCTATGACGGTTAGGCAACGTTAAACTTCATTTTTTGTTGTCTTAATTTAGGTGTTTTGTGTCTATATCCTCTGCTGCTAACTCAATTATTGTGCTCGATTTCGAAACGACGGGGCTTTCACCGCAACAAGGCGATCGCGCAATTGAGATTGGTGCGATTAAGTTGCACCAAGGAGAAGTGGTTGATCGCTTTCAGAGCTTGATGAATCCGGGTTTTCGCGTCAGCGGTTTTATAGAAGGCTACACGGGGATCACCAATACCATGTTAGCCGATGCGCCTAGTTGTGCAGAGGTGATGGATCAGTTTGCTGATTTTATTCAGGGCAGCAACCTTCTCGCGCACAATGCATCGTTTGATCAGCGTTTCCTTGATGCTGAACTGCAATTGATCAATCGTGATTACAAAGGCAAATTTGCATGCTCTTTGTTGGTATCGAGACGCCTTCATCAAGAGAGTCACTCACATCGGTTAGGGGACTTAGTCAAATACCATCAGATTGAAAATGATGGAGTATTTCACCGCGCATTAGCCGATGCAGAGATGACGGCAAGACTTTGGCAGGTTCAGTTAGCAACCTTGCAAGAAAAGTATGCGATTGCTGACCCTAGTTTTGAGCTTCTGGTAAAAGTAGGCAAAACTGCCAAGGCTTCGGTTGACCAAATGCTGCAAAAAGAAGCACGAAAAATTGTACTGAGATCTTAGATTTCATTGCTAGTTATTGGCATATGCCAATAACTAGCAATATAGTAGCATGGTTACTTAACGGAAACTGAGTGCCCATGATATACGCTATTCCTACTCGCGACTTTCAAGTTGCCAATCACTTCTCACGCTCACCAAACGTGGTTATCTTTGATGATGAGCATCATACACACCAGCTAATTCAATTGGTTGAGACGCCTTCTCAGTGCGGCAAAAAAAAGCAGTGGGTCGAGATCTTAAATGCCTATCAAGTTGATGCGGTCGTCGTACGTTCTATTGGCAAAAAAATGCTCAAGCGTTTGTTTGATATGCAGATGAAGGTGTTGGTCTCTCCAGCTAAAGCTCAAGTACAACATCTTGATTTTAATACACTTGAAGAAGTAAAAAGCATTGAGTATGGTAGAGAGCCACGCAAGCAAAGCTCTTGTTGTGGAAGCAAAAAATCAGCAAAACCATCAATGTTATTGAATCCGGCTTCAACCTCATTCGGGGCGATAAAAAGGATCAGTAAATGACCTTACTTCTCACGTTGGTTGGTTTTATCGCTGTGATTGCATTGATGGCGATTGGTGTCATGTTTTCGCGCAAACCAATTGAAGGAAGTTGTGGTGGTTTGGCCCAACTAGATATTGAGCGTGAATGTAATTGCAAAGAAGTGTGTGCAGAGCACAGTAAAACACTTTATCAGATCCAAGAGCCGGGGCAGTCTTAGAACCGGAGTATTACGTTGTGCTAAAAGAGACGGACTTTAATATCGATCATCAGTTTCTCTATTTTCGTAAAGATCGCTACCCACTAGCTAAAATAAACGACGTGCGGCTTAAGAAGATGTCGCTGTTGGATAATGTTGGTCAGTTGGCGTTTTGGCTGTTTCTTTTTGCCGGTCCGCTTTGGCTAGGTATGGCGAACTGGCAACCTGCCCCTTTGTGGTTGGAATGTACTGCCGTGGCATTAGCAATCTCGGGATTGGGGTTCGGGCTAAGTCGCTGTTCTCGATACGCTCTGCAAGTGGAGTTTAACCACATTGATGAGACGGGGACCCAATGGGTCAACGTAACCAAATCATACACAACTAAAGATAGTGCGCTGCTGCTACGTCAAGAGCGGGCTATCAAAACCGCGCTATAAACTTGGTCGTCGCGCTACTCTGGCTGCAAGATTAAAGCGTGCCCGTTGACAAGGCATTCACTCACTTTGGCTCGGGCGCGCTTAATAATATTGCCAAAGGTTTGACGAGAGACCCCCATTTGAGCTGCGGCATCGAGTTGGCTCAATCCTTCCTGATCCGCCAGTCGCAGCGCTTCCAATTCTTCAGCGAGTAGCTCGATATGTTGCAATTCTGCCATCGGTACACCATTAGGCTTAAAGCATGAATATGGCGCTCGGGTACAGATTTGGCGGTGAATTTTAGGACGAGCCATAGCAAGGTTCCATTAGGTGAGTAAACGATATGTCAGTTCAGATCCCACGTAACCACGCACAGTGCGTAATTTGTCAGCAGCCCTTTTTTACTGATCATGTAATTGAGTTTCAACCGACCGCACAGGGTGTGGTTCGCGCAGAGATTGTAGCAACTTCTCAAGTGCAGGGCTACGTTGGCGTGATGCAAGGTGGGCTAGTGACAGCGCTGCACGATAGCGCAATGTTACATTGTTTGTTTGCTGAAGGGGTCACGGCTATGACCGCTAAATTGGAGACGCGTTTTCATCATCCGGTGCCGATTGGTGAGACCTTAATTGTGGAAGCTAAGCATGTGATGAGCAAAAGAAATGTCCATTACTTGCAAAGTGAAGTGCGATGTGGGGAAACGCTATGTTCAAGCGCTAAAAGTCAGTTTATTTCCATTAGCTAAAACTCAGAGCCACTTCAATCCATGTTAGGATGGCTGAAGTAAAACCGCGTACATGGAGAAAATAACGATGTCACAGCAGTATCGATTATCTGGAGTTTATGTTGGTCAAGTTGCCGAGCGTTTTGGCATGAAAACGGCGATAGATAAATCCGCCGTCAGTGGTGAGATTTACCTGTCGGAGACAGGTTTGGCGGGCGATGAGTGTGCTGAAACTAAGTTCCACGGTGGCGTAGAGCGTGCGTTGCATCAGTACCCAGCAGAGCATTACCAATACTGGGCCAAGAAGTACCACAGTGAACATGAGTGGCAAGCACCAGGGATGGGGGAAAACATCAGCGCATCAGGGATGTCAGAGTCCGATGTCTGCATTGGTGACCGTTACCAGTGGGGGGAGGCTATCATTGAAGTGAGCCAGCCCCGTTCACCATGTATGAAGTTAAGTCAGCGTTGGGGCGTAGAGAATTTCTCGGTCGATATGCAAGAGATCAGTCGCTGTGGTTGGTTATACCGCGTGATTCAACCCGGCGTTGTCAGTGTTGAACAGCCGTTGGTGTTAATTGAACGAGTGGAAAATCCGCTCTCTATTCTTGCAGTTTGTGAGCGTTATTTTGGCGATCCTTTGAATCGTTCTGGTTTAGAGCAGTTGATCGCGCAAGAGCGTCTATCTAAAAGCTGGCGCGATAAAATTCTCCAACGTTTAGCTACGGGCGAAGTCGAGAACTGGAATTTTCGTTTATTAGGGCATGCCTAAAATAAAAGGGTTGACCCGTCTATCAGTCAAGGGTTGAAGATGCAGTCTGAACCACAAAGAGGCAAGCATATGTTAACGGTTACCCAATTGGCACGAGAGTGTGGAATTTCACGCACAACCATTTTGTACTACGAAAAAGAACAGCTATTGCTGCCGACTTGCCGTGGGGAAAATGGTTATCGCTGGTATGGGGAAAGCGAGATAAATCGATTGAAAGCGATTTCGTCATACCGCTCCTATGGTTTACCGTTGGCAAGTATTCGCGCTTTGTTGGAGCATCAGGGGCAATCTCAGGCACAAATCTTAAAAGATCACTTTGCAGAACTTGAGCAAGAGATTCAGACACTTCGCGCGCAACAAAGCGCGATAGTTGCCCTTCTTCAAGAACCAAACCTGATAGAGGACAAGAGTGTGACTAAGCAACGTTGGGTAGAAATAATGCAAGCCGCTGGTTTCAGTGATGCTGATATGGTGAAGTGGCATCAGAAATTTGAAGAAATGGAGCCGGAGGAACATCAAAAGTTCCTAGAGTCGCTTAGCATTGATAGTGAAGAAATCGCTCAAATCCGCAAGATGTAATCTCGCCAAGAGTGTCAGACTAAAGCCAACAGAGATGTTGGCTTTTTTACTTTAAACCATTAGTGAGCTTGCCACTCTACAATCTTGCCATTGCTTAATTTCGCCAAAATGGCGAGCTTTTGTAATCTATATGTCAACAATAGACGGTTTATTTTTCGTAGAGCTCTAGTGGTAGCCCATCTGGGTCTTTGAAAAAGGTAAAGCGTTTGCCCGTAAACTCATCAATGCGAATAGGCTCAACATCTACCCCGTGTTGTTGCAAATACTCAGCGCTCTCTTCAACACTAGCCACAGCAAAAGCAAGATGTCTTAACCCCTGTGCCTCTGGGCGACTAGGGCGGGATGGTGGGTTAGGAAAAGAGAACAGTTCGATTTGATTACCATTTGGCAGCGCTAAATCCAACTTGTAAGAATCGCGTTGTTGGCGATAGTTTTCTGCAATCACCTTTAACCCCAACAGGTTTACATAGAAGTGTTTGGAGATTGAATAATCAGAGCAGATGATGGCCACATGATGGATTGCTTCAAGTTGCACTGTGGGTGTCCTTTTTGCTGTTGTGCGCGGAATGCATCGACAATTTAAACTGGCTGTCGCAAATCTTCAAGATTCAGACCGCTGAGCGCAGTATGCTCATAGTCAACGATATTCAACAAGGATTCGATATGAAACTGAAATACACCATTATGTACGTGGAAGATGTCAAAACAACATTGGAGTTTTATCGTGATGCTTTTGGCTTTGAGATTGAGCTTTTGCATCCAAGTGGTGACTACGGAGCACTAAACACTGGTGAGACAACGCTGTCGTTTAGTTCGTTAGCATTGATGAATCAGTTAGGAAAAGGCGCGATTAAGCCACAACCTAGTGCACCGACTTTCGAGATTGCGTTTGAGACAGAGCAGGTAGCAGAACAACTGCAGCAAGCATTGGCGGCAGGCGCAAAGTTAGTTCAAGATGTTGAAGAGATGCCTTGGGGGCAAACGACCGCTTATGTGCACGATATCAACGGTTACTTAGTAGAAATTTGCTCGCCAGTGTCTGTTTAATAACCGGGTGCTTGCAATTCACTGTTAGTAAAAGAAAAGCCTCCTAACAAAAGGGGGAAGTGGCTAGGAGGCTGTGCGAGATACCTAAACAACGAATTTGTGATGAAGGGGACACAAACGGTTTAGGCTTAAAACTAGTTTAGCAAACTGGTGATGGGGGCACCGTTTTCTGGTGCTTGAGCCGCAAAAAATTTGCAGACAGTTGCGCCAACGTCTGACAGGGTCTCGCGTTCACCAAGGTTAAGGGCTTGGTGACCTTTTTTTATCGCAAGGAGTGGTACTTTTTCCCGCGTATGTTTGGTGTGACCAATAAACGGATCATTGCCATGATCGGCCATAACGATAAGCACATCTTGCTCGGTCATCTTCTCAATCACTTGGCTTAACCCAATATCTGCTCGTTCCAGAACGCGCCAATACTGTTTGGGATCTTGTTGGTGCCCAGAAAGATCTGTCTCTTGTACATTGGCGCAGAAGAACCCCTGCGTTTGCGTGGCTAAATCTTGGTTTAACAAGCGAAATACTTCATCGGTATCCACAACCGATAGGTAGGATTGACCATTTGGGTTTTGCACGATGTCTGCGACTTTGCCATACAACCAAGTTTTTATGCCTTGTTGGTGGAGCAAGTGAGGTGCCTGAGTTAGTGCATCCACACCAAAGCCCAAGTGAGCCACTTGAAAACCGCATTCGTACGCGCCGCTATCTGGGGCATTGATGCCGATATAAGTAGGTTGCCCTTGAGGGTCGTTTTTTACTTCAATCGCGTTATAGACGCGTTGCATGCTAGGTATGCCGTTCTCTGATTCAATATTGCCACCAAAGGCGATATTGCGACTTACGGGGTTATTTGCCCGTACGACACTGGCAATCTCAAGCAGTTTTTCAAACGGCACTACATTGAAATTGCATGTTAAGTTATAGACTTGTCCTAAATCAGCCTCTAAGTTATCGCCGACAACGACACCGTGCTCAATTTGCAGCAATGACAATCCTTGCTGGGTAATTCTTTCAACGTGATAGCTTTTGTCGATCAGTGCTGACTCAATCTTTGCTAGTGCTTGTTGAAAGGGTTGAACCAATGGGGGTTTTGGTTGTGTGCCCATAATTTCTTGGTGTCCCATAAACGTGTCACCACCTTCATGAGCAAGCCAAGCTGAACCTGTATTGGCATCTGGGTTGGGCTTCATCACTGAGTCAGGGTTACCAACCACATTCTGTAGCCCCATTTTTTCTAGAGTGGGTAATCGTTTGAGAGCAAAGTGAGACAGTAGTTTGTTGGCAGTGTTTGCACCACAATCTTGTGGTCTCACCTGAGGCACATCCGGCATTTCACCTACGCCAAATCCATCAAGAACCACGACAATAAATCTAGCCATGATGCACCTCGCTGGTGTTCAGTGGATTTCCTAATGCGTCGTAAACAGCCATGAGATGTGGCTTGCCACTGCTAATTCCGGCCACTAAAGCAACATCACTTCGGGTGACAAAGACTTGAGTGCGATACGCCATGATTACTGGTGACCCGACAGGAAACAATCCAGATAGGCGCAGATGATAATCGATGCTGTCGCGATCATCATTGTAGATACTGGTGAGGTAGCGCTTGTTATTATCGAAAACCAAGCAGTTCTCTAGACCACCTCTGCGGTAGTAACCCCCCGCAAAGCAGTAACTGTCTGAACCATAATGGTGAGACACCTCACTTAGGTAGAGCATCGCGATTTTTTCGCTTTGGGTGGTGGTGGCATTGGCAGGCACTGTGCCAGTCAATGCGTGCCCAGGCTCACCATGTGTACAACCAAACTCAGCTAATATCGGTAGCGTTTCAACGCAAGTTGCTGACGGTGCATTGATTTGGCGACACTCAACGCCCAGCTGTTCTAATCTCTGCTTTGCCTCAATCAAGGTGGTTAAGTTTGCAGTAGGCTGGGTTTTGTTACTTTCTTGGTTATAAAGAAAGCAAGGGAAATGGGTGACACCCTCAATATGTACGTTTGGCATCGCTTCAATTTCTGCGACAATGTCATCCAGCTCTTCGATTGGAAAGCCCGACTCTTGATTCGTGTAGAGTTGATCTCGTGCATGATAGAATTTCAGCAGCAGGCCTTGTTGGCGCTGATACTTCTGTGCGGCATTCGAGATCTGTTTGGCTTTATCGAGACTGTAAACCGTAATCACCTCGGGTTGAATTTCTCCAATTAGGCTATCGATCATATTAGTGGGTGGCTGGACTAAATGACCAACATTCGCAATTGGCAGTCCATGTTTTGCCATTAGGCGCGCTTCTTTAAAGTCGACACAGACAATCCCATCAAATTGACATTGCTCGATTAGGATTTTGGCGAGTAAAGGATTGCGACCGACCTGCTTGGTCATTGCAAACAACTTCAGTCCATATCTATCTGCCTGTTGGCGTATATTTTGGGCATTGTGAATAAATTGGTCTACATCAATGACGGTTGTATCCGGCATCAATAGACCTTGGTTAAATAAGCTTAACGCGGCTTCTACTAAGTCGGGATTTTGCTTTTCTAAGGCTTGTAAAAACATTTTCTCCCCTTTTTAGGAATGAGCTGATCCGGCACTAACATCTCTGTAGCGCTGGTTAAATAACGACACCAGTTGATCTAATTGAGTAATTTAAGCCAGTGATCAGCTCGGCTATTTATTTTTAGATGGCGAACAGTCCAACCACGTGAAGAATGTTTAAGATGACGCCAGTGAGAATGGCGGCTACGGCTGGAGCTGCAATCTTCAATACAGGGCGACCCATAACTTCGTTGAGGTAGAACAACATCGCAAAGATGGTAAAGCCTGTGGTGGATCCCATTTTCATTACCGCGAGAACACCACCGATAAGAAGTGCGAACTCCATTAGTGTGTTCATTGAGTTACGAATATTGTCTGAAGCGTTCCGAATTGAAGGGAACTGCTCTAAGAAGCGGCCGATACCACGTAATAAGTAAACTTCAACGCAAATAGTGACGGCACCTAATGCTGCTGCGACTGCCATATTGGGTGATAGATAACCCACGACGAACACAAAGGTCATACCCACCACGCCATAAACACCCGTTGCGAGCGCGGTCGTTGCAATCAGCGGAATAAAGCCTAAGCCACGCATAAACTCAGACAGAGCCACTTGTTTCATGGCGGCATCTTGAGCTTCAGGGTCGGCGATTTTCAGTGCGTCTGCGAGTGAATAGATAGAGACTTCGGATCCGGCGAAAATACCACCGTTCGAAACCGCTGCAATCAGTGCACCAGTGACCGCCAAGAAAGGTAAGTGTTTAACAATACGTTTGGTTCGTTCTTCAAAAATGCTGTGTAGGCCAGACATATCTGGAGCCTGAATGCCTGCTTTACGATCCGCTAAGTCTTTACGTACCGCAAAGAAAACTAACATTAGCATACCGACAAAGATTTGAATCGACTCTGGGTAAATGCCAGTGAACTTCATGATCATTAAGCGAGAAAGCAGAATGACACCAGCTGCAATTGCCCCAGCTTTCCAGCCAAATTGATAGAAAATAGCCAACAGTGGGAAGAGTGCAAAGGCTGACATTACCGGTGTACCGAGTTCACCTAGTGCGCCAAGAGCATCAATCGGTAGACCAGTTAAAACGGCATTTACACCCGCAAGAGAGGTGACAACTAACACTCCCCACAACCCACCAGCGAGCGCTGCCAGAATGCGGCTACCGATCATGACACCAAGGATATCGGTGGGCAAAAAGAGTAACCAAGGGTTAAGCAGTCCAGTTGATAGAGTGAAAGAAATACCTACAGAAGCAACGAAACCGATGGAAAGACCGAACGCAACAGAACCTGCATCTCGGCGAGTCATATTGCCTTCGAATAATTGTGGTAAAACAGGGCGGATGCCGTCATGGAAGACGGCGGCACTCATGTTGGCAATCAATGCGGTCATGGCACAGAGTGCAGCAACCAGTCCAATGTGCATAATATCCATGAGAGACTCCTTACTTCTCTGCGAGTAGTTTTGTGAGCATGGGGACTGCGTGCTCGACATGTTCAATAGATAAGCCAAACGCGACACAGCCTTTATCTATAAACTGCTGAACCTCATCTTGCTTTGCTTGAATTGCTGGCTTTGCGATGGTGCAACTTTGACCAAAACCAATAATGGCGATAGCCATAGCCAGTGCGCCACCAGCGCCGGTATTACAACATCCGATAAAGTAGTCCATTTCTCCTGACTTAACCTTCATCGCCGCGTCCATATCGGTGAGGATATGGCACTCAAAGGTGTCGGGCATGGTTGTCTCAATTTGCTGTTTGATTTGCTCACGCTGCAAACCAGCAATCGCGATTTTTTTCATGTTCTATCCTTATATTTTTGAGCGCGGACGCTCTCTAGCCAAATAAGCGAGCAGGGTTGGTTTTTAGTAGGGTGCTTATTTGGTGATCACTGACCCCATGCTGTTTAAGCAGGGGAACGAATTCGTCAATTAGGTAGCTAAAACCTAGGCCACCGTTGGCTTTTAAGTGCGAGCGACGGGTAATGTCCATCGAGAGCATGATCTGTTTTTCGTAGCCTCGTCGGCATAGTTCGGCGATGGAGGCTGCACGTTTGTCGTCTGGGTAGTAACTGTTTTTGCCAATGGTGTCGAACTGCACATAGCAGCCTTGATCGAGCATCCAAATAATGTGCTCAAAGTTATCGCGTAGGTCACAGTGGCCAATGGTGACGTTTTCCATTTCAACGCCGCACTGTTTTAGCAGTTCAATTTGTTGTCTACCCATCGTACTCATTGATTGGTGAGTTGAGATTGGACGCCCCGTTTCAAGGTGGGCGATTGCCGCGGCTTGAAATACTTTTTGTTCGGTTGGGCTAAACTGCGCTTCGCTACTGCCAATTTCTCCAATCACACTCGCTTTTAAGCAAGAACCATCAATACCAACTTCTATTTCATTGATCATTCCTTGGGCAATTTGCTCGACACTTGCGTCGTACAAGCTGGCGGGGAAGAAGCCTTCAATATAAAAACCGGTAGAAAGTAAGACGTTGATACCAGTGTCATTAATTAAATTTTCAATAAATTGAGGATTTCTGCCCATAAAAGAGTTGGTCACTTCTACGATGTTACGTACCCCACGTTTTTGAACGTCACGCATCTCTTCACACAACAGCTGGTATTGATCCAAACGACAATCAAGAGTGTGTTTTTGTGGCGATAAGTCGATGTGCAAGTGCTCATGACAGTAGGTATAACCCGTAGTATCAATCATCATTTTGTCTCCTCAAGTGAGGTCTGAATCAATGAATAGATATTGGCTAACATAAAACCCTCTTCACTGCTCGGTACAGTGTGTAGTTCCATCGCATCCAATACCTGTTGATGCAGTGTGAGTGTGTCGGAATAGCATTCATCCGTTGAAATCTCATCGAGAATGTCTTGGTCCAATCCCTCTGCTACGGCTTCATTTTGCCAAATACGATCCGCCGCTCTCGCTAAGTGAGTGATCGCCATTTGATACTGTTCATTGTCGTGTGGCACAGACAGTTGTTTATCGATGATATCAATTACTCGTAAACAGCCTTGTTGTGCTTTTGAGCTAATCACATTGGCTTGCAACAGCAGCTCGAGTCGCTCTTCCATATGTCACCTTTAATAGCTTGGTGTGAGTTCACCTTTCACCACCGCTTGTTGATGGATCAGTAGCGGTGAAAGTTTCAGTAATTTACGCAGCAAGATAGTAATGTGCTGCTCGTTGCCATTGACCAACATAACCGCTTCGGATGCTTGCTGGCAGGCGGGTAGGTGGCTAAGCGATTGCTCTGCTAAGCCGTATTTTTCCATATCGATCGCTTCTGGAAGCCAAACGACAGCGTCAATATCGCCATTGGTCAGGTGATTTAAGCTTTCACCGTAGTGTATTTCGACAATTTCGATTTCCTTGTCTTCAAATGCCTGACTAGTAAGAATCTTTTGGTCAGGAGAATCGGGGTCGACACCGACACGTTTGATTTGCTCAAACTCTCCTTGACGATAGATTAAGCGGTGTTCGTGAGAATAAGTTCGTGGTCCCAAATCAATGGCAGTAATTAACCCAGATGCTAACTCTTTCGCTGCCAACTTAGACATAATCGCCACATCATAGGTGCCATTTTTCAAACATTCGGCACGTACGCTTGCACCGCGCATATGGGCAAAGTAGAGCGGAAGACCACCAAGTTGCGCTTTTAGACCGCTTGCCAATCCTTCATAGTGACGGGTATAGGGAAGTGGCATCGCACAAACGACATTGCTGATCCCAGCGCATGCTACCAGTTCTTGATAGTTTAATTGGCTGATAAAAGTTCCGTTACGTCCCTGTTTTGACAACACGACGGCACCACGCTGCTCTATAGTGGTTAGCGCTTTCTGAATAAAGCCTACCGAGACCGCAAACTCCTCTGAGAGTGAGTCGATAGTTCTTAATCGATCACCTTCATTTGTGGTCATTAGGTATTGAGCGATATTCATGATCGCTGCGCCTTCTTTGCTAATGTATTGAACTGACATAAATTTAAATCTTCATTATTTTGAAGATAAATTAGCAGTAAGCTGGCTGGTTAGGAAGATAGTTGCGGCTATTTTGTGACCCGTTTCGATAAAAATCGTTGAATAGTTAAACACACTGTCTTGGTGAATTTGTCAGATATTCAAAGGTCTTTGACCAGTTTTATTGGTGTTAAACTGTTGATTTTAAGTCTTTTCAACCAGTTTCTCTCGCAGAAAATCACGCAGAGAATTCAACGCAGGCGTCAATTGACGTTTATCTGTCACCACCAGATTGAGTGGGATTTTATCACCCTGCCAATCTTCGAAGAGGGCTACTAAGCTGCCATTATCAATATCTGGTTGTGAATCAAGGCGTGACTTATAACCAATCCCTTTGCCAGAAATCATCCAACGGCGCACGGCATCACCATCGTTGGCAAAACGGTTACCCGTTGCGATGACTTCGCACTTTTCGCCCTGTTTGGTAAAGCGCCATTTGGTGTGGTATTTGACCAAGGTAATAAAGTTAATACAGTTGTGATTGACGAGCTCTGCTGGGTGAGTGGGGGTGCCATATTTGGCGAGATACTCGGGAGAGGCGCAAGCGACGCGGTCATTATCAGGGCAAATAGGGAGTGCGACCATGGTGGAATCTGGTGGCATACCGTAGCGGATGGAGGCGTCGATTGGGCGGGTATAGAGGTCAATTAAGCTGTCACTAAGCTCAAGAGAGATCGAGAGTTTGGGGTGTAAATCCATAAATTCATCCAGCAGAGGGATGATGATGTTGCGCCCCAAATCGGATGGCATGGCTAGGCGTAAATGACCCGTAATTTGGTTGGGATCGCGTTTGACGGATTCGATACCAGATTCAATCGCATTGACCGCTTGCTGGCAGCGCTCAAGCATCAGTTGCCCTTCTGCGGTAAGACGAATACTGCGAGTCGAGCGGATAAACAGTGCACAACCAAATTGGGTTTCGAGACGTTTGATGGTGGCACTTACAGCCGCAGGCGTAATGTTAAGAATGTTTGCCGCTTGGGTAATACTCCCTTGGCGAGCTGTTTCTATAAACACACTAAAGTCTTGAAGTACTTTCATTGTATGGCCTGCGATTGATAAACGCTTACTAGATAAACAGGTGCTTGATTTGTTCAAACAAGCCTTGTGCAAACTTAGCCGGTTGGTCTTGATGCCAGTGCACACCTTCATCAGGGCTTGAAGTCACAAATTCGCCCGCATTGATATAATAGCAGCCGAGCTCTTGGGCTCGTTGCTCAAAATGTTCGGCAAACTGTTTTGACTTTTCTTCGGCACCATCAAAACCTGTCGCAGCAAAGCCGACTTGATAGATTGGAGGCGGGCATATCAAAACGATGTCTGTTGGTTTGCCATTGTGATGATTGGCAAAATGCTGAGCTTGTTTCACGAGTTGCGCGGCACCAAGTGAAATATCTTGGGCAGAGAGTTCGAGATGACTTTGTAGATCGTTCGTGCCAAGCATAATAACCACCACATCGGGTTGGTGTTTCTCTAAGCACGGCAGAAAATAACCAAGACCAGAGTGAGGGTTATGGATGGATTCATGAAAGCCCGTGGTTCGGCCCGGTAAGCCTTCATTAATCACTCGCCAGTTATCTGGCAGCATTTGCTCAAGCAGTGAAGTCCAGCGTTGTTCCACTGGGTAGCGTCCACCGACTAGTGGAATGTAGCCCCATGTATTGGAGTCCCCAAAACATAAAACAGAATTAAGACCTGATTTCATTTCCTATCCTTGCCAACAAACTCAAGCTTATTGTCGTTCATCGAAGATGAGCCAGCGAATCTAACTGGCTCTCTATTTGAGTATTGGCCGGCGTCTCGTCACGATAGAGTTTACCGATCAGAGCATCTCGATGCCGCGCTGAACACAAATAGTCAGAATTTATGAACGATGTCGTTTTGCAACCAGCGTGAATTTGTAATCGCTTGATTTAAAATAGTTTCGACTGTATTCGAAAATTGTATCATCGATTAAATGGCTACGGGTACGTTTCTCTATAATCGGTTGTGCTGGGTCAATGCCAAGTAGTTCGGCGATCTCTTTTGGTGGCAGTACGGGAATGATTTCTTGTTCACTTCGATCAATGACGAGCCCTTTTTGATTTTCGATAAACTCGTATTTTGAACCTTGCATCACTTGATAGGTGAGATCGGGGAACATCTCAGTTGGTAACCAAGTTTCTTCTACCGTAATTGGGTTTTCATCAACATAGCGAACCCGCTTTACATAGAAGACTCTATCACCTTCACAGATATCTAGACGTTCTGCCATCGTGAGTGAGGCACTACGGATCTCAAACGCGAGTACATCGCTACGAGTGACAGAGTCTAGGTGTGACCACTTTTCAGCAAAGCTACTTTGCTGATAAATGTCATAGTTGACTTTGCTCTCTTTAACGTAAGTCCCACTACCTTGTTTGCTCTCAAGCTCATCGTTTTCGACCAACAGCTTAAGCGCTTGGCGTACAGTGACGCGACTGACGGAGAACTCTTCACGCAATTGCGCTTCAGTTGGCAGTGCGTTGCCCACTTTGTATTCACCAGAGCTAATTTTGGCGCGAATGGCATCAGCAATTTGTCGATACATTGGCAGTCGTGCCATAGTGACCTCTCTTACACTGGTCCGTTACTTCTCTAATCTTGGAACAGTGTTTATATACGCTATAGTTAACCGTATCATACGAATTCACTTCAATATGACAAGTAGTTGTTTTGTCTATTTTGAAAATAAACAATACAACATTAATACATTTATTGATTCAAATGAGATCTGGATCGCGGATCATTTGTATTTAATAGGTATTATTGGTCTCATTGTTGTACGGACAACAATGAATAATGTGACAATGGGACAAACGTTATGAATCTAACCTCTCTAACCCACCCATCGCTGATTAACTTACAAACGACATTTAATAGTCGTGACGAAGCGATTCGTGCGCTTGCTGAACAATTAGATCAACAAGGCAAACTGCATGACAAACAACAATATTTAGACGCTGTATTTGCGCGTGAAGAACAAGGGCCAACCGCTTTAGGTGAAGGTCTGGCTGTCCCTCACGGCAAAACTGATGCAGTAAAAGAAGCCGCTTTCGCTGTTGCCACTTTGAAACAAGATTTGAAATGGAAAGGTTTGGATGAGGATGAAGATGTTAATCTGATCTTCCTGATTGCGATTCCAAATGCTGAAGCTGGCTCTACGCATATGCACTTGCTTACAGAGCTAACCACCACACTCGTTGATGACGACGTACGCGAAGCCGTGCTCAACGCGACGACGACAGATGAACTTCTTGCGCTGTTTAACAAGCCTGATGAAGTCGTAGAAAAACAAGACAACTTAGATACAAATGCGCCGACGGTCGTCTGTGTAACGGCATGCCCTGCTGGTATTGCTCATACTTATATGGCAGCGGAATATCTTGAAAAAGCGGGTAAGAAGCTTGGTATCAATGTCCATGTTGAGAAACAAGGTGCCAATGGTATTGAAGACCGCTTAACGGCTGAGCAACTGAACAAAGCCGATGCTTGCGTATTTGCGGCAGAAGTTGCGATTAAAGAGCTAGAGCGTTTTAACGGTATTCCGCGCGTTGAAGTGCCTGTTGCTGAGCCAATCAAACACGCAGAGCGCATTCTAAATGAAGCGTTGGAAGCGGCGAAAAATGGCTCTGGTGCCGAGCGTACGGTTGCAACAGATGCGCCGAAGAAACGCAACTCTTGGAAAACCGATGTTAAACAAGCGCTGCTCTCTGGTATCTCGTTTGCTGTGCCACTGATTGTGGCGGGTGGTACGGTGCTGGCGATTGCGGTTCTGCTTTCACGTATCAACCCAGAAATGCTTGCGCTGTATAACGAAGCAGGCAGCTGGTTGAACATGTATCGTAAACTTGGTGGTGGTCTACTTGGCGTACTAATGGTGCCAGTACTCGCAGCATACACGGCTTACTCTTTAGCTGATAAACCAGCATTGGGCCCAGGTTTTGCGGCAGGTCTTGCGGCGAACTTAATCGGGGCAGGCTTCCTTGGGGGCGTCGCTGGTGGTTTGCTCGCGGGCTACTTTATGCGCTGGGTGAAAGAGAATGTTCGCGTTAGCCCTGCATTTAATGGTTTCTTGACCTTCTACCTCTACCCAGTACTTGGCACCTTGATCGTTGGTTCATTGATGCTGTTTGTGGTGGGTAAACCTGTCGCATGGCTTAACCAAGGATTGACTGACTTCCTTAATGGTCTGTCTGGTACTAATGCCATCATCCTAGGTGCGGTAATCGGTCTATTTGTATCGTCTGACCTTGGCGGTCCAATCAATAAAGCAGCTTACCTATTCTGTGTGGGTGCAATGGCGAACGGTAACTTTGCGCCATACGCAATCTTCGCCTCAGTAAAAATGGTATCTGCCTTTACGGTGACCTTCTCAACCATGCTACGTCCTCGTCTGTTTAAAGATTTTGAAATCGAAACAGGCAAGTCAACTTGGCTACTCGGCCTTGCGGGTATCACGGAAGGTGCAATTCCAATGGCGATTGAAGATCCAGTCCGTGTTATCGGCTCATTCCTAGTCGGCTCTGCAGTTTGTGGTGCCATCGTAGGTGCGGCGGGTATCGGTCTACAAGCGCCGGGCGCGGGTATCGTATCGCTATTCTTACTCGATTACAGCGCTGAAATCGGTGCATTCGGTGCCGGTGCTATCTGGCTTGGTGCTGCTCTAATCGGTACCGCAATTTCTACGGCAATGCTGATTGCGTGGCGAGCTCACGCGATAAAAAAGGGTCAATTTGACGCTCAGGTTGCGACTTCAAACTAACGCTTAATCGCACAGGACACAGGGTAACTGTGTCCTGATGCTAACTGCCGGTGAAGCAGTATTGCCTGATAAGGCTTCCTCACCAAGTTTTCAAATTTCAAATTTCGAGTCTCTTTACTGACTAAGTAAATCGCTCAATAGGTAATACAGTTATGACTACATCACGCGTTCATATTACTCCACACATGCACTGGGATCGTGAATGGTATTTCACCACTGAAGAGTCACGTATTCTTCTGGTAAACAATATGGAAGAGATCATGCAGCGTCTAGAAACTGACCCTGCATACAAATACTACGTACTGGATGGTCAAACCGCAGTACTAGAAGATTACTTCGCGATCAAACCAGAGAACAAAGAGCGCGTTAAAGCCCTAGTTGAAGCAGGCAAACTGATTATCGGTCCTTGGTACTCACAAACGGATACCATGCAAGTATCTGGCGAATCCATTGTACGTAATATGCTTTACGGTATTCGTGACTGCCTAGAGTTTGGTGAAGTAATGAAGATTGGTTACCTACCAGATTCATTCTCAATGAGCTCGCAACTACCTATGATTTACAACGGCTTTGGTATCAATCGCGCGATGTTCTGGCGTGGCTGTTCTGAGCGTCATGGTACAGATAAAACCGAGTTCGTATGGCAATCAAACGATGGCAGTGAAGTGACTGCACAAGTGCTACCACTGGGCTATGCGATTGGTAAATACTTACCTCAAGATGAAAAAGGTTTGCGCGACCGCCTAGACAAATACTTCCCTGTGCTTGAAAAGCCATCAGTGACGAAAGACATTTTGTTGCCAAACGGTCACGACCAAATGCCAATTCAAAAAGACATTTTTGAAGTGATGGACAAGCTGCGCGAAATCTACCCTGATCGCGAGTTTGTGATGAGCCGTTACGAGGAAGTGTTTGAGCGTATTGAAGCGCTGCGCGATCAACTAGATACAGTAAAAGGTGAGTTTAACGACGGCAAGTACATGCGTGTTCACCGCACGATTTCATCAACTCGTATGGACATCAAACTGATCCACGCAGAAGTTGAGAATAAGATCGTCAACATTCTAGAGCCGCTTGCGTCTATCGCTTGGAGCTTAGGCTTTGAATACCACCACGGTCTGATTGAGAAAATGTGGAAAGAGAGCATGAAGAACCACGCTCATGACTCGATTGGCTGCTGCTGCTCAGACAAAGTACACGCTGAAATCCTAAACCGTTACATCCTTGCCGATGATATGGCGACCAACCTAATCAACTTCTACAAACGTAAGATTGTTGACCATATGCCAGCGCGCGAAGGCTGTGACAAGCTAGCGCTGTTCAACCTATCTCCATACGCGCGTGAAGAGGTGATCAATACCACGATTACTCTACGTGCTAATGAATTTAATCTGTTTGATGATAACGGCAACGCGATTGAGTACTTTATTCAAGACCAACGCGTGATTGACCCAGGTAAGATTGACCGTCAGATCGTTCACTACGGTAACTACGACCCGTTCATCGAATATGACATCCAGTTTAAACATACAGTACCAGCAATGGGCTTCACGACATTGCATATTGAAGCGCACAGCAAAGGCACGCAAAAAGTGGCAGAGCAGGGTGAACACGTTCTAGAGAACGACTTTTACCGCATCAATGTGAACGCGAACGGTACCTTAACGATTTTCGACAAAGAGACGCTACACACTTACGACCAAGCGCTGCGTATCGAAGATGGCTCCGATGATGGTGACGAATACGATTACTCTCCATCACGCCAAGAATGGCTACTCTATTCCGATGAGTTTGAGGTGCAAACAGAAATCAAACACGAAGGCTTCCAATCGGTTGCGAACATTAAGCTACGCATGTCTGTCCCTGCAAACCTGCAAGAGCGTGAAGAGCGTGCAGGTCAAAATGGTTTCCTAGACGTCGATTGCCAAGTGGTACTAAAACAAGGTAGCCGCCGTATTGAAGTTCGCATGGAGCTGGATAACCAAGCTGATGATCACCGCGTACGTGTGCTTATCCCGACGCCATTTGTTTCTGAAACCGTGGTAGCGGATAACCAGTTTGGTTTGATCACTCGTTCAACCAACGATCCTGCCATGGAAGTATGGGAACAAGAAGGCTGGAAAGAAGCGCCAGTACCGGTTTACCAACTGATGAACTTTGCCGCGGTTGAGAACTCGGCTGGCGGTATGGCGCTAATGACTAATGGTCTGCGTGAGTTTGAAATTATCTCAAGCCAAAACAACCAAGAGCGCGACACGTTTGCTCTAACGCTGCTACGCGGTGTTGGTACGTTGGGTAAAGAAGAACTACTGCTGCGTCCGGGGCGTCCTTCAGGTATTAAGATCCCAACGCCTGACTCGCAAACGCGTGGCAAGCTAGTGTGTAACTTCAGCCTGTTTGGTTACCAAGGTGATCACATCAGTGCGAACATTATGGCTGAATCTCGTGACAACGTCACTCCAATAAAGTGTTACAACAAGATCCCATACAACGCGATGAAGCTAAATGTGGGTGAGCAAGATAAGCCTCTCACGTACAGCTTGCTTGAAAAAGAGCAACGTGGCGCAGTGTTGAGCGTGCTGAAGAAAGCGGAAGATGAGCAAGGCCTTGTGATTCGTGTCTACAACCCAGCAGAAACGGGTGAGCTAGAAGATAGTGTTTGCTTTACTCAAGCGGTAAGCGCATGGCAAGAAGTGAGCATGGATGAGAAGCCTCTAGCGCAATCTCAAGCGCAGACAAGCTTTGGCAGCTTGAAAGCATGCCAAGCTAAGTCATTCTTAGTGAAGTTCTAATCGCCTCCTTTGCTCAGCACATTGCCTCATAGATGTGCTGAGCTTTTTTATTCCTCTTCCACACGCTCGAAAGAGATTCCACTATGACTAAAACACTATTTAAACTCGACAACGTGATTCAGAATTATGTTTGGGGTAGTAAAACGGCGATGGGTGAGCTATTTGGCATCACTAACCCAGACAATCAACCTCAAGCTGAAATCTGGATGGGCGCACACCCAAATGGCTGCTCAAAAGTAGCGGGAAGCGGTGAGCTTTTGTCTGAGGTCATCGCGCAAGATCCTAAAGGCGTGTTGGGTGAGTATACGGCGGAACGTTTTGGCGAACTGCCTTATCTATTTAAAGTATTGTCTGCGGAAAAACCGCTTTCAGTGCAAGTTCACCCAAGTAAAGCGAAAGCGATGGCAGGCTTTGCGAAAGAGAACCAGCAAGGCATTGAGTTAAATGCGGCGAACCGAAATTATAAAGACGCAAACCATAAGCCTGAGTTGGTTTACGCGTTAACGTTTTACAAAGCGATGAATGGTTTTCGCCCAGTAGCAGAGATTGTGGCACTGTTTCAACAAGCAGAAATTGATACGCTGCGTGATGAAATTGATGCGCTAAGTGCTTTACCCAATGAGCAAGGCTTAGCAGAGTTTTTCTCTGTGGTGATGAACCTTACCGGCGAGAGAAAGCAGCAAGCGATCGCTGAACTTATTGCGCGAATCGAACGGCCCGCTAAAACGGCATTAGCACGGGAAGCGTTTGATCTCATTCGAGAGTTTAGCCAAGGGTATAGCGATGATATCGGTCTGTTTTCACCGCTGCTATTAAATGTGGTGGAGCTTGAACCAGGTGAAGCGATGTTCCTCCATGCTGAAACGCCGCATGCGTATGTAAAAGGTACTGGCTTGGAAATAATGGCGAACTCTGACAACGTGCTGCGTGCAGGTTTGACGCCGAAGTACATGGATGTGGCAGAGCTTATCGCCAATACTCAGTTCCACTCAATTTCAGCTGACCACATCAAGCTGGCACCGTTTAGCAGCGGAAATAAGCTCGGTTATCCGATCCCAGTTGATGATTTCGGTTTTGAGATCATGACGCTCGATGCCAAGGCGAAAGTGCAATATGTGCGTGGTGCAGAGATTATTTTCTGTATTGAAGGTCAAGCAACACTAAGTGGTGGTAGTGAAGAAATCACCCTTGTTGCGGGTGAGTCTGCTTTTGTTTGCAATCGTGCTAAGGTCTATCGATATTCTGGATTAGGCACTTTGGCACGTGCTTTTAACTGATGCTCAGATGCCCAAGACTCAGTGATGCTTGGGCCAACGCAACAACGCCGAGCGGCCATCTTTGTTTCCCCCCCAAGTCAATGTTAGTCGCTCAAAGGAATACCGATGTTGTTATTGTTACCCGTTAGCCTAGAGATTACTCGGGTATCTTTGGTCGCGTCTTGCGAGATGTACAACTGATACCAGCCTTTTCACCGACTTTTTTGGTATCAACGACCAGCCCACCATTTGGTGGGCTTTTTTCGTTTTTGCTCTTCTCAAAAACGAGAACATCTAACCGAGATCCTATCAATGTATCATTCTTGGCAATGGCTGCCTTCCTCTCGCGGATAGAATGAAATTAATCACATTAATTGGTGAAATATTGAGCCATGCTTAGATGAGGAGTCATAAACCTTCAGTCATGGTGGTGATATGCATGGGGTGATCCGAAAAATGACATGGCAGACGATAGGGCGGTAATCCCGCCCACTTAATGCCGTTTGTTACCTGAAATCAGGTTTAACTTGGAACCGATGGCGCTAATCAGCCAATCGTGTTCAACGTGTCATTTGCAAGGAGGCCCTATGCCTATCAATAAGATCCGCAACATCGCCTTTGTCGGCCAAACGGGAACTGGTAAAACAACCTTAATTGAGAAGCTGCTTTATACCTGCCAGACAACCACCCATTTAGGATGCGTAGAAAAAGGGGATACCGTTACCGATTTTGATGACCAATCTATTCAGTACCAACACAGTATCGAAGCGACGCCAGTCGCGCTCAGTTGGAATCAACACCGTCTTAATATCATTGATACTCCCGGACAAAATGAACTGCTAGGACGTACGCTCAGCGTATTTCCTGCGGTAGAAACCACCGCACTCATCATCGACCCACAAGCACCGATAAATCAAACCTCTGAGCGTATTTTTGCGTTTGCCAAAGAGCGACATATGTGTCAGATGATCATCATCAATAAACTCGACAATCATGGCAGTCAACTTGAAGCCTTAATGGAGAACATCGTTGAGCATTTCGGTGACAACTGTCTGCCGATTAACTTACCTTCAGCGGACGGGAAAAGTGTTGTCGATTGTTACTTTGAACCTCAAACCGAGCAAGATACGCTCATTTCAAGTGTAGAAGCGGCACATGAAACCTTGATTGATCAAGTGATAGAAGTGGATGAAGAGTTAATGGAACTCTACCTTGAACAGGGATCAGAACTGACGCCTGAGCAGTTGCATGACCCGTTTGAGGAAGCGCTTAGAACCGAACATGTGGTGCCAATTTGCTTTGTGTCGGCACAAACGGGGGCGGGTGTTGAATTACTGCTGAGAACATTGACGGAAATTATGCCGATGCCTAACGAGGGGAATCCTCCGTTATTAGAGAAAAATGGCAAGATGATTAAGGTCAATTGTGAGACCTTAGAGCATAGTGTGGCCCATGTGTACAAAATCAGCGTCGACCCTTACATGGGTAAATTGGCATATTTGCGGGTCTATCAAGGAGAGATCCATGTAGGTAGCCAGCTCTATATTGGTGAGAGTAATAAAGCATTTAAAGTCGGTCACCTTTATCAACTGCAAGGTAAGGTGCGTACCGAAATCACCAAGGCTTTAGCGGGAGACTTCTGCGTGCTAGCTAAAGTCGATGAGCTTGAATTTGACTCTATCGTGCATGACTCACATGATGAAGATGGCGTGGCACTTAAAACACTCAATTTCCCTAACCCAATGTATTCATTGTGTTTACGCCCAATGAAACGTGGAGATGAGCAAAAGCTGGGTGATGTGTTGAATAAAATTGTCAGTGAAGATCCTTCGTTGCGGGTTGAGCATCGCTCACGCACCAATGAAACGATCTTAAGCGGGCAAGGTGAGTTTCACCTCAAAATTGCATTAGAGAAAATGGCGAATGTCTACAAGTTGGAGGTGGAAACCAGCGAGCCAAGCGTGGAGTACTTTGAGACGGTAACCAAACCCGCGGAAGGGCACTATCGCCACAAAAAACAGAGTGGTGGAGCTGGGCAATTTGGTGAGGTACAACTGAGAGTGCGACCACTAGAGCGAGGGGCGGGATTCCAGTTCATCAATAAAGTTGTCGGTGGTTCTATACCTACTGCGCTTATTCCTGCGGTGGAGAAGGGGATTGTTCAAGCCCTCGAGGAAGGGGCGATTTCGGGTAATCCAATTAAGGATGTCGAAGTGACGGTTTACGATGGTAAATATCATTCCGTGGACTCAAAAGAGATTGCGTTTGTTATCGCGGGTAAGAAAGCTTTTCTCAATGCGATCAAAAATGCTGATCCCATTGTTTTGGAGCCTATCGTGCAGATGGAATTGTCTATCCCAACGGTGAACGTTGGTGACGTGTCTGGTGACTTATCAGGCAACCGGGGATTGATAGAAGGGACGGAGCCGATAGACAGTAATTTCACTCTGTTGAGGGCAAAATCTCCTCTTAATGAACTGCAAGACTATTCGCGCCGCTTACGCTCGATAACTGGTGGAGAGGGCAGTTTTAATATGTCTCTCAGTCACTATGAGCCAGCACCACCTTTGGTGCAAAAACGGGTGTGTGAACTGGCCACTGAGCAACACTAACGCTTGATACTAAAAAGCCCTCACCGAAGTGAGGGCTTACATTATACTCAAGTGACTTCAAGATGCAGGATTCAGAGCCTTGTCACTGGCTCAAGTTCAAGGAAAACTACGACGTGAAATAGCCACCTATTTTCAAGTAGTTTGACGTAGAAATCGGGCCAGTGACGAGCTCCCGAAGGGCGAGTTTCCTTGGTTCGTATGCATCGTTAACGATTTTTGGTTTAGAACCACTAGACCTTCAACTCGTTGCCTTGCCTACAAACCAAGTCATTCTCGCTGAACCAAACATCTTGAGGTTACTTGAGTATAAGTGATGCTTAGATCTTAAAGTAGGCCACTTCTTGTTCTAGGTGCACAGATAGCTCATTTAGCTTTTGACCCGCGACTTCATTGTTCGTCATTAGTTCGACTGAACTGCGTGACATGGTTGAGATTTGATCCATCGCGGTAACCACTTCACTGACTACCTCAACTTGCTCTTGAGTCGCGACTACGATATCGCGTACGCGGCTTAATGTATCTTGCGCTTGTTGCTCAATACCAACAAGAAGGTCACTCGCAGCAGAGGTGTTCTGCTGGCACTCTTCAACTTGCGGTTGGGTATTTTCCATTGCAGTAACGCTTGCCACGGTTTGGGCTTGAACCTCTTTAAGTAGGGTTTCAATTTGTGTGGTCGCCGCCCCCGTGCGTTGAGCAAGGTTGCGAACCTCATCAGCCACCACGGCAAATCCGCGCCCCGATTCACCGGCACGCGCAGCTTCAATAGCAGCGTTTAATGCAAGCAAATTCGTTTGATCAGAAATTTCACTGATCATATTGACGATACCACTGATATCTTGGGTCTTTGCTTCGAGTTGCTTAACTTGAACCACAGTGCCGTTTACTGCGTTGGTGACTTTTTCCATTTGGTCAGCCACTGAAACAATCAATTGACGTCCTTCAACGGCATGCTCAGATGTCGCGACGGAGTTTTGTTCAGAGAGGTTCACGATATGAGCGATTTCATCAATACTGGTGCGCATACCATCTAATTTAGTCACCATACTCTCAGTCAACATGGCTTGATCTTGAGCTGTTGCGAGTACTTGACTAGACCCGGTAGACACTTCTTTCACTTGCTCCGCCAACATGTTGGAAGCCCCGCGAATATTGCCGACAATGTTGATCAATTTCCCTGACATCGCAGATAGTGAATCAAGAATACTGCCAGAAAAGCTGCTTTCTTGACGTTGAGTTAAATCGCCCTCTGCCATCATTTGGATCGCCTGCTGTGCATCATGCGGTTCACCGCCTAGAGAACGACGAAAACTGCGTTCAATGGCGACACCAACAATCACAGAAATCACTAACGCGATAGCACTGAGAATGAGCATTAGGTTTTGGAATCCGCCTGCCATTTCACGAGCTTGTGGGGTCAACTCTTGGTTGAGCTTTTCTTGATAATCAATAAATTGGTTGATGTGATTTAGCCAAGTAATAAAGGCAGGGCGAGCTTTATCAAGTACGCTGTCATTGACGGGCTTACCTTGTTTTTTGTCGGCGATAATTTGATCGATGAGTGGCAGTGTTGAACGTTTGATATCATCAATTTTATGCAGAATATCAAGCTCCTGCTTTGTAAACATCACACCGCTAGCCAACATTTTCTGCATGCCTTGCTCTGACTGATCGTAAAACTCTTTAAGTTGCTGAATTTCATTGACCAGTGTGTTTACTTCGGCATTGCTGCGGGCAATCGCAACATCTCGAATGGCAATCGCTCTATCGTGAACACTGCCTCGATAGTTGATGGCATAGCGCTGTTTGACTGAGTTTACATCGGTGACTTCGGCTAAAGTGGAGTCGATATAGTTAACTTTCTGAATACCTAACACCGTTAGTAGCATCATCAGCGAAACCAAAGTACCGAAGCCTATAGCGAGGCGAGTCTTTACTTTCAATTTAGATAGATAATTCATACTTTTTCCTATAGCAAGCAACTAAAAACAACGTTTTTGTTACTAAACTTATTCGTTATTTTTATATTCTGGTCTTTTATATAGAGGAATTAGATTGGTAACAAGGTTTAAAGAGCGATTTATCAAAAAAGAATTTGAATCATTATCAATTATCTTGGCTCCAATTTGTGTTTTTTCTTGCCATTAGGCAATTGACCACTGCGGTGGACTTAGAGTCAAACCATAAATTGCTTCTCAGAATGGTTCTGAATTTGCGAGTTGAAAATGTTCGGTTGATAAACGAATGAAAAATAAGATTATCTATGCTGGTGTGGATTATGCGTTAAAAAAGCTAAACCCATTAACGTCGGCTTGGATGATCACATGACAGATTCGGTAAAATTGCTTTCTAGCCAGCAAACTCAAGCATTTGATACAGAGTACGTGGATGACATGATGTTTGAACTGGTAAAACAAGCGTTGGCTAAGTTCCAAATTTCTCAGTCGCCTTTTAGGTTGTTAGATGTGGGAGGTGGTAACGGTAAATACGCTGATAAACTTTTGTACCATTACCCAAATGCATCGGCGGTGGTTGTGGAGCCGGAAAAAACATTGGCAGAAAAAAACCTACCCAATCGACGCAAGCAGGTTATTCAATCTCCTTTCCAAAACATTGCGCTACCCAGTGGATTGAATGCGGTGCAGTTTAATTGGGTGTTGCATCATTTCGTTACTAGCGGGTATCGCGACACCTGCGCTTTACAACAGCGAGCGCTGCACGATGCTTATCGTTCGTTGGCTCCCGGCGGTATTATCATGATTTTTGAGAACTTTTATGAGGGGGCTTTGAGCGAGGATCTTCCCAGTCAGTTGATTTTCCATCTTACATCTAGCCAGATTCTAGCGCCACTCACAGAGAAACTCGGTGCCAATACAGCGGGTGTTGGGGTTTGCTTTCACTCGGCACGTTTTTGGCGAGAACAGCTCGCACAAGCAGGCTTTAGCCAAATAGAAGAGCATCCCTGCTACGACTTTGGGACTCTTTCAAGCATCAAAAGAGTAGCTTTAACATTAAGAAAGCAGCGCGTTGGCTTGCTGGTGGCACGAAAGCCATTGTCTACGGTAAGCTGATTGGTATCGGCTCGGGGAGAATAAAACTTGGCTCTTAAGAAAAGCGTTGAGAGCCAAGTTGAGAAGTTGGTTAGTCACGTTTTACGCAAGCGAAGAACGCGTTTCCTGCTTGACCATCCCAAGGGAGAATCTTTTCATAGTCATGTTGGAAAATGTGCACTTTAAAATAGGGCTCAAGTAACGCTGTTAGCTCTTGATAATTCACTGCCACCATTGGGTGCTCATCATTCCAAAGCTGTTTTTCAGTTTCAGACTGTTTTTCGATGCTAAGGGTTAAGAACTGGCGTTCTCCTTCACCGCAGTATTTCCAACCGGAACTGAAGGTAAACTCACTGCCTTCATGATTAGCGCTGTGGCGAACGAAGGAACGGTTGTCGATTTTGTCGCAATTGACCGAGTTAAAACAGAGCATACCACCTTGTGCCAAAGCGGCATGGGCGGCTTCGATACACTTCTTCAGGTTTTCAATACCATCGCTGTAGTGGATGGAATAAAGAAAGCAGGTAATCAAATCAAGTGGCTGCTCGACGGTGAAATCGCACATATTGTGCAAGATAAAATCCGCTTCAGGACAGCGAACTTTAGCAAGGTCAAGCATTGGTTGGTTGAGATCAAGCCCACTGCTTTGATAACCAAAATCGATAAAGTGACGGATGTGTGGGCCTGTTCCGCACGCGAGATCAAGGTGCTTTTTACCTTGATTGCCAAATAGTTGATGCAGACGGCTGACGTAGTGACTTTGCGCTTTGTAATCGATGTCGGCACACATCAAATCATAGTAACCTGAAAGGTCGGTATAGAGGGCGTTTGAAGGAATAATTCCCACAGTGGTTATGCTCGTAAATAATTGGGCTGCGCATGCTATACCAACATTGACTGAGAACGAAGCAAAAAATAACAACTATTTCTTGATGTCAACCTTATGTGTTTTTAGCAATCGTTTCACTTTCATGATGTTATTGGATTTTGATCATAAACGTGATGCTTGACCGATTTTAGCAAGCTGTTTATATTATCGCCGCCCGATGGGCACACCCTAAAATGCACACCCGCTATCCTGCCATCATTGGTGCATTTATATTGGTGTTTGTGAAATACCATGCAAACGACATTAAGTCCTTTCTCTCGCTTTACTCGTGAATCGGGTGCTTTGATGCATCTGTCGATTCCTATTATTTTGACGCAAATCGCCACTCAAGCGATGGGGTTTGTTGATACCACTATGGCGGGCCAAGTAAGCCCTGCTGATCTTGCGGCGATAGCACTGGGTGGTAGTCTTTGGATCCCGGTTTTACTATTGCTGCGCGGCATAATTATGGCGCTGACTCCCGTGGTGGCTTATCACCGAGGCGCTCGTGATTTTCCCAGTATTTCGGTTGAGTTTTTTCAGATGGTTTGGCTTGCGCTGCTCTCTAGCGTGTTGCTGATCAGCTACTTGCTGAGTGCCAAACCGATTCTCGAATGGATTGGTGTTGCTTCTGATATCATCCCTATTGCGAGTGACTATGCTTTTGCTCTCGCTTTTGGAGTGCCAGGGATTGCGCTGTTCTATACCTTAAATGGCTTTTGCGAAGGAATGAACAATACCAAGGTACCAATGGTTATCTCGGTGATTGGGTTACTGCTCAATATTCCAGTCAACTACGTACTTATTTACGGCAAACTGGGCTTCCCAGAGCTTGGTGCGGTTGGCTGTGGTTGGGCAACCAGTTTGGTCTACTGGGTGATGTCAGGCTTGCTTTATTCATACATTCGTGGACATCATCACTACAAGAAAATTATCTCATTTGCTGATGTAAAACCCCGCGCTAAAGAGATGTTTAATCTGCTCAAATTGGGTCTGCCGATTGGTATGAATATCGCGGTTTGTGGCAGCATTTTTGCGGTAATCGCTCTGTTAATTGGTCGTATTGGCGCTGAGAACGTTGCGGCTGCGCAGATTGCGTTGAATATCTCAAGTCTGACTTACGTGATTCCAATGAGTATCTCATTTGGTATCACGATTCGTGTTGGTCATTCACTGGGTGAACGTGAGGAACAGAGTGCGATTGAACGCAGTAAAATCGGCATTTTAGTTGCGGCGATGGTGTCGCTGATTTCAGTGACGATTTTCTTGCTCTTCCCTGAGTGGATTATTCGTTTATATACGACGGATCCCGCAATTAGCGCAACCGCTGCAACCTTGCTGGTTTTTACTGCGATGTACCAGTTTAGTGACGCGCTGCAAACTTCAGCCAATGGCGCGTTGCGTGGCTATAAAGATACGAAAATTCCGATGTTCTTAGCGATTGCGTCATACTGGGGCTTGGCGCTGCCAATGGGTGTCGTGCTCGGTCTAACCGATTACGTTGTACCCGCAATGGGCGAGAAAGGTTTTTGGGTGGGGATTCTCACCGGCTTAACTGTCGCCGCCATTCTGATGTTGCTACGTCTGCGCTTTGTGATTAAGCGCCGCAACACGGTTGAAGCTAACGGCGTGACGGCCAGTTAAGTCCAAATACAATTCAATCCATAAGATAAAGCGCGTGACTGCAAATAGGTGACGCGCTTTTTTTATGGCTTAAAGCCATCATTTATCGCTTTGCGCTGGCAATCAAAATGCTTTGCTAGCGATTACTAAACACCGTTGTAATGCTTAGATATAGCGTCTTTCTTATGATGAACTCAGTTTAAAGATATATCCCGTGAGGACACTATGAAAAAGACTCTTCTAGCTTCGTTACTTTCTGCTATTGCGCTCAATGCTAATGCAGAACTTATCCAACACACCGATCAAATTGGTGAGGTACAGTTTACCGGCTCTACGTATGAGCTTGGTAAACATGTTGGTGAGGTCGCTGGCGATCAAGTTGAGAGTGCAATCAAGCGCTTCAGCGATACTCTAGGTGTGATGTTGCCGGGCTTAAGCGCGGAGTCTTTATCTCAGTCATTCGATAAGCAACAAGTATTCACTAAGCTAGAGAAAGCGAGTCCGGAATCTGCTGCCTATATCCGTGGTCTTGCCGATGAACTTAACAAGAACCCTAATCTATTGTTAGCGGTTGCGATGTCTGATGAAGCCATCTTAGAATCTCAGCGTAACGGTGGTATGGGTTTCTTACAGGCAGAGAAACCAGCCCATGATGCATCTGCGCCAGCAAAATGTACCTCAATGGCTGTCGCGGCAGTGGGTGATAAAGCTTGGGCGGCATCGAACTTTGACTATATGGGCGTTAACTACACGGGTCTGCTAATGCTTAAGCACACGGATACTGATGGTAAAACCCGTCTAATTCAAACTTGGGCAGGTCTTATCCCTTATGGTGGTGTGACCAAAGGTGCTCAGGTGATGACGATGAACACCATGGCTGACCAAGGTACGTTGCGTGAAAAGGACGGCGGAGAGATCTTAAGTGATACAGCGACGCCATCATTTTACCTTAGCTGGGATGTGTACAACGAGGAAAGCTACCAAGGCATTAAATCGGTGTTCGATAAATACCCAGAGTACACGGCGTTCTTTACTTACACGGTTGCATCGGCAAACAAACCAGCGATGAACATTGAGAACACATATGGCGGTAAAGTGAACTACAGCGAAGGTGACTACAAAGCGCACGCGAACCATTCGATTTACGGTGAAACGGCTGACTTTGTTGATGAGGCATTCGCTGCGCACTCTCTTGCTCGCCAAGATGCCGCGTCAAAATTTATGGCGAACGCATCGGTGAATACGGCTGAATCAGATGTACGTAAACTGCTTCAAAGCAAACCTTTGTGGAAAGGACGTGGAGAGATGATGGGCACAGTGACCAACACTTACTATAAAGTGAACGGTAAGAAAGTAGATGTGTACTTCCAGACCGATAGCGAGCACGAACCCGTGCATATGACTAACTACTAATCATCGATTAACGAGATAAAATAACGAAAGCCAGAGGTCGCTATCTCTGGCTTTTTCTTTTTTAGCGATTTGCAAAAGTGACACAGATTATGTGTTAGATAGTGGAAAATTTGGTCAATAATGGCTCGTATTTACAGCTAAGTCTCAGGTAGGGTTATTGGTGTCATTTCATATTAACGACAGGGAGTCATCATGTTTCCATTGGATATTTTTATTCCTTATACCTTAGCCTGCTTATTGTTAGTGATATCTCCAGGGCCTGATAATCTTTTGGCGATTGCACGTGGATTGAGCCAAGGTAAATTGGCGGCTTGGGTATCGGGGTGCTCTTCTGGTAGTGGTATTTTGCTTCACGTTTTTGCGGCAACATTTGGTTTAACGTTGTTGATTCAAACCTCTGAAATCGCATTCTATATTGTCAAGTTAGTCGGTGCTGCGTATTTGATTTGGCTTGGGGTGAAAGTTCTGCGCTCAAAAAGCTTGTTTAGCCTTGAACAAGCCGAGCCGCAATCACTTAAAACGATATTTACCACTGGTTTCCTTTCCGCCGCGCTAAATCCTAAGCCTGGGCTATTTGTCCTTGCGTTTATTCCTCAGTTTGTTAACCCTCAGCTTGGTTCCGTAACTGTGCAAATGGTCGTTTATGGGGTGTGGTTCGCGCTGCTGACGGCGGTAGGATTTAGCCTGATGGGTGTATTTTCTTCTCAATTAGCACACTGGTTTAAGCAAAAACCACGAGTTGTCTCTGCTCTTAACATTGGTGGAGGGTTAACTTTTATTGGCTCTGGATTGGCAGTAGCATTGATGCGTCAAGAATAGTCAATAAGACCACAATCTCGCGGATCAAAAAAAAAGGCCCCGCGAAGCGGGGCAATGGTTACTACATGAGGGTAGTAAGTTATGGAAATGCCTGGCGGTTATTCACCAAAGTATGCGCGGCGATAGATTTCTTTAACGTCAGCAGGTGTTGGTGTTCCCGGGTTGGTTAGTGTACATGGGTCGTCGAAGGCGTTTTGGCTCATGCGATCGAGTACTGCAAGGAACTCTTCCTCTTTAATATCAACTTCAGTCACATCTTTGAACGTCAATGGAATATCGAGCTTAGCGTTAAGAGCGCGCAGCTCGTTTTCAATCGCGTCAATGCCAAGATAGCGTTCGATTTCTGCATATTTATCAGTCGATTGCTTATTGTACTCAATGATATAAGGCATCAAGATAGCGTTCGCTAAGCCGTGAGTTACCGCAAACTCGCCACCGATTTTATGCGCGAGTGAATGCACTAAGCCTAATGAAACGTTAGAGAAAGCCATGCCTGCCAGCGTTGAGGCATTGTGCATGTTGTCACGAGCAGCCATATCGTCGCCTTGCTTGTAGGCGGTTTCAATGTTTTCAAACACTAACTTAACGGCACGCATGGCGAGTGGATCGGAGTAGTCGTTTGCCACTGTAGAAACAAACGCCTCTAAAGCATGCGCCATCACATCCATACCGGTGTTTGCAGTAATATGTGGCGGCATTTTTGCAGGCAGCGCTGGGTCAATGATTGCGACATCTGGCACGATATGCGCCGATACAATTGGGTACTTAATATGGTTTTCCATATCAGTGATCACTGAAAATGCGGTGATCTCAGAAGCGGTACCGCTGGTCGATGGAATCGCGACAAACTTAGCTTTGTTACGCAGTGCTGGCATTGAACCAACAGGGATAATATCCTCAAAGCCCAATTGTGGGTGCTCATAGAAACACCACATAATTTTCGCCGCATCTAAAGCCGAACCACCACCGATTGCAATGATCCAATCTGGTTCAAAGTCACGCATGGCTTGAGCACCTTTGACGACGGTTTGAACCGATGGGTTTGGTTCTACGCCATCAAAAACAATCGAATCAATACCTGCTGCACCAAGGAGTTCTTGTGTTTGGGCAATAAAGCCAAACTTTTTCATTGAACTACCACCGGTGACGATGACCGCTTTACGACCTTGTAGGGTTTTGAGAGCATCCATAGCATTCTCACCAAAGTAGATGCTCTCAGGGATTTTAAACATGTTCATGTTTTTTCCTTCAGTCTAATTTTAATACAAACTGAGGAAATATTAACTTGGCTTATGAATGCGAAATTGATCCGTATCATGTCGGGTAACAGGTGAATGATAGGGACTTATTTTGACTTGAAAATTTAGGACTCTCTTATCAAATTGAATGAAAAATCACTGCAAATCATTGGCTTAAATTCAAATGCGTCGGTCTGCTAAGTTTTTCAAAGTCAATTGCTATGAGGATGACTTTCGATAAACATCGCACTAACTCTAGAAGAACTTTGCTGTGAATCTAGTCGGGTCAATTACCCTTTATCGACAGTATAGTTTTCCATCTCTTCCGCGATACGGTGAGCGTGTTCGGTAACTGCTCTAGCATTGTCCCCGTTCTCTGGATCACCACAGCGTTGACCTTGATTGAAGATATTTGGGCTAGAGTAGACTGGTAAAATATTGTCTTCGTAGCTCATGATGGTTCCGCTAGTGCCACACTTAAAAGCTCGGGCATAAGGTTTCAATAAGTGGTGGTATTGGGGAAGAATGACCGATTCTAGCCATTTACCAAGATTATGTGGGTGCCCGTCTTTATGTTGCGCCCAAGATAGATGCCCAAGTTCATGCTCTATTAAATCGATGCCGTTATCAAACGTGATGGTAAAGAATTTGCGGCTTAAGTTAACTTCAACCTGCCCAGTAAGATCGGCAATGTCCGCTATCGTTTTAGGCAAAACCAACCCATATATCTGATTTGGCGCAGGGTAAGAGCTATCGAGATCATCAATGCCTAGATTTACTTCCAACTGTTTATGTAAAGCGTAGAGACTTTCAAGGTTACTTTTGTTTAGTTCTACGTATGTGATGCTCCCTAAAGAGCGAGTCATAGGGATGCAGGAGTTTTTCAGGACTAAGTTAGAGTGATGAAGTGATTGTGTAAAGTAGCGTTTAACGGCTTCTTTGCTGTTCGCGTTAAGCACATCTTTATCGACAATAAAACTGACTTCGGTATCAACAATGGGGGTAACGTCGCAGTCAGGCAATTGCAAGCCTTCAGAGTTTGGTTTAGTGAGCACCATGACTAATGCAACGAACACCAAGCTAGAAGCCACTAAAGCCTTACGTTTCATAACGATACCTCTGTCAGTTTAATAGCTCAAAGTCTGTCTAATTTAATGATTATTAACAACATACTTCTATCCATATGCGACAGACGTAACGTATTCACCTTTTGGTGTTATGCGGGTAATTGTGCCGCTAATCTGGGTAAAATACGGCTAGCCAAACGGTCGGCTCTTTGTCTGATGTTGCCGTGACACGATGTTTTTGATGAGCGGCAATATTGAGATAGTCGCCTTGTTTGAGCTCGAAGCGTTCTCCATTGTCATATTCGATAATGCCGAAGCCAGTTAATACCATCACCCATTCATTTTCATCTTGCTCATACCAACCTTGCTCCGGAGAACTTTGACCATAAGAGACAATGCGTTCGATTCGAATCTGATCGGTTTTAACAATGTCGCGAAACTGCTCGTGGTCGAGAAATGGAGGAATACAGGAGAATAGGTTATTCATAGCGCCTCTCAGTAGATTGTGAGCAATGAGTTACTTGGCTAATCGCTGTTGTATCTGCTCAGTGTTGGTGACTTTTTGCCAATTGAACATCTTTTCATCGGCAAGTTCTAACATTGGGATATCTTCATAGGTATCACCGTAGGCGTATATTTTGTCAAACTGATTAAGAGTAATTTGCTGGCTCACTAAGCGTTTTTTGAGTAAACGAACTTTATTGTCTAAGCTACAGTCACCATCCACATAACTGCCGGTATAACGGCCTTTTTTTATCGCTAATCGACTGCATATCACTTCAATACCTTGTTGTTGACCCCAAATATCGAGGTAAGGATTGAGAGAAGCAGAGATAAGGTAAATCCTATCTCCTTGCTGTTTATGCCAATTGAGTGCTGCTATGGCTTCGGGTCTTAGTACTGTTGGTAAATACTCGCTAACAAATTTGCTGGCAAGCGCGTCGACTTGCTCAACCGAACGGTGCCAAAAAGCAACTTTGGCAAGAATAGGGCGAGTATAACGTGCGGGTAGTAAGCCGAGTTTATACAACCCAATTACCGGTGATGCGATGATAAACCCTGCTAACGTACGCGACTTGGGTGTCGCGTAAAATAGAAACTTGGTAAACGCATCTTGGTTGGTGATGGTGCCGTCAAAATCGAATAAAGCTAAGTTCATAAGGTATGTATAGGTTCAGAGCAATTGGTTCAAGCGAAGCAATGCCGTGTAATCGCTGGCTATTGCCAACGACGTTGCTTGTTTTTTTCTTCTTTGGTTAGAAAAGCTTGCTCTAAGTCGATATCGTAGCGATTGGCAATAGAGCAAAGATAAATAAAAATGTCGGCAAGTTCATCGCCAATGTCACCAACTTTAGATTGTGGGTCAATAGCAATGCCTTGGGCTTTGCGTATTGCTTTGAACAACTCGCCAATCTCTTCGCCTAAAAGCAAACATTTTTCGAGTGGTGGCTGGTCAGCAAACCCTCGCTCGATTTCCAGTTGGCTAACGTAATGTTGGAAATCAGCCAAAGTAGGAGTTGGTTTTAAGTCTGGCATGGTTGTCCCTATAACTATCTAATTAAATGATGAACTTACCCCAAGTGACGCTCACTTTTCACCGTATCTTGAGAGTACTTGGGATAGGGTATCCATAATCGAAGCGAAACACCAATTTGTCTATGAGCCGTTGTCTTGTGACGCTGAGTGTTACGATTTTGCTTTTAATTGCTGATGTTCAAATATTTCTTCGATCTCTTCGCTGGTAAAGTTGAGCCCCATATCGTGAACGATAACTTGGAACAGATGCTCGCTAGATCGGATAGGTGAGCAAGTTTCGCTACCTTGGTGTTCATCGTACTCGAAAAGCTCCAACCGCTTAACCAATAGCCGTTTATCTTTGTCGATGGAAGAGACAACGAGATTGTTGACGAAGTTGCTCTGAGGAAACTTATGGGTGTAGAAATGGCTAGCATCGCAGTCGGCCTCTGTTGTCTCACTGAGATCAAAGCGATACATGGTTTGCCAGTTATCGAGTATCAACTGTTCGACGCGATAATCTTGCCCTTGAATGGCACAAAGGCGACAGTGAGTTTGCGACCATTGATAATGTTGGCTTGTGAGTGGTAAGGCTTCTCTTGGGGTACCAATACCGAACCCGACGTCCACAGCATACTCTTGAGAATTGAGTGTGAGTAAGGTGAGTCGGTGTGAGCGGCGATTATACTCATTCCCATCGAGCAAGACACGAGCGAGAATTGGGCGCACTTGATAGCCAAGGTGCGCTAGCGCCACTTGCATTAGCTTGTTGTGTTCAAAACAGTAGCCACCTTGTTTTCTTACCACGATGCGATCGACAATGTCGGCAATATCTAGCGGAAGTTCCCGTTCAAGCATTACGTTGATACTACTGAAGGCGAACATCGAAAGATGTTTTTGGATCATGTAGTTAACTTGAGCAAGGCCCGTTAAATTTTGCGGCACTTCGAGTGCTGCGAGGTATTGCTCGATAGGCTCGTATACGTTTAAGGTGTTGTCAGTCATCAGTGAGATCTTTGTCTATGCGTATTGAATGAATAGGCATGATAAAACCTCAACCTAAGTTGAGGTAAAGCGTTATTTTTGCCTCAAGAGTATAATGAGGAGAGGGGCTCTACTCTTCGTCGCTCAATATACCTAGACGCTTAAGATCCTGTTCGCATTGTTCTGCATTCTCAAACTGCAGTGCTGACATACCAACATTTTGCGCGCCTTCGACGTTGTACGCCATATCGTCAATAAACAAACATGACTCAGCATTCAACTGGTATTGTTCTAACAAAGAAAGGTAGATCTCTTGGCTAGGTTTAAGAAAGCCAACATCAGCAGAGATCACTACTCCGTCGAACAGAGACCAGAAGTCGTATTGCTGTTTGAGGTAATCAACGATCTCGTGGACATTGTCCGACAGGGCATAAACTTTATAACCTGACTCTTTAACTTGCTTGATTAAGTCAACAGAACCATACAGCTCAAGCTGAGTATGTTTGACGTAGTAACCGAGTTTTTCAGCTTGAACTGAGGAGAGACCAAACTCTTTTTGCAGCGCAACCTTGACTTGCTCTTCACTTAACTCACCACGATTGGCGGCTTGCCAAATCGTTGATTGAAAGATTTGCTTGGTCAGGCTTGTCGCACGAGGCGAATCTCCAAACGTAAGACGAATGATTTCGCCGGGTGACCAACGAACGATAACGTTGCCGATATCGAAGATGATATTTTCAATGCTCTTTGATGACATCCTGTTCTCCCAAAAAACAATTTCAACGGGTTGTGTTAGTGATGTCAGATAGTCAGAATCTCTCGAACTCTTGTTATTGCAAGGCAGTACTACGTGATGACTTAACAGATTACTTTAAGAGTTATGAATAAGGGAGAGAGCCTCGACGTTAGACTAATTCACTGTTGTTTCATAAGTTTAGTGGTTAATATCTGTTCTGTATATATTGGCGCTGGTTGAAATTGTAAGTCGATCTAAATTCTTCCCGCTTTTATTGCCTGCTGAATGTCTAAAGTTATTATCAAACACAAAACAAAGGTGCAATATGGCAACGAAAAACAAAATTATCCGGTTTGCGGCGATCGAAGCACAAGCACTGTTTGATAAAGAGCATCAACTCATTGAGCAGGTGAAGAGCAACCAACTTGAGCAAGTGTTGTTACTTTGGCAAGCAAAGCAGCCGACTCTAGTCTTACCAGCTGGTAAGAAATGGGCGGTTAGTGAAGAGCTTGTTGATACGTTATCAGAGCTAGGCTGGCAACTGACAGCACGCAAAACAGGCGGTGCGCCAGTCCCTCAGTTGCCGGGGATCATTAACTTATCCCATATTTATACATGCAGTGATGACAAGCCCTACGACATAAAAACCGCGTATATGCAGCTATGCAATATACTCAGTGAGTTTTTTAGAACATTGGGCATCAATGTCGACGTTCATGCGACGCCAAATTCCTATTGTGATGGTGATTACAATCTCAATATCAATGGGCAGAAGATCGTGGGAACTGCGCAGCGAGTGCTGCTGAAAAAAGATGGTGGGAGAGTGGTGTTATCGCAGGCTTGTATCATCATTGATGCGGACGTAGAGCGCATCGTCGAGCCCGTCATTGTCTGCAATCGAATTTGTCACTATCCCGCTCAGATCGAAGCTAACGTGCATACTAGTTTGTTCAATCATATGACTGAACGGCCTAGCGTCGACTTCTTATTCCAACGATTGACCGATGCCTTTTTAGCCCATGCGCCTCGATAAAAGAATCCCTCAACGGCGGTTGAGGGATTCATGTTAAATTTGGACTCGCTTAGCTAACTTTGTCTAGCTTGGGGTCATTGGGATCTTTTGGTGTGTCCGGATCCTCTTGGGCGGGATTGGAGTCATCACCATTTGATTCAGAGAAAATTTCGGCGACAGCACTACGCTCTAGTTCCCCTTGCAAGTTACCTTCTTCGTCTACAACCGGAAGTGAGTAGTCAGAAGAGATCGTTTCAGTCAGTACTTCTTCAATTGCGGTATCCGGAGAAACAACCGGTACTGACTCGTACATTTCTTCACACCAATCATCACTGTCAGGGTCTTGGACCGCGTCAATCAGGCTTTCTTGGGTAACCAAACCTTGATAGCCATCTTCGGTGACGTGATAACCGTAGTCGTGCTTGGATTTCTTCATCTGCAGCAACGCCTCTTCGAGTGTTGAGGCGGTAATGCGCAATGCTGGTGGCTGCATGACCGTTTCAACGGTCAACGCCCGTGCACGGTTTACATCTTTAACAAAGGCCTCTACATAATCGTCGGCAGGGGTGAGTAAGATTTCATCTGGTGTCCCTTGCTGAACCAAAACACCATCTTTTAAGATCGCGATGCGATCGCCAATGCGTAGTGCTTCGTCTAGGTCGTGCGTAATAAAGATAATGGTTTTGTGGAGCTTTTCTTGAAGCTCGATTAACTGGTCTTGCATTTCACTGCGAATAAGTGGATCAAGCGCGGAGAAGGCTTCATCCATCAGCAATATTTCTGCATCGGTGGCGAGTGCGCGGGCGAGTCCCACACGTTGCTGCTGGCCGCCCGACAACTGGGCAGGATATTGCTTTTCATAGCCTTTCAATCCAACGGTATCGAGCCAATTTTGGGCACGTTGATAGCGCTCCGTTTTCTCAATACCTTGGATTTCTAGGCCATATGATACGTTGTCAATCACGGTGCGATGGGGAAGCAGGCCAAAACGCTGGAAAACCATCGACATTTTATGACGACGAAACTCTTCCAACTCTTGGTTGGAAAGCTGCATAACGTCGATGCCTTCCACCATGATTTTCCCCTCAGTGGGGTCTATTAAGCGGTTAAAGTGACGAATAAGAGTCGATTTACCAGAGCCTGAAAGCCCCATAATCACGAAGATTTCACCTTGATTAATGTTCAAGTTGATATCTTTTAAGCCGACAGTATGACCTGTTTCAGCCAGTACCTGCTCTTTGCTGTCACCGCGTTTAACCTGCTCCATCACACTTTTAGGTGCTCGACCAAACACCTTGTACAGACCGGTGATCTCAATTAATGGTTTAGTCATGCTTTAGATCTCCTAAATGCGCTTGAGTTCGTTTGGCATAGGCTTGTGAAGCTCGGTCAAACAAGATGGCCAGTGCGACAATGGCAAAGCCATTGAGTAGACCCAAAGTGAAGTACTGGTTGGTGATCGATTTTAGTACGGGTTGGCCTAAGCCTTTTACACCGATCATCGAAGCGATAACGACCATCGAGAGTGCCATCATAATGGTTTGGTTGATCCCGGCCATTATCGTGGGCATTGCAAGTGGTAGTTGCACGCCAAATAGGCGCTGTTTCTTGCTGGCTCCAAAAGCGGTGGCAGCCTCGAGTACTTCTTTGTCGACTAGGCGAATCCCTAGGTTCGTTAAGCGAATTACGGGTGGAATCGCGTAAATGACCACCGCGATAAGACCTGGGATCTTGCCGATACCTAACAGCATTACAACCGGAATCAGGTAGACGAAAGCAGGCATGGTTTGCATGATATCGAGCATTGGTGTAACCACGGATTGAACTCGGTTTGAACGAGCCATAGCAATACCAATAGGGATACCGAGCACAATGGCGAGCATGGTACAGACAGTGATGATGCTGAGTGTGCGCATGGTGTCATCCCACATGCCAAAGTAGCCGATCAGTAGCAGTGATACAGCACAGCCTACCACCAACTTCCAAGAGCGACTTGCGGCGTAAACCAGAGCACAACAGGCTGCTAAAACAATAAACCAAGGTGTGGAGAGGAGCAGCTTTTCAAACCAAACCAGAAAAGAGAGAAGTGGGTCAAAAATGGATTCTATTAGGTCTCCATACTCGCGAGAAAAGTCGCGGTACGCCCCATCAAGTGTTTTACGAATGGCTCGTAGATCGGCGCGTTCCATTTGCGGAAATTCGCTGAGCCAGCTGTTGTCAGACATGTTAAGTTCCTTATCAATACTGAAGCGGCAGGTGCCGCTTCAGAACTACAGATGTGAGTGTTAAGTCTGTATTGGGTTAGTCGAGGGCTTAAAGTGCTTGCGCGACTTTGTCAGCAACCTCTTTTGGTAGCCATTGCTTCCATGTGTCAGGGTAGGTTTCTAAGAAGTGGAACATGGCGTCTTCGCCACTTGCTTGGTTATCTTCCATCCATGCAAGCAGTTGGTTCATTTGGTCATTGGTGAAGCCACGTTTATTGAGGTAATCCTGAACAACAGGTACGCGCGTAGCAAAATCTTCAGTTACGACAGTGCTAACAGGTGATGGTGGGTACATAGTCGGTTTTGGCGAATCACACTCTTCTTTGCTGATGCAGTTGAGGTATTGATCTTTATCGACGCCAGAACCAAAGTCCACTTTCACCATTTCGTATTTACCCAAAATGGCCGTTGGTGCCCAGTAGTAACCAAACCATGCTTCTTCACGGGCAAACGCTTTGGCGATAGAGCCAGATAATCCCGCACTTGAACCTGGATCAACGATAGTGAAGCCCGCTGCATCAAGATCCATTGCTTTGAAAAGATTGCCTGCGCTGATTTGACAGTTCCAACCCGCTGGGCAGCTATAGAATGCGCTCGTTTCTGAATCTTCAGGATGAGGGAAAAGGCTGACGTGTTTTTTGACACCTTCGATAGTGGCTAGCTCAGGGTATTTTTCAACCATGTACTTCGGTACCCAAAAACCTTCTTCACCACCTTCGACTAACGCCTTACCCGCATAGCGTAAGCGTTTTTCTGCGACACCACGGTCAAGGGATTCTTTAAGAGCATTGGTCCACATCTCAGGAGCGATATCTGGTTGACTCTTCTCGATCATGGATGCGCCAGTTGGCATCGTATCACCCGGGACGAGTTCTGCTTCACAACCATATCCTTCGTTGAGAATAAACTGATCTAGATTGGCGATTAAACTTGCAGAATTCCAGTTCATTTCAGCGATGGTGACTTTGCCACATTCGTCAGCAGACGCATGTGCAGACACTAATCCAGCGACCAACAGAGCCGCGAATTTTAGTTTCATTTCGATATCCTTTCTCAAAAGTACGCTATAAGGTTACCTAAATATTTATTAGAGTTCAAACTATTGAGAAATGTAACTTTAGCGAAATGATATAGTCTACATGCCTATTTAAGTCCTTATTTAAGCTGTTTTTTTGCTTTTTGAGGTCAATTAAACCCCCGTGAGAATAGGCTTGGCTGGGTGAATTAAATCGTTAATGAAACAATGGTAATTAGAATTCTAATGATTTGATCCAGATCGCATTATGGTAGGGGTTGACGAGGGGTTAAAAAATGCTCGGATGGTGGCGGTGTTGAAATGAGCAATGGAAAGGAAAAGTCCATCACGTCATGGATTTAATAACAGTGATGGACTTGAAATAAATATGCAAATTAAGCGTTGAATTAGTCGGCTGACCAAACGTTACGAATGTCCGGCCAACCCCAGTTTGTTAGAGCGACATCTTTTAAAACGCCGTGGAAACGCAAGGTTTGTCTATGGTGGAAAATGGGCAACAACAGATACTGATTAATCAATGATGATGCGATGGGCTCAAGGGCATCTAAATAATGCTCGAGTGGGGTATTAGCGCGTAAATGTTTGAGTGACTCAGACAACCAAGCTTGCGCCTTGTCACCAATACTGGCTTGTAAAATTGGGTTATGAAATAGGCTGCCAAATGCTGATGAGTGGCGATTGTCATCAAGGTTAATATTGTGAACAATCAAGTCTTCAAGCAACTGGTGTCTTTCCGAGCGTTGATTCAACTCTCTAAACGAGTAAATGTTCACGACAACCTCAATGCCCAATAGTTTAAGTTGCTCAGCAACAGCATAGGCGCAGTTGATTAACGAGTTGTAATCGTAGACAGCAATGCTGATTTTACTTGGCAATGAGCAGGGTTCGGCAATCGGGCGTATGACTTTATGCCACTGTGGTAGCAAGTTGTAAGCATTTTCACTACCAAACGTCTTTCGCTCTTGTTGCAAATGGCGGTAAGTGCTTTCTGGCGTAATCACGCTCGATAGGTAACGCTGCTGTAAAGTGTCGAGTGGCCTACTACTGCGTTGATTAAACAGTAAAAACATACAACCATCTTCGATTCTAGTATGTTGCACTGCTTCCGCTGTATTGTCCCCTTCAGAGGTTAGATAGTAGTGACAAGCATGATGACTTTGACTGCTTGATTGGTTGGTTTCAATCTGCTTCTGTTTGAGTTCTTTTTCGTCTAATTGCCAAATCGTGACTAAGTCGGTCAGCGCGCGGCATGCGTAATATTGCTCAAAAGCTTGTAGGCAGAGCCTAGTGTTGGAATGTTCTATAACTTCAAAGACCCCACTTCCTACCACCGGACCTTGATAGTTTTCTTGCAATTGTGAGAGTGGCTGGATGGAAAACTTAATCCCGGATAAAAGACCAGCAAAGCCTTGATCTGGCTGAGAAAGTGTAAACACCACTTTATTGTCCATGGGGGCTGAAATATCGACTAAGTGGTCGAGATCAGGATGATAGTGTTCCAGTTCTAGTAAGCGTGTAAACAACTCAGCAATGGTGTGAGCATTGATGGCGGTGCCGTTGTGAAAGGTGAGCCCCGGTCTTAAATAAAAAGTCCATTGTTGCGCTTGTTCATCCTGTTGCCAGTGATGAGCAAGCTGTGGTTCTAGTCGTCCTTCGAAGTCACAACTGACCAAACAGCAATAGATTTGGCGGATCAAATAGCGCTCACTTGAGCGGTGTCGTTGGTGGGGAACCAATTGTTCGAACGGGCGCTTATAGGTTAACTGAATATGCAGCCGTCCTTCACGAAAAGAGGCACCAGAGGTCGACTGGAGTAAAAGACCAAAGGCGCGTTCGTCATTATCTAAAATTGATAACGCTTTTTCGTACTTGCCCTGTTCGATGCGTTTGGTTGCAAGCTGGATTTTTAACTCTTTTAACTCAATCTTAAGCCGTAGTGTAGAGCGTTGATTACGCCCAACTTTAGGAGTCCAGCTTAACCAATCAAGTTTGTGCATGTCGCCAAGTAAATTTCGTGCGTGCCGAGTGCTGGTAAATAGAGTATTGGCTACATCAGCGAGTGCGATCTTAATATCTTGATCCGACCCCAGCGGTGTCAGACGAGCATAATAACGGAGTAGGTTTAAATCAGACATCAACGTCACCCTTCAAAATAGAGCAATGTTTTCTCGATTCTGTTCCTTAAATTGGGCAAACAGCACGGTTTGTGGTTGATAATTAACCAAATGCAGCAAAATGAGGAATGACTTGGAAAAAAAGTGCTCACTGTTTCTTTTCCTTATACTAGGGGACAATAGCATCATAAAGAGAGCATAGAAAGTAGTAGTCGATAGTCGCCCGCTCCTGTACCCCCAGAACGCACATCTACTACTGCTTTTTATGCTCTTTTATTTATACCAAGTGGCATTGAGGTGCCTGGTTCAGCCAAAATGCTTTGCCAATTAGGGCATGATGTAAGGATCTCGCGGCGCTAAATTTTGTCTCTTGAGGCTATTTGGGTGTCGATGCCTTGCGCTTGCGACGATGAAGTAGGATACCAATAAGTAAAGTGAGTAAAACCGCGACAATCATCCACACTAGGATTTGGTTGTTGGTATAGAAAGTGGCGAGCTGGTGTAGGTGAGCAAAAGCAAAATTGGTCAGCAAACTAAATACTGCAACCCATATTGTAGAAGCAACAGCGTTGCCGATGAGAAACTCTCTTTTAGGCATTTTGGCGATACCGCAAGCCAATGGCATAAACTGTTTCATTCCTTCGATAAATCGGCTAATGATCAAGCAAGCGGGACCGTATTTCTGAATAGCGGACTGTAATTTTAGAAATTTGTCACCCGAAATATAACCCTTTTTATCGAGCCAAGTTTCAAAGTGATAACCTAGCAAGTAGCCGCAGGTATTACCGAAAAAGCACGCCAGCCAAGAGACTCCCATCACCATAGAAAGATTCATTACCCCTCTTGAGGCCAGAATAGAGGCTGCGATCATCAGTGATTGACCGGGCATGGGAACCCCGATGCCTTCGAGAAATATACTGACGATAAGTGCAAGATAGCCGTATTGATCCAGTAGTGGCGACATGGCTTCAAGTAGTTGGTTAATGTGTTCCAATAGCAGCTCCCAAAAGAGTAAAGCGTGAATACTTGCGTGGTCTAAACATCATAATGATCACTTGGGTATAGATACTCCCCTAAGGGGAGTGAATCAATGCGCAATCCGTGCTGAGCTAAAAATCTAACCTTGCTCTGATATTTGTGTTTAAGAAACAGACATTCCACTCGCGCTATTGCCTAGCTTAGTTATTGGAAGCGAGGTTGTGTAGGTTGTAAGACGTGAGTTCCGACCTCGAACCTGATTTTGCCAGCTTTTAACTGGGTGTGACGAGTTAATCATTACCCCCTTATTTCGCTTGTAAGAGAGCAGAGTAAAATGACGTAGCTACTCGTTTTTAGTTAATCTCATGAAATCATCATCGAGACAACGTGTAGATATGCAACATTAAATGCTATTTTTGCTAGCTATGCAGCCCGTCATCGTGGTGGTACTTTCCACACATTAGGTTTCTCCTGTCTCCATATAACACGCCAAATCAGACGGTTATACGCCCACTCGTAGTACCTAACCCACTTGATTTTTACCCTGTAAATATAAGGTTGGTTATTATGGCTAATACCGAAAAAACGCCAAATGGGCGAATTAGTATCTTTGCCCTTGCAATGCTTAACATCGTTGCAGTGGTGAGCTTAAGGGGCCTGCCAGCAGAAGCTGAATATGGTTTAAGTTCAATTTTCTATTATATCTTTGCTGCAATTGTATTTCTGATTCCCGTTTCTCTGGTCGCGGCTGAACTGGCGACTGGTTGGTCGGAAAAAGGCGGTGTGTTCCGCTGGGTTGGCGAGGCTTTTGGTCCTCGTTTGGCTTTGGTCGCAATGTTTATGTTGTGGATTGAGGTGACCGTTTGGTTCCCAACTGCATTGACCTTTGGTTCTGTTTCTCTTGCGTTTGTCGGCCCCGATCAATCTTGGGACCAAGCTTTGGCGCAAAATAAATTCTTCGTCCTGACTATTGTGTTAGCAATATACTGGCTCGCGACCGTCATTGCCTTGCGTGGTACTGATGCTTTCGCCAAAGTGGCGAAATGGGGTGGCTTGATTGGTACCGTCATTCCTGGCGTAGTGCTTATTATCTTGGGTTTCTCTTATCTCTTCTTCTCTGGTCTTGCTCCTCAAATTGAAATGTCATGGAGCAAAGTGATTCCAGATTTCTCCAACTTTCATAACGTGGTCCTTGCGGCGAGTATCTTCTTGTTTTACGCCGGTATGGAAATGAACGCACTCCATGTTAAAGAGGTGGATAACGCGGCACGTAACTACCCACTTGCCATCATGATAGCGGCAGTTGGAACCGTGAGTGTGTTTGTCTTAGGTACGCTGGCAATCGCCTTTGTAATTCCACAACAAGACATCAGTTTGACGCAAAGTTTGCTGGTTGCTTATGACCAAATGTTCGCGTGGGCGGGTATTAGTTGGGCTGCGCCAATTATGGCAAGCTGTCTTGCCCTTGGTGTTTTGGCGATGGTCGTTGGTTGGGTCGCAGGTCCTTCATCGGGTCTACTTGTTGTGGCAAAAGGCGGTTACCTTCCTCGCTTTTGGCAATACACCAACAAACACGGCATGGCGACACACATCATGATGGCGCAAGCGCTGCTAGTCACAATGATCTCTACCGTATTTGTGGTGCTACCTTCAGTGCAAGCGGCATACCAGATCCTAAGTCAGTTAACAGTGGTGCTCTATCTCGTGATGTACTTGCTGATGTTTGCAGCGGCGATTCACCTTCGTTATACACAACCAAACCGTCCTCGTCCTTATCGTATTCCTGGCGGCAACACTGGTATGTGGATGATCGCTGGTCTTGGCTTTATCGGCTCAATGATTGCCTTCGTATTCTCATTTATTCCACCAAGCCAAATTGCAGTGGGTAGCCCAGAAGCCTACGTTGGCATCTTGGTGGCGTTAACCATTGTTTTTGTCTCAGTGCCTTTTGCTATCTACAAAGCTCGCAAACCTCACTGGAAAGATCCAGCCGTGACAGACTTTGCGCCGTTCACATGGGAACTTGAGGATGTACACCCTGGTGTCATTAACCCATCCAACAAAGTGACTCACACATTGAACTCATAAGCGAGAGGGGAAAACCATGTCATACGTTTCTCAATTATCAGAAATTACCGCTGAGTCAGCATCTGTGATGACTGTACAGTTGGCTGAGGTTATGCAGCAAGCGTTGGACGATAGTGCCAATAATTGTCAGGGAGAAAATGCCTCCTACATCCCGTACCTCGCGTCCGTACCTTCCGATCTAGCGGGGTTAGCATTTGTCTCTGTTACCGGCGAAATATTGATGCTGCAAGATGCGGAGTACAAGTTTGCTATCGAATCGATTTCAAAAGTAATGACGTTAGCCTTGGTGTTAGAGCAGAGCGGGGCCGAAGCGTTGCACAGCCAAGTTGGCGCTGAGCCAACAGGGATGCCGTTTAACTCCGTTCTGGCGCTAGAGCTTCACCAAGGCAAGCCTTTGACACCGCTGGTTAATGCGGGGGCGATAGCCACAGTGAGTATGGTCAATGCCAGTGATTGTGAAGACCGTTGGCAGCAAATCTTAGCCTTTCAATCTCAGCTAGCTGATAGCCAGATTGAGTTGTCACAAGCGGTAAACCAATCCGAGCAAACCACCAACTCACATAATCGAGCGATTGCATTGTTGCTTGAATCATCGGGCTGCATTTACTCAGAACCAATGCAAGCGTGCGATGTGTATACACGTCAATGCTCGACGCTATTTAATGCTCTTGAGCTTGCCAAAGTTGGGGCAACCTTGGCCAATGGCGGCCAGAATCCTTGCTCCGGAAAACAGCTTATCCAACCAGAGAATATTCCCCACATTCTGGCTGAGATGATGATGGAGGGGCTTTATGATACGTCCGGTGACTGGGCGTATGATGTAGGCCTTCCTAGTAAAAGTGGGGTCGGCGGCGGTCTGCTGACAGTGATTCCGAATGTCGGGGCATTAGCAGCATTCTCACCACGCTTAGACGCATTTGGCAATAGCGTGCGCGGCCAACAAATGATCAAACAAATTGCTCAAACAATGGGCTGGAATTTGTTTGCTAGTCAGCAACACTAAGGTAGGAAAATAACAATGGCACTTCATGATGTAACTCGAAACAACGATCCAATTTTTGGTTCTGAGAGTATTCGTAATGTTGCGGCTGCTACTAAGTTACCCCAACAAGAACAGTCACCTGCAGTCATCTATCAGATGATTCGTGATGAACTTTATTTGGATGGCAATGCGCGTCAAAACTTAGCGACATTCTGTCAAACTTGGGAAGAGGAAGAAGTTCATAAGCTGATGGATCTCTCTATCGATAAAAACATGATCGATAAAGATGAGTATCCACAATCTGCAGCAATTGAGGGACGTTGTGTACATATGCTGGCCGATTTATGGAATGCGCCAGATTCTACGACCACAGTAGGCACTTCAACCACCGGCTCTAGTGAAGCTTGTATGCTGGGTGGTCTAGCGGCGCTATGGCGTTGGTTTGCAAGACGCCATGAACAGGGTTTGTCGATTGAAAAACCAAATATGGTGTGTGGTCCTGTGCAAGTATGTTGGGAGAAATTCGCACGCTATTGGGGCGTAGAAATGCGTCAAATGGAAATGGCAGAAGATCATTACTGTCTGACTGCTGAAGATATGTTGTCGATGGTGGATGAGAATACCATTATGGTTGTCCCTACCTTTGGTCAAACATTCACCGGTTTGTATGAGCAAGTAAAACCGCTCGCTGACGCATTGGATGAGTATCAACGCCAAACTGGTATCTCGATCGATATCCATGTGGATGGCGCCAGTGGCGCCATGCTTGCTCCTTTCTGTGCACCAGAGATTGAACCATGGGATTTTCGTTTAGAACGGGTCAAATCAATTAGCACATCAGGACATAAATTTGGACTATCACCAGTTGGTGTGGGCTGGATCATTTGGCGTAGTAGCGAAGATCTGCCTGAAGGTTTGGTGTTCCATGTCAATTATCTTGGTGGCGATATGCCGACCTTTGCTCTGAACTTCTCTCGTCCAGCGGGTCAGATTATTGCACAGTACTATAACTTTCTTCGTCTCGGCTTTGAAGGTTATCGACGTATCCACTCCGCCTCTTACGATGTCTGTGAGTATCTCGTTCAAGAGCTAAGCAAACTCGAGTTGTTTGAGTTCTTGTTCGATGGCAATCGAGAGCAAGGTATTCCGGCGATCTCTTGGCGTTTAAAACCAGGCGTAAAAGTCGATTATAGCTTGTATGACGTTGCTGATCGCTTGCGTACTCGAGGTTGGCTAGTACCAGCTTACAGCTTACCTGCAAACGCAGAACATATTGTTGTACAGCGTATTTTGGCTAAACAAGGTCTAACCATCGACTTGGCGAATCTCTTGATAGAAGATTTTAAACGTGCAATTGAGTTCCTGGAGAAAAATGGCTCGACTCATTGCAGTGAAGAGGACGCAAGATCGTTTGATCATAGTGGACGCTAAGTGAGTTTTTAGCTTAGCGACTCTTTACCTCGATAGATGAGTTCAAAGGCCAACTGTCTTGCAGCTGGCCTTTATTATTTTGGTTGAGGTCATTTATGTTTGTGCATGTTATTGAAATTATATGTATTTGTGCATTTGCATTGAGTGCGGTGATCAGTGAGGTCAACAAAGGGAAAGACATTATCAGCATACTGGTGCTCGGTTGGGTGACTGCACTCGGCGGTGGAACAGTGCGTGATGTCATTTTATCGACAGAGCAAGTTTTCTGGATTCAATACCCATCTTACTTTTGGGCGGCATTGATCAGCTCATTGGTGGGGTTCTTCATCGCTCCGCAGTTGCGAAAGCTTAAAGCAGAGAAACTGATTTTAGTCTTGGACGCGATTGGCATTTCTATTTTTTCTATTTTGGTCACGAAGAAGATGATTCACCAAGACTACGCTGCATACGTTGCGATCACTATGGGAACAATCACAGCGGTATTTGGTGGGGTAGTACGGGACATTATCGTGAATCGCCCGACCATGTTTAACAATACCGAGTTTTATGCCACACCGGTGATTATCGGTTGCTCCTTGTTTGTCGCATTGTCACGGTTGGGGCTTAATAGCGACCTAAATACCATTATTTGCATCGCTTTTATTATTATCTTTCGCCTCTATATCGTAGTGAGTAAGAAAAGTTTCCCCAAATATCTTTTACTTAGATAGACAAAAAAGCCAGCGACGTTGACGTCACTGGCTGATTCAGTCGATAGGCAGTTAGTGTGTTCTTACAATGTTTCGATAGCATCAAGCAACTGACGGTTAAACTCCTCAGATGTCACTTGACCCGCTTCCATATCGAAATTGTCGTAAAAGCTTGGTAGTGAGATGCTGGCTTTAACATCGGCGGCGAAATAAGGCGCTGAGCCAGATGCCGCTGCTAATACACTGCCTGCACCGCCAGGACCCGGTGAAGTGGCGAGCATAATCACTGGTTTACCTTGGAATACTTTCATGTCGATACGAGAAGTCCAGTCGAATAGGTTTTTGTATGCTGCGGTGTATGAACCGTTATGCTCAGCAAAGGAAATCACGATCAAGTCAGCATCACCAATGGCGTTAAAGAACTGCTTCGCTTGTTCTGGTTGACCCAGCTCTTTTTCACGTGCATCGCTAAAGATAGGCATTTCTAGTTGGTCAATATCCAACATAGTCACTTCCGCATTCGGGACTTGCTTTGCTGCGTAGTGAGCAAGCTGCTGGTTGATTGAATTTGCGTTGTTGCTTGCGCCAAATGCTAATACTTTCATTGTTCGTTCCTCAATTCGGTTGATGAGACTAGTTTAGTTTTGTTCCATATTTTGATTAATAGGGTAAATGTGTAATTATTATTTCCATATGACTCTTAATTGGATGGGTATTGATGATTTCTTCAACGAATTTACTCGATGGCATGGTGATTTTTACCACCGTGGTTGAGCAGGGCAGTTTTACCAATGCTGCCAATGTCACTGGGCATTCCACCTCGTTCATCAGCAAGGAGATCAATAAGCTCGAAGACAGATTAGGGGTTCGATTGCTCCACCGAACCACTCGCACGCTAAGTTTGACTCCAGAAGGGCAACACTACTTTTCTCAAAGCAAACAATTGATAGAGAGTGCTCAAGAGCTTGAACAAGCGATAAGTGGTAAGCAAGAAGAACCAAAAGGCGTACTTAAGATCAGTTGTCCGGTCAATTTCGGCGCTGATCAACTTAGCCCGGTGTTGGCGAAATATATGCAGTTGTATCCGAAAGTAAAAGTCGAGGTGTATGCGAGTGACCATAAAGTCGACTTAATTGGAGAGGGCTATGACGTGGTGTTGCGTTCTACTGCTAGTGCGGAGGATTCCACTTTGATTAGCCGCTTGGTACAACGCTCGTGCACGCGCACTGTGGCGTCTCCTGATTACATTCAGCAGTTTGGTATGCCCAAGCATCCTTCAGAGTTAACACGTCATAAGTTACTATGTTATAGCAATCACAAACAGCCGTATGTATGGAGCTATGTTGATAGTGATGGCTCACTTCTTAAAGTGGATGTGACGGGGGTACTGACTACCAACAGCCCTGAGATGGAGTTGAGTTTGTGTATCCTAGGGCAAGGGATATGTCGCTTGCCAGAGTCGTTGGTCATTGATGGATTAAGAAACGGTCAACTGGTCGAGCTGTTTAGCGATCTCCCCGAACACAAAATAGAGATGTGTTTGGTGTACCCAAGCCGCAAACATATGTCGACTAAAGTTCGTCGGTTTATTGATCTCGTGGTTGAAGAGTTACGATGATAGAAGTGAGCCAGCGATATTGCATCGCTGGCTTGAGCGGCTTAGCCAAGAACATTGAGTTGTTTTTTCAACTGTTGCAGGGACTCTTTGAATTCAGAGACCTTAGCTTGCAGCGGTTTGAGTAGCGTTTTGCGCTGACGTTTATTCTTGCTTGATGAAGTGATTCGTCTACATAGGGCAACAACGTTAAACAAGATGGCACCAATGACACTGATTGAGAGCAGAGCCTCTGAATTGGCGAACATCCCCGCAATGCTGGCGATGAAAAACAGCAAGTTCCATCCCCACCAAGCGTTAGTTCCTTGTACATCAGAGTAGTTGGCGAATGATCGATCGTTGTACTCTTTATCTTTGGAAATGTTGTAAGCATATTCAAAGTAATAGTGGTAGTTATCTTCGCGCTCAAGGTAGCTATCGGCAATTGCTAACCAATCCCCCACATCAACGTCACCTAAGATATCTTCAGAAAGAGTAAATGTTGCCGTTTTGCCCGATACGTACTCGAGAATTACCTTGCCTTTCAACGTTGATGAGCGATTACGGTAACTAGAGTGTTGCGTGTCATAGGTAGAATATTGATAGTTGTTGCCACGATAATGTTTGGTTTCGGTCGTCGTTGTTGTGTGACGAGTGACATCAGAGACATCAGTATTGACCGATTTAGATTGAACTCGAGCCAAGATAAACTCATTGGTTAATGTCCAATGACGTGCGCCACTCAACGCATAGTAATGGGTATATTGGCCTTGAGAGTGGTAAGAGTATATTTCGTCGAGTCGTCGTTGAATATCGCTTACAGAAACCGAGGTTGGCGCGGATGCGACTTGTGCATGCTCACGTTGTGCCACTTCGTGAAGGGTATGGCTTGCTTCAAGAGTAGGTTCTAGTGAGCCAATCGCGCCAAACTCAGCACTTGAGCCATGTTGCTCGGTGATCGCTGGTGGCTCTTGCACCGCACTTTGGTTACCACAGCATATGCAGTATCCGCTGTTCTCAGGTAAGCGCGTATTACACTGAATGCAAATCACATCTGAAGATTGCTTAGGTCGCTCAATATTGTTGTAACCCAATTGATATTTGGTCACTTTTAATAGCTTGTTGAATGATGCGTTTAACGCTTCATATTGCGCAGTGGCGAAAGCAAATTTCTTTTTATTTCGTTTAAGTTCCAGAAACAGAACGATGGATGCGACGGCGATGCTTACCACCCAAGCAGCCTCAGATCCCGAGCGTGAACTAAATAGTGGAATGGCAGATAAAATACCGGCGACAATCCACAGCCAAGCCGTTTTTTTATGCGGGCTTGGGTAGAGATTTTCAACCGTATAGCACTGCCCGTCATCACCATGAACAACGACGCAGGGTGCCGCTTGGTCATCTTTAACAAACCTTTTCGCATCGCGGCTTTTTTTGTATAACAGATTCATAGTCGTTGGGTAATAGAGCGTAAGAATATCGCCACGACCAATGGATGCGGTGTATTTGTGTTCGGCTGAAATCGAGGTTTCGATTATCTCCCCTTGGTTGGTTTCTAGCTTGATCCACCAATATGAGTATTCGAGGTTTCGTGAAGAGTTTTTAGAGAAGCGTTTATAAAGTCTCGACTCAAGAACTCGGCCAGTTTTTGCTTCGGCTTCTTTGTAGTACTGCCTAACTTCATCGAAAATGTCTGGGCAGACATCTTCTACGCTGTGTTTTTTTGGCACGCTGCTGAGTGCTTCTCCACAGTCAGCACAGAATTTATCGCCATGAAATATCGTGCTTTGGCAATGTTTCATGTTATGTCCCTATTTGAATAGAAAAAAGGGGCAAATTACGTTGCCCCTTAGAATGAGAGAAATTAACGTATGTCACCAAGTAGCATTGGCTTACCAAAGCCGCGCAGGGTGGCATTACTTTGCTTAAAGTAATCTTTCCAGAAAGACTCCAACTTGTTCATCTTCTGCGCTGAGATGTATTGTTGGTTGCCCGGAATGACACCCGTACCGATAACGTAAATATCCGCCTGATTGAAGTTGGCAAACATTTGTGACGTTGAGACGCGGTCCAGCTCTTGTTGCGGATTGATCACGCGAGTCTGGTTGTTCTTGTAGAACGAAGTAATGTCTGAATTTTCCAACATGTCGCTGATTAGAAGCACGACTTTACGTTTGGCTGTTGAGTGCGTTAGCACTTGGTTGCTGATGTCACTCAACGTACCAATTAGCTCGGTGTTGGTTGGCTTCTCTTGCGGTTGAAACGCGGCTTTTAGCGAAATGCCCACTTTGTTCAGCATAAAGTTATGCTGCTTATCCAGACACTTATCTAGTGACTTTAGCACTGACTTCTTGATCTGGCTGCGATGATCATCGCTTAGCTGGGTATCAAGCTGACCATTAAATGCCACTTTGGTGTAACTGTCTTGTGCGAATGACGAAAACTCGACCAGTTGTACCTTGTCACCTGGTTGAATAAAGCGTTTCACGCTCTGGTACAACTCAGACTTGATACCTTGATCCAGCGAGTGAGCCATTGTTTTATCAACCAGAATAACCAGTTCGCGCTCGTTCGGTAGCTGGTAGTATTCTGCGGGTACGTCATTGGTACAGCTTGGTACGTCGTTACGCAGTGTCGCGGCATTCGCGATTTGACTCACAAGTGCCAGCGCTGCGCATACGGCTAATGTTACTTTTTTCATGATTCTCTCTTTTTATGACGTCATCGCTTGCTTTTGCAGGCGAGCAAGGCGTTCTTCTGCCGTTTCTGGCTTAGGTTCATTGCTGATGGCTTTAAGCGCAGCAACAATTTGCTCGTCAGTTAAGCCGTCAAGATCGTTGTTTTTCACTTTATTGATAATATCAACGTCGCTTAGGAACGATTCTGCCGTTGGTGCCATTTCCGGTTGAGGAACTGGTTGAGGTGCAGGTTGGTACGCTGGCTCTACCGCTGGTTGCGCAGCTGGCTGCATCATTGGCTGAGGTGCTGGTTGTGGTGCCATTTGCGGCGCAGCTTGTTGTGCTGGCTGATACTCTGGATATTGAGTTTTAATCAACTCCGGTGTTTCGGCGTTCTTCAAAGCACGTAACTTGTAGTAGTTCAAGAAGTTGCGGCTTGAAGGATTATTTGCTGCGTAAATAACATGTTGTTCGCCAGCACTTCTTTGTGCGTTAATTGCGATTTTGCTTTGTAAGTGTGAAAGCACACTTTGAGCCACGCGCTCAACGTTAGCTTGCTGCGCTGCGTAGTACTCAATGTACGCATTGACGTTAGAGAACTTATACGTTGCATCGTACGCTGCTGGTGATTCTTTACCCGAGAAGGTCGACTTGAAACCAAGGTAGATACTGTATGCTTGCATCGCGGCAAAAATAACCGCTAGCATGATAAACGTCATCCAGCCGCCACGTTTGTGAGCATTAATTGCATCTCTAAACGCTTTATCTTCCGCCTCGTCATTGTAAGCAGTGAGTTCTGCTGGTGCGCTTTCAGCGAATGGGTCTTGCACATCAAATGGGCTACCCATGCCTTCTTGTTCATGACCGCTGATCTCTTCGATCGCCAGTTTTTCAAGAACTTGACCACGCACGTAGGTAGCACCTACTGCGACGATAGAAATGAACACAACTGTAACGATGCTCATTGTCCAAGATTTAGTAAAACCAGCGTTTGCTTTCGCTAAACGGTTTGCCATTTGACGCCAGCTTGGCTGGTTATCATCAAGCGCATTGGTTTTTGATTTCAAGCCGATGTTAAGATCTGGAGCAATCACACCTGGTTTTTGTGGATCATGGTTCCAATGCAGACGTACTTTACCGATTTGTTGGTTGCGGTAAAGTTCACCACCCATTGCGTGGGTAAAGCCAACCAACAGCACACTGATCAATAGGGCAATACCAACAGCGGCTTGGATTTGAATTGACTCACTGCCGTCTTGAATGGTGAAGCCGGCTAGAACATAAGCAAAACCAGCCGCTTCGATGAGTACCATGATTGATAGACCAAGCCAGGTATACCATTTCATTGGCGAAATACCGGTATCGCCGACTTTGTTTAGGTAGCGGCTTGATTGCTCGTAGTGGTACTCGTCTGCATTATACTGGTCGTAAAAAGGTAGAAAGCTGTTGCAGACTTCGCGTTCTGAGTTAAACCAACGCTGATCATCAAGCCCCAGTCTTTTTGATAGGCGTGCGTTTTTACCAATTAATGGCAGACGGTAGTACATCGCTTTTAAATATAGATTGATGATATCGCGATTGCTTAGGTAAACAACGATAGCAACAATAATTGAGCTGATACCCGCCACAAGCATGCGGTTGAGTAATAGCCAAGTTGTTAGTTCACTCATGATTTGATTTTTCCTGGTTTGTAGTCTGCAATCATCAAGCCTTTAGGACCTTGATAGTAGATTTTGCCCGCGAACGCACTAAACACACCTTGGTTGTGTTTTTTGTCTACTGCGATGTCGATACATTTGATTGGGTAATTTTTGTCTTGCACGAATGCTCTGTAGATAACGCCTTCAGAACCGTTGTAGATGTTGACATCAACGGCTTTGAGTGTTTTTTGAGGCTTCACTTTCTTATTCGAAGCGTAATCCTCATAAACATAAATAGATGGGCTTTCTGTTGCTTCTAGTGTGCTACGGTCAACCGCCAGTGGAGCCAGTGCGACCAGATGATCATTGACTTCGCCACCCCAAGCGGTGCGGTTCATACCGGGTAAGTAGTCAGTGGTACGGCGTGTATCGTCACTGATTTTGAACACTGGAGTCGTGACACTTGGCTCATCATAAACGCAGGATGATTCTTCCAGCGTATTAGCAACTGCTTGGCCGATAATGGAGAAACTGTTGCTTTCACGCGCGCCAATGTAGACGAACAGATTCTCATCCGTACCACGATACGCTTCACCACCAAAGTCAACAAAAGAGCGGCTATTGCTGCTACGACGATTGTTTTTATCGATCACGTCATGCATGGCTGCTGTACTTTGTGTCGACGTCGCTTGGCCTTTCGCCACTTGTTGGCTAACGGTTTTACTGCGCTTAGCGATGTTATCGGTGGTTCTGAGTTTCGCGTAGCTTGGCTCCGTTGCTTTGTAGCGAACGTAGTTGGTCACGTACTCTGGTTTATTATCTAAGGTCACCACTTCGATGCGTCGGTTTTCAGCACGGCCTTTTGCAGAGTTGTTGGAGGCAATAGGTTGCGACTCACCTGCACCGTAGATATAGATGTTCTCTTTTGGAATGCCGTTACGGATTAACTCGCGGGCAACACTGCTGGCGCGTTTTAGCGACACATCTGCGTTGACCTTGGCTGAGCCCGTATTATCAGTATGGCCGACGATCAATACGGCGCTACCGCTTGGTTTAACGGTTTCCGCATACTGGCTAAAGAAGCGCTTGTGCTTGCGGCTTGAGATGCTGGTTTGCCCAGAACGGAAGATATCACCCTTAACCGTGGCAGAGAGACCAACGACCTCAGAGTCACCAACAACTTGCTCTATTTTTTCAGTATTGCCGGATGCTTCAGCTTCAATAATCGCTTTAGACTGCACCACCACCATGCTGTCGACTTCGTCATCGTCTGGTGAACCGATGCGCTCAAATTCGACTTCAACGTCTTGTTTGGCTGCGGCTTCCGCCAGTTTTGCTTCGCGTTGTGCCCAGTAATAACCTACAGAACAACCGACAAGTGCACCAACACCAGCACCGATCCATGTTCCTTCTTTACCACCAATAGCTTTACCTGCAAGACCACCAACGATCATCCCGCCAGCACAGCCGATCAGAGTGGTGGTACTAATGCCACCATAATCTCCAGTACTTGAACAACTGGTCACGGCCAACGAGACACTGACCGCAATAGCTACTTTCTTAAAGTTCTGCATCATCTAATTCCATGCATTTATAAACGATGTTATTTGCTCGGTCATTGACCCAACGAATTGAATATTGGTCGCCATCAGGCGCGATTTCTAGCTCTTGCTGCAAGCCACTTTGAGGCTCTTTTAGGTGATAGCGCCAAAGGTTGTCTTCTTGCGTCACGGCGAGAATTTGAAATTGATAACTTATGTCACTAGGCATCCCTAATGCTTGTAAAGGCTGGTTAAAAGTGGTCATCAGGTTGACCATCTTTGTGTCAAGCGAAAAGTTGAACGTTGTGACTTCTTCGCCCATGCGCATTTCGCCTGAATAGTGGCGACAATCAGGCGCGGGAAAAGGTGCAAAAAAGACATAACCAATGGCAATAGCGGTTAGCGTTGCTATCGGCAGTAAGACCTTCTTTAAACTCATTTTTATTGTGACTAAGCAGTATTAATAGTGATCAGTCGCAGGGGGAATTGGGGGTGGTAAATGATCTGATTTAGAGCCGTCCATAGAAAACCTTTGCTTACTGATGAAATTATTATTAGTGAGTGTTTTTTTGTTTAGAATTGTTACAAACATCATGCGATTGAATCAAGGAGGGCTAGCTATAAAGTTTAGTTATGTTTTATAAAGTGTGAGACATATCAACTAACTGCAATGTGTTCAATTGAATAATTGCGCGTTTAAGTTGTGGAAATGTCATGGTTTATGTGATGTTCTGTTGAATATTTATGGGGTAATTTCAAGGAGTCGCTTTCGGCTTTGAAGGGGCTTCACAAAGCTTATGATGGGGTCGCAAACTTATCTTGTTCTTGATACAAAATTATGATTTCAGAAAATGCTCTGTTCCGGCGAATATGCGCAGAAGATTAGTAAACGAAAGTTCGATTTGACGACCAATAAGCAAAGATGGAATGAGAACGCAGACACGGTTTATTTTCGTCTCAAGTATGGTAATTGCGCTTTGATTTATGCTTAATATACCCAAGTAATCTCAAGGTGCTTGAGTATGAATGGCGACTGAGTCATAGAAAGGAATGTTATGAACATTGAGCATTTAAAACTATTTGTCCGTTTGGCCTCAACGCACAATATCAGTATGGCTGGGCAAGAGTTAGGTCTATCACCAGCGGTAGCCAGCTCTCATATCAATAAACTTGAAGAAGGGCTCGGTGTTCGATTAGTTCACCGGACGACTCGCAAAGTATCGCTTACCCAAGAGGGCGAAGCATTTTTGCCCCATGCAGAAGATGTTTTGGCTAGTGTGGATGCAGCGAAAGGCGCGATTGGTGTGGGCCAGGCTTCCCCAAGTGGCACACTGCGCGTAACGGCCCCTGCGTCTTTTGGGCGTATGCATTTGATGCCTGCGTTAAAAGCCTTTTTGCAGGCTTACCCTGATCTCAATGTCGATTTACGTTTTTCAGACTCGGTATTGGATTTGGTTGAGGGCGGTTTTGATATCGCAATTCGTATTTCCGAGCTCAAGGATTCAAGCCTAGTGGCGAAGAAGATTGCCGACGATCCTCGAATTGTTTGTGTCTCACCAGATTATCTTGCCAAGTACGGTGAACCAACTCATCCCAGTGATTTAGTTCAGCACAATTGCATTCTTTTGATGGGGATGGACAACTGGGTGTTTGATACGCCCGAGGGCGCTATCACAATTAAAGCAAAAGGCACTGTTCGCGTGGACAATGGTGATGCAATGCGTGACGCCACAACCGATGGTCTGGGTATTTCCATTAATTCAAAATGGAGTGCCTACAAGGAGCTGAATTCGGGAAAGCTAGTTCAAGTTTTACACCAGTACCCGTTGGTTTCTAATGCCGCGATTTGGGCGGTTTATCCAAGTTCCCGTTTAATGGCTCCTAAGGTACGTGCATTTATCGACTATTTTGCTGAGTTTTACGGCAATCCTCCTTACTGGGAAAAAGAGTCATAGCCACTAACCAACAAAGCCCTTCAATTGAAGGGCTTTGTATTTTCATCGCGACTTACCAAGAATAAGTCTGGATAACGTTATCTTGTGCCATTGGATTGTTCTTAATTGCACTGTTCACATTGTTGAGAAACCAGTTGCGAGAATCCAGCAAGTAACCTTTGTGTTGAATAAGGTTGTTGCCGTGATCTCCCCAGTAAAAAGTATCAATATTTAGGTTTTCCAATAGGTACTTTTCTTCCTCTAATACCTGCATTTGCGTTGGCATAATAAAGCGTCCTTGTTGTACATCGCGTTCCATTTCAGTGCCGGGTTGAACGGCGAGAGCCATTGGCGCAATATGTTCAGGCTGCATGATATTAAGAATATCCGTTGTGGCAACAATGTGCTCTTGAGAGCGCTCACGACCACCCAAACCGAAAATAAACGACAGTAACATTTCAATTCCCGCTTCCTTTGCCATCGCCATGCCTTCGATAGCTTGCTCTGGTGACATGCGTTTTTTGATTTGCTCCAAGATTAAGCGATCTCCCGATTCCAAACCGGAGTAAGCCATGTTCAGACCAGCATCAACGAGTTCTTTGAGTTCTGCTGTCGTTTTACGGCGAAAGTCATTTAATCCGCTATAGAGAGAAATACGTTGGCATTCAGGGAATGTCGAACGAAGTTTATCTAACACTTTCAGTAGGTAATCGGTACGCGCTGCCATCACATTGCCGTCAATCAAGAAGATTGATTCAACATGGGGGTAAAGTCGTCTGGCTTGTTCGATGTCCTTTAAGACATCCTCTAAGTCACGTACTTTAAATCGCTTATCGTCAAACATGCTACAGAAAGTGCAGGTGTTAATACTGCATCCTAACGTTATTTGAATCAGAATACTTCGAGCCTCAATCCATGGTCGATATACCTTGCCCTCATAGTTCATATTGCTTCTCCGGTTGAAGTCATCAGTGGCGAGAGTGCCAACTCAACGAGACTTGGACTGTGCCATCATCGATGGCGATTCGATGCAAAGAGTGTATCAATAGGTTCTTTTGTTGATAATAAGCGTAAAAATGGAATGACTTTATAGTTTGTGTTGATAATCGGTGTGTGGTTGTGGTGAGCTATCTTGCAGACATGAAAACACCCAGCCTAAGCTGGGTGTCCTTTGCAAAAGATCGTTTATGCAAGTTGTGCAATTTGATTCTCTATTGCGCTAATGACTTGCTTTACCTTCGCTTCATCAAACGCTTGAGAATGTGGCTTAGCAAATGCTTCAATGTCGTTATCAAAATATTTGCCGTGTGCGGCGTCAAACTCTGTTGATAGTGCGGCTCTTACTAAGATATCGGCTCCTAGCTTTAAATCCCCACCGGCAACACCATAGGCGTCTTTTACCATCTTACTACCAAGGAATGACTTGGGGTTAACGGCAACAATCATTGGGCCTTTGTTTTGGTTTGCTAACCCTAACGAGCGCGACCACATGGTTAAGGCGAGTTTACTTTGAGCGTACGCCTCACCGTCACCAAGTGTTTGTACACCCTCTAAAGCTGAGAGGTTAACGGGCGCTTGTGCAGCGGAAGATAAATTAACCACGCGACCTGATGTGCCAAGCAAAGGGAGTAATTCTTTGGTAAGGTAGTATGGCGCAATGGTGTTGACCACAAAGCGTACATCTAGCCCATCGTTGGTGATGGGGTTACCAGTACTAAACACACCAGCGTTATTGATTAGCACATCAATTTTACCAAAACGTTCAGCAAGCTCACTTACCATCGAAGTCACCGACTTTAAGTTGGAGAGATCGGCTACGACTGACTCGACTTTTGCTTGGTTAGAGAGTGCTTGAAGTTTGGTGACAACATCGGTGGTCTTTTGGGGATTACGACCGTGAACCACAAGATGATGACCTTGCTCGACTAACATTTTTGCTGTCTCTAAACCAATACCGTCAGTTGCGCCGGTAACAACAATAATTTTTTGCATGATGATATTCCTGTAAGTCATTGGCAGTAGGGATTATGCAAGCGCATCCAAGCCTTCGATAAGGGCATGATGGCTGATTGAACCTGCAGTGCGAGCTTCTAGATGAGGCACATACTCAGGGTCTTGCATAAAGTTGAGTGCAGCTTGGCGCGAGGGCCACTGGATAATAATACGCAAGGCTGGGCTTTCACCGTTGCCTTCTAGCCGTTCATGATTGCTAGTTCGAGCGATGTTCTGACCACCGTGTTTGGTGACGAGTCGGTTCGATGCTGCCAAATAAGCAGGGATCCAATCTTGACTGGTTGGGGTCACTTCAAGAACTGAGTAGTAAATCGACATCGTCTTTCTCCATATACTTCGGCTCGTTATTGAGCGGATATATTTAGAATACTTGAATCAGCATAGATGATAAGTCGCGGATTTTAGGAAAGACTTTATAGTTTTTGTTGAAGATAGGCGAGATCAAGCGAATGGGAATGTGTCAAGGGTATAGCGCCCCAGCAATGGAGCGCTGCCTGTTACTTAAAAGTGGTAAGTGCCACTCACACCAAATGTTCGGCTTTGACCAATCGCCGCTCTGTTACCGCTATTGTTGAAGTAGATAATCTCTTCATCAGTTAAGTTTTTCACGTAACCATCGATGACGAAATCGTTAATCACGTACTGTACTCTCGCATCGACAGAGACGTAATCGCCTGCTTTATACTCATCGGTATTGGCAAGGTCAGAGTAGTATTCGCCCACAAAGTAGACATCTGAGCCAAAGGAGAAATTCTCGCCAATGTATTGTGTAAAGCCTGCTGCAACATTGATTTCAGGTGCATTGGGTAGTTCTGAACCAGAGAAAGACTGGTCATCACTTAACACTTCTGATTTTAGGTAACCCACTGAGCCGCGAAGTTGCGTGCTGTTGGTAACCCACATATTGGCTTCAAGTTCTAGGCCATAGGTTCTAGCATCATTTATGTTGGCAATGTATGCACTTTGGACAAAGGCTTGATAATCGGTGTAATCATTGTAGAAAAGGTTTGCGCTAAGTTGTCCGGAATCAAACTGAGTTAATAGTCCCATTTCGTATGCAATGACAGTCTCTTCATCGTAAGTGTAATATGCATTGGTATCCCAGTTTACAGACGCACCTCCGGCATTGTAGCCCTTGCGAATAGTCGAGTTAAAGGTAGTTTGATCGTTTAGATAGTAGATAAGTCCTAGCTTTGGTAGGAAAATGTTTTCACTAGTATCCTGACTAAAGTCGTTTGTTGTATTCAAATAGTCGAGTTCACGGTCAATTTTCTCGTTCTCAAATCTCGCTCCACCAACAACTTTTAGACTTGGGGTTAAGGTGTAAGTTACTTCACCGAATGCGGCAGATGTAATTGTCTCATTAGGGCCATCAAACATTCGGTAAACTTGAAGCATGGTTTTGTTTTTTGAGTAATACAGACCTGCAACACCCTGCCAATCGCTGCCAGGTGAGTCAAAGAGTAGACGGTTTTCTAATGTAAGATTGTCAATATCCGACATGACGTTAAACACTCTAGCGTTATTTGGGTACTGATCGAATCTTACATCTGTCATCAAATAACCAATATGTAACGCATTAGTAATTCCTTCGGAGATTTCATAGTTTATATCTGCTGCAATCGTTTCGACGGTTGAATCTTGTAAACGAATAAGGCTGCGTCGTGCTGCATCAAGAGTGAGTGTTTCTTCGTCGTATTCTGTTGCCCAATTTAGATATTCGCCTTCATGAGATTGTTTGTTATAGGTTAGTTTTGCTGAAAGGCCAGGAATATTCTTGGGTTGCCATAGTAGTTTGGCTCGTCCATTGATATTTTCTGAGTCATCAAGATCTGGTGAATAGTCAAATTCATTATTAGCTTGTTTATAGTTAAGCCATCCTTCACCTTTTGTCCCATCGATAGCGATGCGAAATGCAAGCTCGTCTTCGATCAATGGCCCTGACAACATTACGGCAAGGTTGCCTTTAACGTTGTTATTTTTGTATTGCTCGCCACCGACTCGAACTTTAGATTCCCAATGATAAGTAGGATCGTTGGTTTGTACAATTAACGCGCCGCCAATGGCATTGGTACCTTGCGCTGTAGATTGAGGACCTCGTAATACTTCTACTTGTTTAACATCCCATGCTCTGCTTGGTGTAAAGCCATAGCCAGACCAACTCTGTGTTATACCATCGACAATAGTTGATACTCTGGGCCTTGCTCCACTAAAGAAAGCATAGCCTCCGACGGCAGCACCCGAGCCATCAATACCGCGAATGCTGATTGTTCCAAACCCACTATCAACAACGTTGGGTGCGATTGTGGCAAGTTCATTGATATCTTTTAGCTCGCCACTTTCTGTTAGTTCTTCACCGATTACTGTAACGGCAGTCGTTGTATCGCGGAGCGATTTATCAATTCGTTCACCAACGACAACAATCGTTTCTGGTTTATTTATTTCCTTTAGAGGGGCGCCAAGTACGTATGTTGATGCAAATACACTGCTGGCACCAATTACAGCGGTAATTGATATTCGCAAGGTGCTTTTTTCACTGCATTTGATAGTTTTCATATTATTCCTGCTTGTTATCTATCCATATAATTCGACCGAATGATAAACAGCGGATATTATTTGATCAATAACAATTATGATAATCATTCGTATTTATTGTTGATATTGTGCGAGAAATGTTGAGCACGACTTGGAAAAGAAGTTCTTTGAATAAACTATATTGGGGAAGTAAGGCGGTTCATCTATGGTTAGGTTGCGACACTTGACTGCTAGAGCAAATTAGTGGGAATGCTCGAAACATTGCATCATGAAGTTAGGCTCAATTAAGTAAAAGACGCGATCATCGCGTCTTTTTAGAAGTTCAGTGGTTAACTTTCAAATGAAAGCTTATTACCAAAGGCTTGTTGCCAGTCTTTTTCGAACTGTTCGACCGCTGGTTGAACTGCTGGGTGAGCGAACATCTGCGCCGCAACATCAACGGGAAGCGTGATCGCTTCAATGCCGAGTTTCATCACTTCCATCGCCTGTTGGGTATTCTTAAAGCTTGCCGCTAAAATTTTGGCTGGTAATTGGTTTTGATCCAACAGTAGTTGCAGGACTGCAACGACTTCGACGCCATTGCCATTCATTGCATCGATGCGATTCACATAAGGGGCCAGATAATCAGCACCACATAGTGCGGCTAAAAAGCCTTGTTGAGCTGAATAAATTGCCGTGGCAAGAACGGTAATGCCTTCTTTTTTCATTAGTTTTATGGCGCTTAGACCCACCTCGGTGGCAGGAACTTTTACCACCATATCGTAAGGAAGTTCATTAATTTGACGGGCTTCTTCAAGCATACCTTCTACTGTTGAACTGACGACTTGCGCGTGGAATCTCGGCGTACCTCCAAGAGCATCCTGCATACCTTTTAAGGTTTCATTTAATCCTTGGTTTGACTTCGCCAAAATGCTTGGGTTAGTGGTCACGCCTTTTAGTGGTAGGCAAGCATTAAAGCGGGTGACTTCTGCCACGTCAGCGGTGTCTAAATAGAGTTCAATCATAGTTCTACCTTTATACAAAATCTTCGTTTTGATGATGGGATCACTATAGATCCGACTATCCGTTCAGATCTTGATTTCGATCAATTGAAATTTCATTTGAAAGTATAATAATTTCATTAAATGAAAGTTAAGCGTGAAAACGAAGCCATCAAATGAAACCTTCTATTGTGCTTAACAGCAACATTCCAAGAGGTCTGACAGAGATGTATTTCAATATTCAGAGGTTCTCGACTCATGATGGTGATGGGATTCGCACCATCTTGTTCCTTAAAGGGTGCAGCTTGTCTTGTCCGTGGTGTCAAAACCCAGAGAGTCGCAGCGAAAAACGCTCACTACTGTTTGATCAGCGTAGTTGTTTAGAAGAGTGTCAACTGTGTATTGCCGCTAGCCATAAAATTGGTTGTACCGGGATCTCGCGTGAAAACAATCAAATCATTGTTAATCGCAAAGCCATAAACCAAGAGCAATTGATCGCGTTAGAAAATGTCTGCCCAACCCAAGCCCTGAGTGTTTGTGGCCAACAAGCAGAGTCTGAAATGCTCTTTGAGTCATTGATGAAAGACAAACCTTTTTATGACCAGAGTCAAGGGGGCGTGACATTCTCTGGTGGAGAGCCCCTGATGCAAGCGGGTTTAGTGACAGAGTTGGCAAAAAAACTAAAGCAAAACAATGTCTCAACGGCGATTGAATCCTGTATGCATGTGCCGTGGAAACACGTAGAGCAAGTCGCGCCTTATATCGATTGCTGGTTAGCGGATCTGAAACATACGGACGATGAAAAATTTCTCAGCTGGGCTAAAGGGTCGTTAAAACGCATCAAAGAGAATTTCCGTCAGTTGGCTCCAATTGCAAAACGGATCGTTATTCGCGTGCCTGTTGTGTCTGGCTTTAACGATACCATCGAAGAGTTACAACAGATCATCGATTTTGCAGCTTCACTTGAAAGCTGCCAAGAACTCCATTTGCTGCCGTACCACACGCTAGGCATCAATAAATATCGTTTGCTTGATATGCCTTATCTCTGTTCTGACAAACCATTAAACAATCCAGAGCTGTTAGAGAGTGCACAAACATACGCAAGTAAACATACCCAACTTAACGTGATTGTAAGAGGTTAACTATGAACCTGAACCACCTTCCAGAGCGCATCAAAGCGCATAAATCGGCTTTGGTCAACATTGTCACGCCGCCAGTTTGTACCGAACGCGCACAAGCTTACACGCGAGCATATCAAGCCAATGAAGATAAGCCTGTTATTGTTCAGCGTGCTTTAGCTTTGCAAGAACATTTACGTACTCGTACGATTTGGATTAAACATGATGAGTTAATCGTCGGGAACCAAGCAAGTAAAGTGCGTGCGGCACCTATCTTCCCTGAGTACACAGTGCGTTGGATTGAAGCGGAAATCGATGAACTGGCCGATCGTCCTGGAGCGGGTTTTGCTGTGAGTGAGCAAGACAAGCAGAGTATCCACGCCATTACACCATACTGGCGCGGCAAAACGGTGCAAGATCGCTGCTATGGCTTGTTTACCGAAGAGCAGCAAGAGATTTTGGCAAGCTCTATCATCAAAGCCGAAGGGAACATGACTTCTGGCGATGCGCATTTGGCGGTGGACAACGAGAAAATCCTTAAACTAGGTATGAACGGCTTACTTGATGAGGTTCGCCAGCATCGTAACCAAAATGATGTTTCAACTTTTGACGGTTTGAAAAAAGAGCAGTTTTACAAATCAGTCGAAATTGTCTTACTGGCGATTCAAGAGCATATGCTGAGCTATTCTGAGCTTGCTCGTAAAATGGCACAGGAGGAGACAAGAGCGGAGCGAAAATCTGAGCTTGAAACCATTGCCGAAAACTGTGCTCATGTCGCTTATTACCCACCGGAGAACTTCTGGCAAGCTCTGCAACTGAGTTATTTTGTGCAGTTGATGCTGCAAATCGAATCTAATGGTCACTCGGTTTCGTTTGGTCGTATGGACCAGTTCCTAAACCGTTTTTACGTAGCGGATATCGACAGTGGCGCACTTAACAAAGCGTTTGCGCTCGAACTGCTGCAAAGCTGTTGGCTAAAACTACTTGAAGTGAATAAGATCCGATCAGGTGCGCACTCCAAAGCGTCAGCAGGGTCTCCGCTATACCAAAACGTCTGTATTGGCGGGCAAAAACTTGATCTTAACGGTCAACCTGTTGATGCGGTTAATCCGCTATCGTGGGCGATTTTAGAATCTTGTGGCCAACTTCGATCAACTCAACCGAACCTAAGTGTTCGCTATCACGAAGGGCTAAACCAAGAGTTTTTGATGGGCTGTATTGAGGTGATCAAATGCGGTTTTGGCATGCCTGCATTTAACAACGACGAGATTGTTATCCCTGAGTTTATTAAGCTTGGTGTGGAAAGAGAAGATGCGTATGACTATGCGTCTATCGGTTGCATCGAAACGGCCGTTCCGGGTAAATGGGGCTACCGTTGCACAGGTATGAGCTTTATTAACTTCGCTCGTATTTTACTTGCAGCCCTTAATGAAGGTGTGGATGCAACGACAGGCAAAGCGTTCCTGCCTCACGATAAGTCGTTAGCGAAGGGTAATTTTGATAATTTTGAGCAAATTGCCACCTCGTGGGCAGAGCAAATTCGTTATTACACGCGTAAGTCAATTGAGATCGATACGGTAGTGGATACCGTTTTGGAACAGCAAGCACATGATATTTTCTGTTCAGCGCTTGTTGATGACTGTCTAGTGCGCGGGAAAACCGTTAAAGAGGGCGGGGCAAAATACGATTGGGTTTCAGGCTTGCAAGTGGGCATCGCTAACCTAGGCAATAGTTTGGCTGCTATTAAACATTTGGTGTTTGATGATGCGCAGATCACTCAACCTGATCTTGCTAAGGCGCTGGCAGAGGACTTTGCTGGCGCTGAGAATGAGCAGTTACGCCAACGCTTAATCAACTTTGCGCCTAAATATGGCAATGATGATGATTATGTCGACCAATTGCTGGCTGATGCCTATCAAGTTTACATCAATGAGCTTGAACAGTTTGTGAATACCCGTCATGGGCGAGGTCCGATTGGTGGCGGTTACTACGCAGGGACTTCGAGTATTTCTGCCAATGTGCCATTTGGTGCTGCGACGATGGCGACGCCAGATGGACGCAAAGCCAAAACGCCGCTTGCTGAGGGAGCAAGCCCAGCTTCAGGCTCTGACCGTTTAGGTCCAACGGCAGTATATAACTCTGTTGGTAAGATTCAGGCGAATAAGATCTTGGGTGGTGTGCTGCTTAATCAGAAGTTAAGCCCGGCAGCGGTTGAGTCGCCAAGTGACAAACTAAAATTGTCGATGTTGATTCGTACTTTCTTTAATCACCATAAAGGTTGGCACGTTCAATACAATATTGTCTCGCGTGAGACGTTACTAGCGGCGAAGAAAAACCCTGAGTTGTATCGTGATTTGGTCGTGCGTGTTGCCGGTTATTCCGCTTTCTTTACCGCGTTGTCGCCGGATGCACAGGACGATATTATCGCTCGAACAGAGCACGAGTTGTAAATCACTCGCAAAGTTAAGCTCGCCATTACCATTACTTGAGTATTAACTTTCACTTTAGTTTCAAATGAAAGAAAGAGGCATTATACTGATGCCTCTTTTTATTTCTTCAAGTTAACGTTATGAATCCAAGACAAAATGAAATTCTGCAGATCGTGAATGACCGTAAGCGTGTTCAAGTCACGGAGCTTTCAGAGCTAATTGGTGTCTCAGGTGTAACGATTCGCCAAGATCTCAACTTTCTTGAACAAGAGGGTTACCTTAAGCGAGTGCATGGTGCCGCAATGGCGTTGCAAAGTGATGATATTGAAAGCCGCTTGGAAGTGCGTTTTGATATCAAACAAGCATTAGCGAACAAAGCGGCCGATTTGGTTAAAGCCAATGAGACCGTTCTGATTGAAGGAGGCAGTGCCAACGCTTTATTAGCGCGCACGCTTGCCGAACGTGGGGATGTGACCATCATTACACCATCAGCTTATATTGCCCATTTGATTCGAAATACCTCGGCGAATATTATTTTGCTCGGTGGCGTGTATCAGCATCAAGGTGAGAGCTTAGTCGGGCCATTGACCAAGCTGTGTATTGAAAACATTCACTTTAGTACCGCTTTCTTAGGCGTCGATGGTTTTCATCAAGATACCGGGTTTACCAGTCGAGATATGATGCGCGCGGAGATAGCGTCGACTATTTTGGCAAAGAGCCGACGCAATATCATTTTGACTGATTCGAGTAAGTTTGGGCAAATCTACCCATCGACGATTGGTCACACCAATCAGATTTCGATTTTGCTTACTGATAATCGCCTGCCTGAAAGTGACTTAAACTATCTGCAAAGTCATGGCGTTGAAGTCATCCTTGGCTAATTTCCCCAGTTTGGTGGCGTTTAGTCACCAAACTGCCATCGCTCAATAGCACGCAGGTAATTATCCATATCATGGTCTTTAATTCCGTCGAATCCAGCCTCTTTGATATCATCTAATACCCCCACCACTTGGTCGACAAAGCGGAACCAGAAGCCAGACTCTTGGTGGATATCTTCTTGCTCAGAAATATAGAGATAGCTTCCTACATGGCTATAGCCCATTATGCGGGCTGGTACTCGCGTCACAACGTCGTTGTTATTGTGGAAACGGAAATAGCGCGATTTGCACTCCATATTAAAGATTTGCGCGGTTTCGCGAGTTAATGCTCTTGGCTGACCAAAGGTATAGACGCTGGTAAACGGCTTGTCTTCATGGACAAACTTCGCTGCTGCCATGGTCGCCATTGCGCCCCCCAAACTGTGTCCGGTGAAAAATACCGGTCGAGCTTTGGCTTGCTGCAACTCTCGAAGTTTTTTATCCATTGGTTGCCAAACATCTTCTAAGGATTTCCAGAAGCCGCGGTGGAACTCACCAAACAGTTGTTTAGTAGCAAATGCATTTAAGTTATCGAGCCAGTCTCTAATTTCATCTGTGCCACGAAAGGCAAGACACAAGTAATCTTGATGTTCAATTAACGCAGCTTGAGCGCTGTTGTTATTACATGGATAAACTTCGACAAATTTTGCATCTTGTTCTTGTAGATTGGCCAGGATTACCTCTCGATTAGGCGTCGGGTCATCGTTTGAAACACACTGGTAGACTTCTTTGGCTATTTTCGCCATCCAATAGGCGTTGGCATCATTGAGTGATGTTGTGTAGGGCTTGATAGGTTTGCTCATACCGTTTCCTCCGTTGCTTAGTTGATTGCCTGTGCATCGTGATACCCAGTACAACCAGACAGCGAAGGGTATGCATGTTAGACGTCTATCGCCTAACCTAAAGTTGAGCGCAAACCTATTCACTTTATTGCATTTGCAGCTAGGGGTTTTTGCCTAACTCACAAATATCAAAGCTTGAAAACATTTCATTCAACTTTGGGAGCTCTGCTTGTTTTCGAAGGTGATGTCTGTCTAACCCACCACCAGTATCTAGTGACTGGTGTTATCCAGCTCTTTAGTTTCAAGTGATTGCTCATAGAGTGATTTGATAGTCTCTCTTAACCAAATTAACTTAGGGTTGTACGCATTGCGTTTATGCCAGATTAGCGTGAATGGTGTAGAGAGTTTATCTCTTAGCGGTTGATCTATTGGGATCGGCAGACAAACCAAATCAGGGTGGAGGCTTTGCACATAGCTAAGGGCGTATCTGGGAGCAGTCGTGAGCATTTGATGGTTTGGTTGAGCTGCCATAAAAAGAGATTGCTCAAAACTCGACATGGTTAAAGCAATATTTCGCTGTAAGCCAAGTTCGGTGAGCACGTCATCTAAAGCCCATTTCTCGTTTCTTTCCCAGAGAATATTGATGTGTGGGTAGCGTAAAAAAGCGTCGAGATTCCATGGGTGAGAAAGAGCAGGGTGGTCTTTACGTAAATAGACAACGGGGATGTCTGCCGAGAGCACTTCAAAATCGAGAAAGTAAGGCAGAAGATCGAGAGATTCTTTGGACATTGGGTGGCTCTCTCGCCCAGTAAAGCCAATATCGGCTTCGCCAAGAATAATCGCATCGAGAGAGTCATAGTCCCAGTTGCTCGTTTTTACTTTTGCGTCAGGATAACGCTGGCGAATCTTTGTGAGTAGTTTGCTTAAAATGGTGAGAACGAGTGGGGACTCAATACATAGATCAAAGCGCATCCCTTTAGCGGCAACATCACTGCGTTTTTCTGCAATTTGACTGCCTATTTGCAACCAGTCAGCCAACTCTTGCTCCATGCTTTGTGCCAAAGGCGTGGGAGCTAACCCTTTTGGGGTTTTAACAAATAGCGGGTCGTCAAACCAATCTCGGAGTTTGTTGAGCGACTTACTTACTGTTGATGGTGTCAGGTTGAGTTTTTTTGCTGTTTTAGAAACACTGCGCTCTTGCAAAAGCAGTTGCAACGTAAAGAGCAAATTGAGATCAAGACGCGCGAGAGATTTCTTCATAATGATTTTCTTGTGTGGCCTGAGGAGTCCATAGTATTAGAGGTAAGCTGATTATGCCACCCGACACAGTGATTAAAATTAGCATATTCAGAGCGTTAACACCTATCAAACCCATCAGCCAAATATAGAATGCAGAGCAACAGACTTGGGCAATCGCGAGTAGTGAACTCGCCACGCCAGCGCGTTGTGCAAAAGGTGTGAGCGCTTGGCTCATGGTCACTCCAAAACCAATTGAAAAGCCAAAGCAAATGAGACTACAGCCAATTACGTAGCTCATGTAGGTATCGAAATGAAAATGCCCCATTGCCAACACGACTGCTGCCACCAAGAGAAGCGATTGTGATGTCAGCATTAATGTGCGCTGCTCAAGATACCGCAGGGCGATCGGTGCTAAAAATGAGGTGAGCATGCTAATCAATGCCATCCCCGCCATCATCGAAGAATAGTCTGCGCGGCTAAGCCCGAGCTCACCCATGATGATGATTGGCGAGACATTGACATAGGTGAGAATCGTTGTGACTCCGATTGCCGAAATCAGTAAGCGACTGAGGAAAAAGCGATTGATAAAGCATTCTTGATTTTGCAATGAGGAGAGACATTTCACTTGAGTGTGGTGTCTGGTCTCTTTCAGGATCATCGTGCTGATAAAACAAACGGCTATCCCCATTCCTGCCATGACGTTAAACAGCGTTTGCCAAGGGAATTGGAGCATGATTAGGTGCCCAACAACTGGGGCAATAACGGGGACAATACAGGTAATACCGTTAATCATCGAAAGAACTTTGGCTCGGCGTTGGTCATCAAGGCTATCTCGCAAAATGGCAAATGCGACGACATAGCAAGACCCAGCGCCAATACCTTGGGTAAATCGAGCGATAAAAAACAGCGTGGTATCTTGCGCCCATCCAGCGAGAAGTGAAGCCATGATGAAAACGAGTGAACCAACAACCGCCACGGGTTTTCGCCCCATACTGTCTGCAATTTTACCGGCGAACAACATAGTGACTGCCATTCCAACGAGGTAGATAGAAAACGCCATATGTAGGTGTGATTCGCTGGCATTTAAGTCCACTGCGATTTGGGGCAGTCCAACCAGATAGAGATCAATCGCGGTAGGGTAGAGCAAAACAAGAAAGAAGCTAGACAATAAAACTCGAAACATAACAACCTCACTAAATGTTGCTGCTGATAATAGTGAGGTTGGGTTGAGGCCTCGAGTGGTAACGACGACACTACGTATGTCCATTTACGACATACGGGTATCAATGTCCATTTACGACATACGGGTATCAATGTCCATTTTCGCCTTTGGCTTAAACAGTGCCAAGAGTGGAATGAGGCACAAGTATGAGAACAACAAGAAACCAAAGGTGTAGACGAATGCCGTTAAGGTTGACTGTTGATGAAGTAAGTTTTGTATTTGTGCTAAAAATGTCGGGTCGGTTATCGCTGTGCCTTGGGCATGAGCGGCCTGTTGTAATGCAGGGTTAGTTGGTGAAAGTGCTCCGCCTAACTCATGCCATTCTTGTTGCTGGGTGCGTGAGAAGTAAGTATTGACTATTGAGATGCCAAAAGATCCTCCGATGGTTCGGCACAAGTTAAATACTACTGCGCCGCCAATCGTATCTTTGGGGGCAAGCGTTGCATATGCTAGCTGACTTAATGGCGCGAATACCAAACCCATTCCCGCACCTTGGAAGATACTTGGAAGTAGAATCCAATAGATATCGATATCCAGGGAGTATTGAGTCATAAAGTAAGTACCGACCACATTGAGTGATAAACCAATCACGATAAGTAGCCGCGCATCAATTCTGTCCATGTAACGTGCAAGAGCAAGTAATACTATCGCGGAGGTTAGCCCACGTGGTGCCATCATAAACCCCGTAGTTTCTACAGGGTAATTGAGCAACTGCTCCAGCATCATAGGCTGCAACTGAGTGATACCGAACATGCCCATTGAAAATCCCGCCATGACGATGCAGGACATCGCTAAGTTTCTGTCACGCAGTAGCCATATCGGGGCAATATCTCCTTTAGTGAGGATTGAACGACCAATAAAGAACACCATGGCAATACCGCTGATAATGGTGGCGAGCAGAATTTGGTTGGATTGGAACCAGGATTCTTCGTTGCCTCTATCGAGAACCATTTGTAGTAAGCCGATACCTATCGTCATCGCAATCACGAGCGGCCAATCTAGTTTGCTCTCTCCACGTCCATCGAGTTTGACGAAAAAGTAGAGCAACGCTAAACAAATTGCACCAATTGGCATATTGACGTAAAAAATCCAGCGCCAGTCCATATTTTCGGTGATGATGCCACCCAATGTCGGACCCAGAATCGGGCCAAGTAATACGCCGACACTGAACAGCGCCATAGCTTTGCCGCGCTGACTTTTAGGGTAAATTTGAACCATGATCGATTGTGACAGTGGGATCACTGAAGCTCCAAATGCCCCTTGCATAATTCGGAAAGTGACCATCTCAGCGATTCCGTCTGCTTGCCCGCACAAAGCTGAGGTGACGACAAAGCCACTAACGGAAACCAGCAATAAACGGCGAATACCAAATTTCAGAGCCAGAAAACTTGCGAGCGGAATAAATATCGCTTCTGCCATCGAGTAAGAAGTAAGAACCCACGTGACTTGATCTGAGGTAACGCCCAATGCGCCCATCATATGAGGCAAGGCGACGTTAGCGATGGTCATATCAAGCAATACCATGATGGCTGAGAGCATAACTGCTAACGTCACCAGCTTCCGTGTCCCCTCACTCATTACATTGGCTTCTTCATCCTCTGAATCTGCCATGTGTGCTAATTCAGCCATTTTAATGCTCTTGCTGGTTTGGTCGCGTAGAGGATGAGTCAACGATGGTATCGATTGTTACCGTAGCGCTAGCACCGACACGTAATGGAAAGTCAGGGTGCTCAGTTTCGTTGGTTAATTGGATCAAAATTGGGAATCGTTGCGGGATCTTAACCCAGTTACCTGTGGCGTTTTCGGGCGGAAGCAATGAGAATGATGAGCCACTTGCTGGTGAGATGGCTTTGACCGTGCCGTGGTATTGTGCATCAGGATAGAGATCTAACTCTACAGTTGCTGGCATGCCATTGGTGATGCGTTCGAGTTGGGTTTCTTTAAAGTTTGCTTGCACCCAGAAGGTATTATCTTCAACCAATGGAACCATCGCTTGTCCTGGAGAGACGATGCTTCCGACATGGGCAGTGAGTTTACCCAAGTGGCCGCTTTTAGGCGCAAAGATATTGGTGTAAGAAAGCGCTAAGCTTGCTTGACTTAACGCCGCAGCTGCTTGTTTTACTTCTGGTGCATCCTTACCTTGTGCACCTTGCGCTTTGATTAATTGCGACATATTTGCTCGCGCGGCAATCACGTTTTCTTCAGCGCTGGAGAGTTTTGCTTTGGCATCATCGAGTTGTTGGGCAGGAAGCAGTTGCTTGTTGACGAGATTGGCGATTCGTCGATAAGTGGATTGAGCATCCGCAAGTAGGGCAACGGTACTCTTTACATTGGCACTCGCTGCGAGTATCGCATCATCAGTTGCTGCGTTGCTTTGAATCGCAACCTCATATGCGGCTTGGGCTTGGTCAAGTTTAGCCTGAAAAGGAGCAGGGTCGATTTGATACAATAAATCCCCTTGAGCAACTTGCTGGTAGTTCGAGACGTTGACATTGATTATTTTGCCGCTGACTTGCGGAGCGATATAAATAATATTGGCATGTACATAAGCGTCATCGGTACTTGGGTAGTTTTTCTGATGCTCTACATAAAAGTAGCTAGCGGCAGCAAGGACTGCAGCAACAATGGCTGTGATGAATAGATTACGAAAGAAATGGGACGATGCGGTATTTTCACTCATTGTTATCAACCAACTCGTTGAGCCCCTAGTCGCAGGAGCTCTCAATTGACGCAGGATTGCGTTGTTACAAATTCTTACACAAATATTAGATCTAGCTCACGTTGTCTACAACGGCTTTGGATAAAAAAGAGACGTGCTGACTGGTCAGAATGCTTTACACCTAGAAATGGCTTTTAATTTAAACAGATTACTATGGAGAGAGACCAAAGTAGTTGCGATAGAAAGAGTGGAGTATTTTGCGAAGGCAGGTCATCCAGCGGAGCAGTTATAAAAAGAGAGGGACACCGAATGGTATCCCTCTCTTTTTTCAATCATTGTGGCGCTTATTAGTTACCACTACTCACATGGAAACACCTCAAGAGTATAGTCACCTGAAGTACTCGTCGCATCGGTGTAACGTAGGTAACAGTTTTTATTGATCATCTCAGGCTTACCGCCGTTGTATTTTAGGTTAGAGCGAGCGGTAATCAGCAGTGGTCCATGCTCTCCGTCTTTGGTTAAGCCCCAATCTTCAGTTTCTTCATAATCTTTGTTGATGCCATCGACCAACGTGGTGATGGTGTAGTAGTCAGACTCTGGATAACCGTAGCGGAAAACACAACGAGTTTCACAGCCAGCAATTGGGATTTGGTCATCACCACTGCGGATATACGCTTCGTTCGCCAAATGATGGATCTCCAATTTTTGGTGGCCCATATCTAAACCAGCTTGTACAGATGCTTTGAGTCCTTCTAGGGCACTATTTTTCGCATCAACTTGCAAGTTGAGAAAGCGAGGCGCAGCGGTGACAGCGAGCACGCCTAATATAACAATGACGACAACCAGTTCGATAAGCGTAAAGCCGGTCTTTTTCACGATCAATTATCCTTATAGTGGCAAATAGCCACTTACTGAGAAGATGACTTAAATTGAAACATCAGTTGGTTTTGGGGCGGCTAATTATGCCACCGAAAAAACAGCGGTTTGGTGACGGAGCGCTCAGCTTATGAAATGAACAATGCGCTGCACATTCAGCCTGATTTCTTGTCAAGATCGTATCAGTTATTTGCGAGTCATGCGACGGATTTATATCCGTGTAATGAGAGATAAATCAATCACCTTGCAACATAGTGAAGAAAATCTGCCGTGTGGCAGGAGAGGTATCTCTGTGGGTAGAGTACTCGACGTGTGATTCAGAATTGGCTAATGGGGAAAGTGTAATACTCCACAATGCCTTGGTTTGGTTGGGTATAACAGAGTATCTGACATCAATGATACGCAGCTTGTTATTTGGGTCTTGGGCTAAGTAACCATTTGAAAAATGGGCAAAGCGTTCAATGTCTTTGGCTTGTTGTGAGTCTGAACCAAGCCATGGAAAATCTTTGTTTATATCGAGCTTTTCAATACTCTCGCCGGGATAGATTTTGATTGCTGATCCAACTCTTACCGCATCAACGTGGTAAGTATCTTGTGTCACATAAATCACTTTCCATAATAGAATATTTGCGAAACTCGGTTTGGCTTCTAACTGCAGTGGTGTATGTTGCCGCTCTTTCGCTAATTGCCACCCTACCGCTTCTGCTCTGTCTCTTTGAATCATTCCGACCGAAGGGTATATCACTGCCCAAGCCAAAGCGATCCGAGCCAACCAAAGGTTATGTTTTCGTATGGCATAAACCAACAGTATGACGATGGGTAAGGTAAACACAGGGTCGATAATAGAGATGACGTTCCACGCGTAGCGTTCATCTGTCAACGGCCAAAGAAGCTGTGTGCCATAGGTAGTACAAGCATCAAGTAATGGATGGGTGCCATAACCCAATGTGCAATAGAACCAGCTTTGTGTAAATGTTAGCCCCCGATTCTTGGCGAACAATAAGTGTAGAACCAACGCGCAAATCAGTCCTCCAATTGGGACAAATAGGAGCGAATGGGTAAATTGGCGATGAAACTCTAGGAAAAGTAATGGATCTTGCGACGAGCGAATGAGCGTGTCTAAATCTGGTGCCATGGAGGCGAGCAGCCCCAACATCCCCGCACTGACCAAATGTGGTTTTTTGCAAACGGATAGCGTCAGGGAAGCGCCAAGCACACCTTGCGATAATGGATCCATACTTAACTCACGGTTAGTTCGAAGCTTAATTTCGAGTGTTGCCACTAATTTGAGTTTAGCAAAATGCTGTTATTTCACCCTGTTAATGCAATAGCGTTTAAAGAAATGCTTATAGCAGTGCTTATAGGGACACACACCATAGTGATGTGTCCCTACAGGTTGCTTGTGAGCTTAAGAGGTTGCCTTTGCAAGCCCCATGCAACGGTTTAATGTTTTTCGGTAAGTTTTGTTTAACTGCTTCTCGATTTTTTCGTCACTGATGTCCTTTTTCTCGAGCATGGTGGCTAAGTTAGACAGTGCTTTATTTTCGAGTACTTTCATCTTTTGCAGATAAAAGCGTTTTTCGATCGCAGATTCGATATCCGGGATTTCATTCAAATCCTTGGCATCATTTCGCATCAGTTCTTTAATGTCGTTTTCATTTAAACCATCAATTACCGCTTGGTAGGAGGCGACTTCATAGTTTGCGAAATACTCGCATTGCTCAGCTTTGCTGGCATCAGTTGGAAAGTGGGAACCAAGTAACTTTTCGTTACCCGCGGAACCTCCTCCGCCTAATAACAGCGCGACTATTAACACGGCTGCACCGACACAAGCACCGCCTAACATCCGTTTTTTTCTTGGCTCCAACTGTTGGATTTTTTCCATGTTTGCATTGGTTTTGAGTTGGTTTAAAGACATGTTTTCCCTACCTATTTCAGCTAATACCGTACGGTTAAAAAGCGCTTGTGATTAAAGCGTCACTTCAGAGAGGTATATTGCTTGATGAGAAGGGTGGAAACCACGTACGGAAATTGGCGAATTTTACGCAAAGAAAGCGCGAGGATTGATTTTTAGCTGTGACAAAGCGCACAATTATTGGCGTGTCAGAGCTGTGCTGTTTGTCCCTATCTACAGTAAGCTTTCGATGGGAAGTAACCCACTTAACCATGCTCCGCTTCGTAGTAACCAACCTGCATCAGGTTCGCTTTCGAGAATCTGACCAGTTTGATAGTCGCGCCATATCAGTTCATCATCCTTAATCTCAAGTTTGTAAGCGCTGCGCTGGAGTTGCTTGAGTAATTCTTGTTGGGTAGCCGAAACATATTGTGGATGTTCGAACACGACTGCCATTTCTGTATTGAGTTCAGCTGAGCGCGGGTCAATATTCATTGAACCGACGAAGATCTTACGTTTGTCGAGCAGTATGACTTTAGCGTGTAAACTTGAACGACTGCTACCTGTTACGCTCCAAGGATTTTCTGCTTTTGCGTGGGATTTCATTTCCCACAGTTCGATGTTTCCTTTGACCAGTTTCTCTCGATATTTTGCATACCAACCGTGAACGGCGAACACATCGTTTGAGGCAAGAGAGTTGGTGAGGATAGTGATTTTTTTCCCTTGCTTGGCTGCCTCAATTAAGGCTTGGGTGCCAGTTTCTGTCGGCACAAAATAGGGTGAAACAATCACTACCGAATGCTCAATATCGGCAAGAACGGGCGCCAAGCCATCAATCAGTTGACTCTGTCCATTATCAATTTTCTCAGGCAAGTCATAGAGTAGTACCGCTTCCCCCCAGTAGAGTTCGATCTGCTGGTCGACAATATCACGGTACAGAGGTAACGCTTTAAAGCTGTACTGCTCATTATTGAATTGATGCTCAATTTGCGATTCTGTGCGCCATTGCTCGACATCTTGCTGGTTGAGTGCACCATCACTTGGATGTATCCAAGCCATTGGTACCGCAAAATCGCTGTTCCAGTAATGATCAAATTGAACTTGAGTTTGCTCGACCACAGGCCCGTATAGCAGAAGATCAAAATCACCAAATTCAACGTCAGAGCGAAAAGAGAAATATTCATTACCAATATTCCGGCCACCAACGATCGAAACGACACCATCTGCTGTCAGGGACTTGTTGTGCATGCGACGATTGAGTCTAGAGCCGTCCGTGACCCAAGAAAGCATACGGACATAGCGATGCTGGTGGGGGTTAAAAAGACGGATCTCAATGTTTGGGTGACCGTTTAAGTATGCGATGGCGCTGTCTTTTCGATTTTGCATATCGTCAAGCAGCAGCCGTACTTTGACGCCACGCTCCGCGGCTTCAAAGATACGCCATATCAACAATTGGCTGGTTTCGTCATCTCGGAAAATATAGTACTGCAGTTCAAGTGATGTCGAGGCAGACTCAATTAATGCTAAACGGGCGAGCAGAGCATCTGAGCCTTGAGCAAGCGGATAGAAGCCGGAGTAGTGGGTTGGGGTATCTGGTGGTGGATGGAAAAAGTGAGCCAGGGTGGAAGAGGCATCAAACCCAGAGTGGTAGGTTGCTGTTTTGGGGGCTAATGCTGAAGTTGATTGGCAGCCAATCAACCATAATGTGCTAAACAGCACTGTAAACCATCTCTTCAAATCAGCCCAACCTTTGAACAATATAAAGCGTGATACTCAAACTCCTTGAGGTCACTTGAGTATAAATTAACACAGTTTACGGTTGGGGAGGCTAAATCAGTCCATCTTTTCGTCGGAGTTATCTTTTTCGAGCGTGGGGTGGATTCCCCTCTCTCGAAAGAGAGGGGCGGTTGCGAATATTATAATGCGCGACTACTTTTCATCCGCCTATAACCGTCGGCAATCAACGCAATTAAGGCAAGGATAATAAACAGGTAAGTCGGCATTTCATTGAGGGCAATGGTGTCGCCGATAAGTAAACCTACGATAAAAATAAAGGTTGGTTCGACATAGCCAAGCAAGCCAAATAGTGACACCGTTAGCTTCGAATAAGCATAGAGATAGAGCAGCATCGGTGTGACAGCAACGACAGCTAGACCGACATAGTAAAAGTAAGTACTAACTGGCAAGTGCAAGAAGTAGTCCGCAGGATAAAGGAAGAACATGGCTACAATGGCAAATGGCAGCAGGATAATATGATCCACAGCCAATCCCACGTCAGCGGATAATGGGATAGCTTTACGGTTGATAAAATAGAACGGGTAACCTAAGGCGACCATCAATACCACCCATGAAACCCCAGAAGAAAGCGCGTAAGCCCAAAGCGTACCAAGTAATGCAAATAGGCACGCGATTTTTTGTAGACGTGTCAGGCTTTCTTTATAGACGAATCGACCAACCAAAACCATCACGATTGGTAGCGTAAAATACCCCAATGCGAGGTTGAGTGTCTCGCCATTGGCGGGAGCCCAAACAAATAACCAGTATTGCGGAGCAACAAGTATGGCTGAAATCAGATACTTGGGCCACATGTGGGTCTCTTTTAATGCTTGTATTAATAATGGCATTCGTTGGGTGACCAACAGCAACGAGCCAAACAAGAGTGTACTCCAGAAAATTCGTTGTACCGCGAGCCAATGACTGTCTCCTCCTGCGATTAAGCTAGGAGCCATATCGGGTTGTAATTGAACGTAAGCTGGTATTAACGCAAATAGCAGTGAACACAGAATAGATGCTGAGACGCCTTTGCTTTGCTCTGACATCACGTGATTATATTTATTCAGCATGGTGAAAATGGGTTGAATAGGAATGCTTGGCGCTACTTTGGCGATATTCGGTCAAATAGGCAACTAAAATCAATTGGGCACAGTGGTAATTCTTTATGTCTGAGAATTAACCACATTTGACGTCTGTTGATTATTACAAATACGTAATAGTTATTTGTAATTTGTGCTGATTATCATTTTTAGTGTCATCAATATAATGCCCCCATTCAAATTTGTGCTGACGCCATCTTAGATGTTTTTAAGAGCCGTCAGCGCTTGACGTTTTATCCTTGGATACAGAATGGGGGAGAGTGGGATGTCAAAAATCGTTGTTGTCGGAGGCGGTGCGGCAGGTCTTGAGTTAGTGACCCGTCTTGGAAAGAGTTTTGCGCGTCGCAACCAGCACCAAGTGGTATTGGTTGAACCTGCTAGTCACCATTACTGGAAACCGCGTTTACATGAAATTGCGGCGGGTACGTTTGACGATGAACTTGATGCCGTAAGCTACTTGCAGCATTCGTATTGCAACCAATATGAGTATGTGCAAGCGGCGATGACGTCAATAAATCGCCAAGAGAAAATCATTCAAATTCGTAATGCCGATGGTGAGATCTCTAACCTAAACTACGATTATCTGGTTATCGCAGTCGGTGCAGTGAGCAATGACTTTAAAACCCAAGGCGTCAGCGAGCACTGCTTGTTTTTAGATTCAGCATTAGAAGCAAAACAAACTTGGGAACAGATTAACCCGTTACTTAAACAAAATGGTCAGCAAAACATATCGATTGTTGGCGCTGGTGCGACAGGTGTTGAGTTAGCCGCAGAGCTTGCCAAGGTGAGTGCCAAAGTTGAGCGCTATCGCCAAAACAACAAACTTAATATCACTCTGATTGAAGCCGCTGAACGCGTATTACCCGCTGGCCCTGAGTGCATGTCTGAGAAGGTGTTTAAAGCGCTAACTAAGCTTGGTGTTAATGTGCGTACTAATGTACGTATTAACCGTGCTGAGCAAGGTCATTTGGTAACAACGGACGGTGAGGTTATCGCTGCGGACCTGCAATTATGGGCTGCCGGAATAAAATGTGCACCTTGGCTAAGTCAGCTTGATGGTTTAGAAACCAATCATCTTAATCAGTTAAAAGTTGATGCGACTTTGCGTACAACGATTGATGATTCAGTGTTTGTCATTGGTGACAGCGCTGAGTGTCCGCAAGCGGATGGCAGCTTTGTTCCACCGCGCGCACAAGCAGCCAATCAAGCAGCAGGGCATCTTGCAACGCAGCTTAAGCGCTTGTTAAAAGGTAAAGTGATGAAGCCATTTGTGTTTCATGATGGGGGTATGGTGATTGCAGTTGGTCATGACTATGCCGTCGGTGCGCTGCTTAATGACAAACTGATTCTTCGCGGTCGCTTGGTTCGTAACCTCTACGACACTATTTTTAGGCTACACCAACGAATTCTGTTTGGTTGGGGGCGAGTGACGGCGTTAGTGCTACTTAAGCGTGTGAAAGGATCGCTCAATCCATTCTATAAGCACAATATCTCTTAGTTATTGTCGACTCTGGTTTTATCACAGCAAAGAGAAGTGCTGATGCACTTCTCTGCTTTCTATTTTCTGCTTTTTATTGGTAAGAATTAAACAACACTATTTTGGAAGCCAAATATGTGGAATAAATTACGTACGTCATTGCCTCTTCAGTTGGTATTTGCAGCGCTGACTGCTTGGGCTGCATCGAGCTTAGTTGCCGATGGAACGGTTGTTGCCGATCAAGCTTGGTTTCAATTTATCACCTTGGGTAAAACCCTCTATCTCGGATTGCTGAAAATGGTGGTGGGCATTGTGGTGATGTTGTCTCTATTGCAAGGGATAACCAGCATTGGTTCCACTATGCGACTAAAGAAAATTGGTTATACCACTATTACCTTCTACAGCTTCACCAGTGTGTTAGCGATTAGCTTGGGTTTAGGCGCCGCTTTAATGATGCCAGCGTGGCAGCCTTTATCTGCGCCGGTAGAAGTGGCGGAAGGGGTTAAATTGATCAGCTCTGACGCAACCGGTGGTGGCGCAATCGCCAGTAAGTTATTGGAAATGGCGTTAGTCAACCCAGTGGCGGCGTTGGCACAAGGCAACCTGCTTGCCATCGTGGTGTTTTCGATCATGCTTGGCGTGGCATTGCTGTCAGCTTTGCCAGAAAAGCACCCTCTATTTGAGGTTCTATCAGGGCTAAATAGCGGGGTGAACAAGGCGGTCAGTGCGATTATTCGTTTAGCACCGTTAGCGGTGTTCTCGATTGTGTTTGAGTTCTCGCTAGCAGGCAATGACAACTTATTTAGACAACTTTTTATGTTTGCGCTGTTGGTTTTTGTGCTTACCCTTATTCATGGTGCAGTCGTGCTGCCAAGTATTGCTAAGTTTGCAACAGGCATCAGCATGCGTCGTTTGTTTAAAGCACTATCGGCACCAATGGCGATGGCATTAGCTACCTCATCGAGTTCAGCAACACTGCCATTATCGATGCAAACCGCACAGAATGAACTCGGTGTTTCGCAAAGTTCCAGTAGTATGGTTTTACCACTTGGCGCGGTGATGAATATGGATGGTACGGCACTGTTTGAAGGCGTTGCGGCAATATTTCTTGCTCAGTTGTTTGGCGTCGATCTCACGACTTCTGGTTTGGTGATGATCTTTATTATGGCGATGGTCTCTTCAATTGGTGCTCCAGGGATGCCTTCTGGTTCAATGTCTGGGATGCAAATGGTGTTGTTGGCCGCCGGCATTCCACTTGAAGCGATAGCTATCTTACTGATCATTGAGCGGCCTTTAGATACTTTCCGTACTGCGGTGAATGTGGAGGGGGACTTGATTGCTTCTCTAGTTATAGACAAGTGGACGTCGGCGAAACCAGTGTTGTCAAATGAGGCAAGTTGGCACCCTACGAGTGAGCTTTGCTAGTTCAATTTGGGCTTAATCAATAAAGTGTGATTGATAATATTTCGGTGTGACGGAAAGCTTGCGTTTAAACTGGCGTTGGAAATGAGCCTGATCTGCAAACCCTAGTTGATGAGCGACTTCTGAAATTGTATTGCCAGTTTTAAGTAGGTTTTTAGCGCGTTTTATTTTCTCGTTAATTAAATAGGCATGTGGTGGTAAGCCATATTGTTGCTTAAAGTTACGTACTAATTGGTAACGGCTTAGTCCAACTTCTTCAGCGAGATGTTCTAGTTGATGAGATGTTGCTATGTCATCAAGCAACATCTCACGAACTCTCTTTAAATTGGGAGAAGCCTGAGAGGGGGAATGATTGGATGACTGAGCAAAGCATAGTGCCACAAATTGGAGAAACTGAGTCTGTGCGGCTAAAGGACAATTTTCGAATGATAGGCAGTGGAACAGAGCTTCAAATTGTTGGGTCATACGCGTAGAACGCTGATAGTCTGAATCAAACGGCGTGTAATCAAAGGCATGCTTCGATGAGACTTCACGTTGATATTTTGCCATTTCTCGGCTGTCGACGAACAACATTCGATAGGACCAAGCCGCGGCCTGATTCAGCCGCCGCTCTGGATTACACGCATGTATATCACCAGGATTGATCGTAACAATGTCTCCTTGGGAGATTTGGTTTGAACGTTTTTGATTCGTGTAGCAAGCCTGACCACTGTCTATGATGCCAAAAGAGAACTCATCATGTGAGTGTGCGTCATAACACGCGTGACTGTTATCTGCGATCCTCAGTTCGACCCAAGGTAGTAATGTACTTTGTTTAAAGGTGACGGTATTATCTGGTTTCATCTTTCCTATCGACTCTTTCTGCTCTTTTCCCTAAAAGCTATAGCCAAATCATGCAAACCGAGATTGCTAACAGGCCAGCCATTACTCTATTAAATTGCAATTGATTCGTCGAATTTTGCAAGTAACTTGTCAGCAGATGGCCTAACACTGCCCAAGTACCTACTCCGAGCAAGCACGATATCAGAGAGATTGCGGTGAATGAGGTTAGAAGCCAAGCTTGGTTCTGGTAACCTATTACATACAAACTGATGCCCGAAAGTGCGACCAACCATGCTTTGGGATTGATGAGCTGAGTAATGACTCCTGTCCAAAAGCTCGCCATTGTGTTGATTTGCGCGTTTATAGGGGAGATTGGCGCGGTCAGTATTTTGAAGGCTAAGTATAGAATCAAAAAGCTACCTGCGACTTGCATTGCGATTTCGATCTTGGGCAATGTGGTCATGATGTTTTGCATAAGGAGACCAGAAAGAAAAACCACGAGCGCGTATGCCAAAGATGCGCCTAATACGAATTTCAATGAAGCTCTCATTCCTTGATGGACAGCTGTGCTGGTCGCGATAAGGTTGACAGGCCCTGGGGTCGTTGCGCCAACAATAGCAAATATCATCATGGCGAATAGTAAACTTACAGTCATGCTCTCTCCTTGTTTGGAAAAAGCGTAAGTCAAACGTTAGAGGTGTTATTGAACAATATTGCGCTATTGCCTTGCTGATTATCTTTCTGTGCTTTTTAGTGATCTCTATCACCTTTAAATATAGAATAGCGCTCCCACGCAATTTGACCTTTTAAAACAGTATCTCAAGAGTGAATTAAGATTTTGTTATTAAAAGAAAATTTATTCTGAGGATACTGTTTTGATTAGTACAAATAACATCACCATGCAGTTTGGTGCTGAGCCGCTATTTGAAAATATTTCGGCAAAATTCGGTAATGGCAACCGCTATGGTCTGATTGGCGCCAATGGTTGCGGTAAGTCGACGTTTATGAAGATCCTAAGTGGCGCGTTGATGCCAAGCTCAGGAAACGTTTCGATTACACCAGGACTAAAACTGGGCGTTTTGAGTCAAGATCAGTTTGCGTTTGAACAGTACAGCGTGATTGATGCGGTGATTATGGGTGACCGCAAACTGTGGGAAGTAAAACAAGAGCGTGATCGTATCTATTCTTTGCCAGAAATGAGCGAAGAAGATGGCATGAAAGTAGCGGAACTTGAAAGCGAATTTGCTGAGATGGATGGCTATACCGCAGAAGCTCGCGCAGGCGATATCCTACTGCAGGCGGGTATCGAAGAAGCACTCCATTACGGTTTGATGCAGCAAGTGGCACCTGGCTGGAAACTCCGCGTACTATTGGCTCAAGCGCTGTTTGCTAACCCTGATATCTTGCTACTCGATGAACCGACCAACAACTTGGACATCCACACTATCAACTGGCTGGCAGAAGAGCTTAACCAACGTAAGTGCACGATGATCATTATCTCCCATGACCGTCACTTTCTTAACTCGGTGTGCACTCATATGGCGGATATTGACTACGGTGAGTTGCGCATTTATCCGGGTAACTATGAGTATTTCTTGGAAGCGTCTGGGCTACGTCGTGAGCAACTACTTGCTTCAAACGCGAAGAAAGCCGCAGAAATCAGTGAGCTGCAAGAGTTCGTAAACCGTTTTGGTGCCAACGCATCAAAAGCAAAACTGGCAAGCTCACGCGCTAAGCGTATGGATAAAATCCAGCTTGATGAAGTGAAAGCGAGTAGTCGAATTAGCCCTTCGATTGATTTTGGCGAAGGCAAAAAATTACACCGATTGGCGCTAGAGCTACAAGAACTTGGTCATGGTTTTGAAGATAATACTCTGTTCTCTGGTGGTAATTTGTTGTTAGAGGCTGGAACGCGTTTAGCCATTATCGGCGAAAACGGGGTCGGTAAAACAACTTTATTACGTTGTTTGGTTGGTGAGTTAGCCCAAACACAAGGCGTGGTGAAGTGGTCGGAAAACGCCTCCATTGGTTACTGTCCTCAAGATAGCAGCGCAGATTTCGACAACGATTTAACCATCTTTGAGTGGATTTCACAGTGGCGAACAGTAAAACACAATGATCTGATGGTGCGTGCAATACTAGGGCGACTACTTTTCACCGCAGACGATGCAAACAAGAAAGCTAAAAACTGCTCAGGTGGGGAGAAAAACCGCCTATTGTTTGGTAAGTTGATGATGCAAGACATCAATGTGCTGATTATGGATGAGCCGACGAACCACATGGATATGGAGGCGATTGAAGCTTTGAACAGTGCTTTGAAAAACTATCAAGGTACCTTGATCTTTGTGAGTCATGACCGAGAGTTTGTGTCATCGCTAGCGACCTCGATTATTGACGTGAAAGACAATCAGCTCGTTAGTTTCCATGGCACTTTTAACGAGTACATGGATCATCAGCAAAAAGTGCTGAGTGCAGCTTAAGTATGTGGTCGCATTAATCTGCGGCTAACTGAGATAGATTTAGGGTGATTGGTATCAAGTCCGGTCACTCAATAAGAAGGAAAGTTTATGACAGATCCAATTATGTCAGATGAGCTTAGAATTGAACTGCAAAAGAACAATCCGTTACATGGTCTAAAGATTGAGGATATGATCCAGCAATTGGTTGACCATTACGGTTGGGAAATTCTTGATGCAGCAATGCGTATGAACTGCTTTAACACCAAACCAAGTGTGGCGAGCAGTGTTAAATATCTTAAGAAAACCGAGTGGGCGAGAGAAAGGGTAGAAAACTTCTATCTGTATCGTTTTAAGCGCATGCCGAAAGCATCGGAGTACGAGTATAATTTACCGCCACGAGCGCGAACTTTCCCACATGGCTTAAAGCCTCGTGAGCCGATGGAATTGACGGTCGAGTCCATCCAACTTTCTCAAGCCAAAGCGGCATCCGCATTTAAAGCGCGCTCATCGCGAAATCGTTTTAAGCGTCGCTAAACTGACATTAATGTTAGAGTTCTAAACGAAAGGTCAAGCTGGTATCCAGTTTGACCTTTTTGTTTGTGTAAATCATTTTCAAAACGCTATTTTTCCCCCAGTTTGATGCGAAATTTTTATAATTTTTACCGAGTTTTACGAAGTAAAAAATGCCAGTTGGACAAATAATCGCCACACCGATCACGTTATTTTCAGTTAATTGTTTGCTTGTCAAGTATGAGTTTTTATTATGTTTTCTCGTTATATGAAAATAAAAACCTGTTAATACCTTCTAAATTCTTATTTATTGAGAATGTGGCTTAAGCTTAGTCTGGTAATGTAACTTCATAACAGGCAACCTGATGTTTAGAGATACAACTCACAGTTTGAGTTCGAAGTTCTGACAGTGAGAAAGGAATAAGAGGATTTATGAGTCAGGTTATATCTGTTGGCCCACAGGAGTCATTTTTAGTCGCGATCTGCGTATTGTTTTTAGGTCAATTTATCAATTCGAAATTACCTCTATTAAAGAAATTCAATATTCCTGAGCCGATTGTTGGCGGCTTAATTGTCGCTTTCTGTATTACGATCATGCATTTCAATGGCATTGAGCTAATTTTTGATTTGCCATTACAAAACACATTTATGTTGATGTTCTTCGCGACGGTAGGTTTGGCAGCAAACTACACCCAACTTGTCAAAGGGGGGGCGAAGGTCTTCATTTTCTTAGCGATTGCGTCGGTTTATATTCTTATCCAGAATGCCGTAGGCGTATCCTTAGCGACGATGTTAGGGTTAGACCCTCTAATGGGCTTGATTGCAGGATCCATCACTCTGTCTGGTGGTCATGGTACGGGTGCGGCATGGTCGCAAACTTTCCAAGATGTGTATGGATTGGATAACGTACTAGAGATTGCGATGGCTTCTGCCACCTTTGGCCTTATTGCTGGTGGTATTATTGGCAGCCCAGTTGCGCAGCGATTAATTGAAAAGCGTAAGCTGGTCTCTTTTTACGGACGCACTAGCCAAAGCCATAAAGAGTTTCCTGAGTTAGTCAGCTACAACGAAGATGAAGAAGATCGTGTAACGGCGAAAAAGGTCATCGAAGGCTTGGCACTCATTATGTTGTGTGTGACGGGTGCAGACTACCTCGAAGGCTTAGTGAGCTCATTAGGTGTGAAATGGTTGATGATCCCAGACTTTGTCTACGCACTGTTTATTGGTGTGGTTATCACCAACATTCTTGAAGTCACTAAAGTGCGTAAGTTGGACATTGATACGGTCGATGTTCTTGGTACAGTGTCGCTATCTCTGTTTTTAGCGATGGCTTTAATGAGCTTGAAGCTGTGGAACATTTTTGATTTAGCGATCCCATTCCTAATCATCTTGATGATTCAGTCTTTCATTTTAGCGGTTTTCTCATACTTTGTGACTTTTACGCTAATGGGACGCAACTACGACGCAGCCGTGATGGCAAGTGGTCATTGTGGTTTTGGTTTGGGGGCTACACCTACGGCAGTGATGAACATGGGGTCAATTGTTAACCGTCATGGACCATCGCCACAAGCTTTCATGGTGGTACCAATTGTGGGTGCATTCTTCATTGATATCGTCAACTTAGTGATCCTACAAGGTTTTATTGCCTTTATTCACTAAGATGAGCGAGTTAGTTTCACTATCAAGCCAGTCCATAAGGACTGGCTTTTTTAGTTCTAACGTTATAAATGTTGGCAAAAACTTCGATTATTCATCTATTTGCAGCGATCGAGATAGAGGGCATAGAGTTGTTGCCAACATTGCTCGCTGATATGTTCAAGTGGAACATACTCAGCAAAAATTATCCCATTTTTATCTGGGAAGGCTTGCTCGGTATAGTGACTGACGAAAGGGTTTTCGCCGTTCTCGTTCCAATAGGCAATGCACAGTTGTTTAAAGCGGACAATTGGAACAGGGGTGTTATCAGCCAGTAAGTAACTAAGGTTAGTTTGGTGTTCAAGTGGTTGAAAATACTCTCTTGATTCAAATAGAAACAATGCGAGCAAACTAATCGCATGGGCATCCCACAATCTATAGCGATGGTAATTATCGCGATAGTAGCTCATTGTCTGGGAGAGAAGATTATCAAAACTTAGCTCACGGATACTGCAACTGAAAGTATGCTCGATATTGAAGTGTTCGATGTCACGCAAACTGACATCTGGTCGGCTGTAGAACAATATCATCTTTCTGCACACTGAGGTTAAAGAGCCGCGAAATATTCGGCTATTGCGCGGGAGTTTGATACTGTCGTTAACGATATCGTGTGCGAGGTGTTTGAGAAAGCTCTCAACCGCCAATGACAACTCGGTTTTAAGATGCTGGGTTGCGGCGATTTTTATCGTCATGTTTAGCAGTGGGGCGTCTGCTGCGATGGTGATTGGCTGCTCGCTGTATGCGTGACAAGCGTGTTCAAACTCTTGCGTGACTCGGTTGATGTTGGCTTCAATATTAATCGAGCGGCAAAACGCTTCCAATTGATAACCAAGTTCTTGTTTTAACTTATCGGACTGTAAGTGATACTCATCGATCTCTTTATCTGTAAGTTGATGGAGCCGATATTCATTTAGTAATGAGCTCATAGGGCAATCCTCCTACTTCTTGCCCCAATATACGCCGATTGAATGTGTATTTCTTATGACTTAGTTCTAAATTTAACGATTAAAATTAGATGGTTAACTTCCTGAACAATCCGTTGTTCGTAAGGAAGGTGTCAAATGCGAGCAAGTATTGATACTGCTTGATGTTCAAATAGATGTTTAACTTTTGGCTGATTACTTTTGGCGACAGATACCCACTGTAGTCCAGTTTCGTCGCTATGCTGAAACTCGATCTGCAACTCGTATTTTCGGACAGATGCAAGAGCAGACAAAATACCGAGAGAGAACGCGAAGGGGGCGGTGAACAGCCCAAGCGACTCGGGGCAAATCATCAACACCACACTTGAGACAACCAAACCGATGCAGGTGATTCTTAGTATGTGATCTTGGAGCGCGTTGGTTTTTACACGTGCGCTTTTGATACTTGCCAGCGGATACTCATCTTTTTTGTAGCGTAGCTTACGGTCGCATATTTTGAAATCGTCGTCGCCTATCACATGGTCTCCTTAATAATACTCCAAGACTACACGGGCTATGTTGCCGACAGCGGTGGCCTGTGCAAAGGGCTATAAGGATTTTCTGAACGTAAATGCTGGCGAGATCCCGAAACTCTTTGGGTTAACAAGTCGAGACTCCTATTGAGAAGGTGGGGGGCAAATCGATACTACTTTGTCGTTCCCGTGATTTATTTTGCCACATATGTCGTTACTTCATCTTTCTGGTTTCAAATAAGATGTTTAACGCATGTAAATTTCATTTTTTGGTATTAAAATTGATGCCGTGTGATTCATTTGGTATATTTTGTGTTCACTAATGATTCTCGCGGTGATGCTGGGCAGTACTCAGTAACTTAACAGTAATAAAAAACGACAGGATTAAAGATGAAACGAATTTTAGCAGCGTTAGTACTATCTTCTTGCTCAATGGTTAGCTTGGCTAACCATTTCCATGTGCCAACAACCATTTCGCAGGAAGGCCAAGAATTTTTCACCGCGTTTTTCCCGCCACAAATGAAAGAAACTGCGATTCCACCTGCGATGACAAAGCAGCAATGGCGCGACTATCAAGCAAAATCAGATCTTGACGTAAAGCCTCTTAATGACTTTGCAAAAGCGAGCTATCAAACCAATATTCAAGAAGCGGTGATCAACCACGTACCAGTACTTGACGTTAGGCCGGTAAACTGGAAGGACAATGGTAAGGTGTTAGTTTATACCCATGGTGGTGCGTATGTGGGCTATAGCGCAGCATCAACACTACCTAGCGTTGTTCCTGTTGCGGCGGAAAGTGGTATGCGCGTGATTTCGGTTGATTATACTTTGGCGCCACATGCTCAATATCAAGAGATTACCGACCAGGTGATCAGTGTTCTTAGTGGTTTAGTCGACAGCGGTTACGCGATGAATGATATTGCGATTTATGGAGATTCTGCGGGCGGTGGACTCGCCGCTGGGACACTGTTGAAAATGCGTGATAAAGGCATGGATTTGCCTGCAGCGGTTGTTCTGTGGTCACCTTGGTCTGACATTACAGAAACAGGTGATACTTACCACACATTGGCAGAGGCAGAACCCTTGTATCGCTACGACCGACTATTAAAGCCAAGTGCCGATGCTTATGCTCCGGTTAGCGAGCAAAAACATCCCTATGTCTCTCCGGTTTATGGCGACTTTACCAAGCCATTCCCTCCAACACTGATTCAAGTGGGTACGAAGGAGTTATTTGTTAGTAATGCAGTGCGTCTTTATCAAGCCATAGACTCCAATGGCGGGAACGCAAAGCTTGATATGTATGAAGGTATGTGGCACGTGTTCCAGTCATTCTCGTTCCAGATTCCAGAGGCGAAATTGGCGAGAAAGAAGATGTTTAGTTTCGTCAATGAAGCGTTTGAGTCCGCTTCTAACCATTAAACGAACAATAGAAACCCTCTTTCTCACGGTATGCAAATACGGTGGCTTAAGAGGGTTCTCTGTTTAGCTTAAGCCTGAGCTTTCAAGTGTTTCTTTACTTTTTTCATCGCCATTTGACGTTTTAGCGGCGATAAGTAGTCAATAAATAGATTGCCAGATAGGTGGTCTATCTCATGCTGCATTACAATCGCTAGGAACTCGTCAGTCTCAATTCTGAGTGGATTACCGTGACGATCTTGTGCTGAAACAACAACAGACGTGTAGCGTTCAACGTCGGCATAATAATCAGGCACAGAGAGACACCCCTCTTGCCCCATGGCTTTGTTACTGCCACCTTCTACTACCGGGTTAACTAGAACGAGCGGGTCGTTGCGCTCTTCGGAAAGATCGATCACCACGATTGCTTCTTTATGTCCTACTTGAGTTGACGCCAGTCCAATACCGTTGTCGGTTGCATAAAGAGTGTCGAGCATATCGTCGATCAGTGTTTGCACAGAATCGAAGTCCTCGACTTTCTCTGCATTAATTTTTAAACGTGGATCCGGAGCGGTTAGAATTTCTAAAACTGCCATATCTTTTTCTTATCTCTGACTATACCGAGCGAGGGTGTATCACGCAGAGGTGCTTTGGATCAAGTGGATTATGCTGCTCATTTTATCGTTATTTGGTTTTCTCATCCCAGTTAACAAAGATTTGTAACACATTTATCCATTGGTCAGTCTTGTGTGATGTCTTGTCTAATTGCTTGATTATTCGTGGTTAATTTCAGGGCTTCTCAATATTTATCCTTTGTTGGCAGGTTTGTTGAAGTTGTTCTGACCACTTAGTGAATTATCTTAGTTACAATGCCAGATATAACAACATTGAAGATGCGTTGATCGTGTCTACGACCAGATAGATCTCAGAATAAGTTGCTTCACCAAAGTTGAGTGTGAAGCGCAATAGAACCGTTTGTATGCCTAAATTGAATTTAAACCTAAATAACGCGAAAAATGACAGCGTGTTTTCTGACGCGCAAATGAAACTCAAATCATGGTCTGTGCTCGAGCCTAAGTTTACTAAGCCGAACAAGCGCATCTGCATGAGTGCAGGGTTAACAGATAAACATCTAAGACGGCGTTGGCAGGTTTTAGACTCTCTTACTGAGCAAGACTTATTGCTCGACAGTTTTACTCAAACGCATTGTCACCAATATGCCAACAATATTGAGCACTTTATTGGAACTGTAAACGTCCCGGTTGGGGTGGCAGGGCCCCTGCGTATCAATGGTTTGTTTGCTAATGATGACTACTTGATCCCACTGGCGACGACAGAAGCTGCGTTAGTCGCTTCATACAATCGCGGTGCTAACCTTATCACTGCGGCGGGCGGCGCCAGCGCGATGTTGCTCAATGAGGCAGTCAGTCGTACTCCGGTCTTTGCGTTCGCTAGCTTGGTAGAATCGGCACAGTTTGTTTCATGGGTTGTCACGCAATACGAAGTGTTTCGTCAATTGGCTGCAGAGACAACGCGCCATGGAAAACTGAAAGACATTAACGTCAACATTGAAGGTAATCATGTGTATCTGGTCTTCGAGTTTTTAACCGGAGACGCCTCAGGGCAGAACATGGTGACGATAGCGACCGAACATGTGTTTTCTTACATCCTTGAGATGAGCCCAATCAAACCGGAAGAAGCGTTTTTGGATGGCAATCTCTCGGGTGATAAAAAAGCCAACAGTTATACATTGCGTTCCGTGCGTGGTAAGAAGGTGTCTGCCGATGTTGTGATTTCAGCAGAGTTAGTCGCGAAGTATCTTCACACTACGCCAGAAAAAATGGCAAGTTTTGCCAAAATGACAACCGCAGGTGGGTTGTTAAGTGGTTCCATCGGTGTGAACGCTCATTATGCCAATGCCTTAACCGCACTCTACATAGCATGCGGGCAAGATGCTGCGTGCGTGGCGGAGTCTGCTGTGGGGATCACGCGTATGGAAGTGACGCAACAAGGCGAGCTGTATGCCTCTGTGACATTACCAAACATCATGGTTGGAACCGTCGGTGGAGGCACAGGATTGCCAACACAAAAGGCGTGTCTTGATATTCTCGGTTTGGCCGGTAATGGTAAAGCGAAAGCGTTGGCTGAAGTTACTGCTGCACTTTGTTTGGCGGGAGAACTTTCAATTGTCGGTGCGTTTTGTGCTGGGCATTTTTCTCGCGCGCACCAAAAACTGGCTCGAAAGTAGACTTGATACCTGAGAGGATGACTCGCCCTTGTGAGCCTAACTGGTCAGTCCCATTGCAATTTCTGCCAGTTTTCTCTGTCAGGCAGGGCACGTAACTGCTTGCAAGGATTGACTAAGTAAACGAAGTCAGCGCGCTCGCAAAGGGGTAAGTCGTTAATGGAGTCGGTGTAGAAATGGATTTCACTATAGTGTTGAGATTGGTTAGCTAGCCAAGCGTTTAATCGGGTGACTTTCCCTTCTCGGTAACTGGGGATACCGTCGATTTTGGCGGTATAACAACCATTCTCTTCAATCATATCAATGCCGAGCGTTTCAGGAATACCAATGCGCCGCCCTACAGCGTGGACTATAAAGCTTACCGTTGCAGAGATGATCAGCATATCCACATTGCGTTGATTGAGCTGTTCGATCAGAAGTTTCGCTCGTGAAAACAGCCGAGGGAGCACATGTTGCTCAACACATTCTATCGCAAGACGGTTAACGTGATCTGACGGTAAGTTGGCTAATGGAGACATAGCAAACTCAAGGTAGCTCTCCATATCCATTTTCCCTTCGGCATAAAGGGCCATCATATGTCGATCTTGTTCAAGAAAGTCATCGGAATCGACCATACCTTTCTGCACCAGAAATTGATTCCAAATCATTGCGCAATCGCCATTGATTAGCGTGTCATCCATATCAAAAACATATAAGGGATTCGACATCATAAGCTCTCAAAAGTTGAATTAGACAAGACCAATGGCACCTTGCGCTGATGGTCGCGGTAAATGCACATCATAGTATGGCAGAAATATGACGATTTTATGTGTTGGGGTTATCACCTTGACAGTTTGGTTTCGCTGATGGCTTTACCGAAATTGCTAGGGAAAGCGCTGCTGATAAGATGAGAGTGCGCTAAGCTAGCGAGTGGGACGATTGTCAGTTGAGGGAAAGCCATGCTGTGGATTATTACTAAGTACGCTTTGACGGCAGGAATCGTGGTACTGATCTCCGAAGTCGCAAAGAGAAGCGATAAAGCGGGGGCGTTAATCGCGGCGCTGCCAACAGTGACGATTTTAGCCTTGATCTGGATGTTCATTGAAGGACAAGGGCAGCAGAAACTTGCCAATCACGCTTACTATACCTTTTGGTATGTCTTGCCAACGTTACCGATGTTTTTAGCTTTTCCTATACTGCTCAGTCGCTTTTCCTTTTGGCCAGCCTTAGGGTTTTGCGCGTTGATCTCAGTTATCTGTTTTTTTGCTGTCGCCTTGGTTGTGAGGCAGTTCGGGATTGATCTTATTTAGCGGGGTGAGGGCGTGGGGCATAGAAATGGCGGATAGACTCCGCCATTGGGTATCGCTTAAAGTGCTTTTTCAAAGCACATGGTTAGCTCTGTCGTCGATTTGTTGTCAGTTGTGTACTCAGAAGCATAGACAAGTGACCAACCATCGTAAGCCGCCAGCTCTTCATTGGTGTCAGAGTCACCCGTTTCAACCGTAACGCAACGTAGCATTTTCGCAGAGTTTGTTGCATCGAAATCTCGAATTTGGCTAGTCACATTCGCACCTGAACAGGCCGTTAACGTTACTAGAGTCACTGCTGCAAATAGAGCTTTAATCATTTTAATAAATTCCATGATAAAAATAGCGTACGGAAAATAATAGAACGCGATTCTGTTTGCAAGGTGTTTTAACCTAAATTATTGTTAATAGTTTAATAAAATCAATTTGTTATACATTAGTGGCTAATGCTGTTTATCAGCGGTTGCTAAAGGGTGAAGGTTGAGTTTACTTAAGTTAAAGATTAAGCCTGAGTAACATGACTCACTCAGGCTTTTAAGGGCACGTATTAGAATTTATACGCAACGCCTAAGCCGAATTTCCAGCCAAGATCATTTTGAATCAATGGGCTGTTGCTGTCGTGATGCTCGATTTCAAACTTCGATATTGCCAGTAAGTGCTCGCTCACATCGTATAACGCAATAATTCCCCCTTGATAAACCCAAGTCTCATCTGCGTCGAAACGGGCCAATCCAGATGCCGTCGCCTCTGCTTGAGAAATGCTATAAAGGTGGTTTGAAAGTTTATCGTCGCGGTAGTTGACTTGGACATAGGGTGAGAGCGTTAAGTTGGAAATGGGAGTATCAAAAGCGCGACCTAAATGAAGTTGAATCTCATAACCATCGTGCTTATTGGTGACATCGTGGAGATAGGTCAGTCGAGCGCCGACTGTACCAAAGGTGACCCCAAGTTCACCGCTACTATCGCGATTATCGATACCATCGGGGATATCACCAAAGTCATCAGAGACTTCGGAAAGTCGTAAGTTACCGGAAATACCAAACCAAGGAAGCAGCGAATAGTTCGCTAAGCTGCCATCGATAAACCCATAGTCACTATTGTGGAATAGATACGGTTCTGCGCCAACGCGTGTCCCTTTGTCAGAAAAAACGCTCTCACCAACGGTGAGCGCGCCGCCAATAAACGTAAAGTCTTTGAACTTATCTTGAGAATAAGCTTGCCCAGATAGGGTCAACGTCCCCATTCCAATTAGCAATAATAATGGTGTGTTGTGCATTGCGTGTCTCCTCTCATCTTATAAGAGGAACTGTCGCGAACTGTATTTATTGCAAAAATGTTAAAATAAAAATCAGATTAACACTTCTATTTAATGTGTTTGGATAAGTAATTCTATGAAAAATAGCCGTTTTTAAGCCAAGCTACTGCTATAACAATAACGCAATCTTTATAGGGACAGACACCATTATTTAATAAGGACAGGCACTATAGCGGCGATAACTGGGAATCACGTCGGTCTCTGTTTGGCGAGGAATTGCGGGGAGAAAAAAGCCCCTATCGAGTAGGGGCTGGAGGTTATTAAAACCAATAGGCAGTGATTATTGGCTGACTTTGCTTAGCTTCAACCAAGTATCAATAACGGTGTCTGGGTTTAATGAGACAGAGTTAATACCTTGTTCCATTAACCATTGTGCAAGGTCATCATGATCCGATGGGCCTTGACCACAAATACCGATGTATTTACCAGCTTTGGTCGCAGCATCAATTGCCATCTTAAGCATCGCTTTAACAGCCGGGTTGCGCTCATCAAAGAGGTACGCTACGTCACCCGAATCTCGGTCGAGACCAAGAGTCAGCTGAGTCATATCGTTTGAACCGATAGAGAAGCCATCAAAGTGCTTAAGGAACTCTTCTGCCAAAATGGCATTGGAAGGCAGTTCACACATCATGATCACTTTTAGACCTTGGTCGCCACGGCGTAGATCGAATTTGCCTAGCAGATCGATAACTGAAGCCGCTTCGTCAGTGGTGCGTACAAACGGGATCATGATCTCTACGTTCTTAAGACCCATATCATTACGAACGCGTTTGAGTGCGCGCGTCTCAAGCTCAAAACACTCTTCAAAGTCAGGAGAGATGTAACGAGATGCGCCACGGAAGCCCAGCATTGGGTTCTCTTCATGTGGCTCGTACTCTTGTCCGCCAATCAAGTTACCGTACTCATTTGACTTAAAGTCAGACATGCGCACGATGACTCGTTTTGGCCAGAAAGCAGAGGCGATGGTCGCAATCCCTTCAGTGAGTTTACTCACGTAGAAGTCGACAGGATCTTTGTAACCACGAATACGTTGACGAATTTGTGCTTTTAGCTCGTCGCTTTGCGCATCAAAGTTAAGCAGAGCTTTCGGGTGAATGCCGATCATCTTGTTGATGATAAATTCTAAACGCGCTAGACCCACACCTTCGTTTGGAATTTGGGCGAAATCGAAAGCACGATCTGGGTTACCCACGTTCATCATCACTTTGGTTGGAAGTAGTGGCAATTCATCAACGGCTGAAGATTTAACTTCAAACTCTAGTTCACCTTGGTAAACATAACCGGTTTCGCCTTCCGCACAAGAGACAGTGACTGTTGAACCGTCGGCCAGCAACTCAGTAGCATTACCACAGCCAACGATAGCTGGAATACCGAGCTCACGAGCAATGATTGCTGCGTGACAAGTACGACCGCCGCGGTTAGTCACGATCGCAGAAGCTTTCTTCATCACAGGTTCCCAATCTGGGTCAGTCATATCTGTAACAAGCACATCGCCATCTTGAACCAGTGACATTTGCTCTAAAGAATCAACTAAGCGAACTGGACCGCTACCGATACGTTGACCGATCGCACGGCCTTCAAGTAGTACTGCGGCCTTACTGTTTAGCTCATAACGCTCAATAACATTTTGATTGCTTTGCGAACATACTGTCTCTGGACGTGCTTGAACAATGTATAGTTGACCATCAATACCATCTTTTGCCCACTCGATGTCCATTGGGCGCTGGTAGTGTTTTTCGATGATCATGGCTTGCTTCGCGAGCTCTTTGATTTCTTCATCGTTCAGTGAGAACTGGTTGCGCTCTTGTTCATCAGTGTCGATGATTTCAACTTGCTTACCAATCTCTGGGTTTGGAGAGTAGATCATCTTGATCTGTTTTGAACCAAAGGTTCGCTTGACGATCGACTCGTGGCCAGCTTCAAGCATTGGCTTGTGGACGTAGAACTCATCAGGGTTAACTGCACCTTGCACCACCATTTCACCTAGGCCCCAAGATGAAGTAATAAACACTACTTGGTCGAAACCTGATTCGGTATCTAGAGTGAACATTACCCCAGAGGAAGCTTTGTCCGAACGCACCATGCATTGAATACCTGCAGACAGTGAGATTCCACGATGGTCAAAGCCTTGGTGAACACGATATGAGATAGCTCGATCGTTAAACAGCGATGCGTATACGTGCTTAGTGGCTTCAAGCACTGCATCAATACCTTTCACGTTAAGGAAGGTTTCTTGTTGACCTGCAAATGAAGCATCTGGCAAGTCTTCAGCTGTTGCTGATGAGCGAACTGCAACCGACATTTCAGGCTTGCCGGCTGTCAGCTCCTCATAATTATCACGAATGTCTTTTTCAAGATCAGCTGGGAAAGGGGCATCTAACACCCATTGGCGAATTTGAGCACCAGTTTTACGCAGTGCGTCAACGTCACTAACGTCGAGTTCATCAAGGAGTTGGTGAATACGATCATCAAGACCGTCATGGTCAAGGAATTGGTTAAAGGCATATGAGGTGGTAGCGAAACCATTCGGTACAGAAACTCCGGCTTTAGATAGGTTAGACACCATCTCACCTAACGAAGCGTTCTTGCCACCAACCTTATCAACATCTTCCATGGATAGGCCATTAAACCACAGGGTATTGTTTTGCATGTCTTTCTCCAGAATGCAGCGTTTTGTGTAGGGTTTTATGGCAAACGTTTACGTGATGGCTCAAAAAATTTTTAACAAATTTTCAAAGCTGTGCTCAGCGTAATAGTCTGCTCGGGTTATTTATTTGTATTATGGGTCTATCCTAATCAAATAATTTTGAAAGTTTAAATAAAATATGCAAAACAATAGTCAAAGTCGTGATGTATTCTATGTTTCTGACGGAACCGCCATAACATGTGAGACGTTAGGGCATGTTGTTCTGGGTCAATTTCCTTTTAATGCTAATGAAAAAACGTTTCCTTTTATCGAGAGTGAAGAAAAATTAGCCAATTTGTTAAAAGAAATTCGAACGTCATATGAGAAAAACGGTGAAAAGCCATTAGTGTTTTTCTCTATTGTTCTGCCAGAACTCAAAGCAATGCTGCTAGAAGCGCCCGCATACTGCTATGACGTGATTGAGAGCATGGTGCAGCGGGTACAGAATGACACACAGCAGACCCCCGTGCCTAAGTTGCAACGTTCGCGCAGCGTCAATAAAGATTCAGACACCTATTTTGACCGTATTGCGGCGATTGAATATACCCTTGCTCATGATGATGGCATTACGCTCAAAGGGCTGGAAAAAGCCGATATTATTTTGCTTGGTGTTTCTCGCAGTGGCAAAACGCCAACCAGCCTGTATATGGCGATGCAATTTGGCTTGCGTGTTGTGAACTATCCATTTATTGAAGAAGACATTAAACGCTTAAGACTGCTACCGGAGTTTGAAATTCATCGCCACAAGCTGTTCGGTTTAACCATCGACCCAGCCCGATTGACGCAAATTCGCGAAAACCGCTTGGCGGGGAGTGAGTATGCGAGTACCGAGCAATGCTTGGCAGAGCTTTCAAACGTAGAGGCGTTGTTTCGTCGCGAAGCGATCCCTTACATCAATACTTCAGATTTATCTGTGGAAGAAATCTCCACCCGAATATTGGAAAAGTCAGGATTAAGGCGTCGTCTGCAGTAATCACGGTTGTTTACGCTGCAAAGATTAAGATTCGATAAATATCCAACAGTTTGCGATATACCTCACTGAGGGCATAGCATCCCATACCCGTTAAGTTGGTAGAGTGAAAACCGTGTCACCGTATCAAGGATATTTGCAGGGATGAAAAAGATAGCTTTAGTTGCGACCAGCTTAGGTTTTGTGCTGTTCGTTGGGGTTGGTATGCGATTTGACTGGTTTGGTACAAGTAAGGCGGAGCGCTTTCCCAAGCTGCCATCGCAGCCTAACTTCACTGTCTCGTTAGACTATGATGGTGATTGGCTGGGCAGACGTGTGGATGTTACTGGCAATAATCTGTGTGAGAGAACGACCATAACAGGCAGCGTGGAGCAAGGCTTTGTTCAATTAATACTTACTTACAATGGCACCCCATTGAGGGGGTGGATTGACACTCAAGGCAATATTAAGCTGTATGCAAACCATAGCCAATGGGACTATCGTTTTTCAGGTACCGTAAGTGGCAATGTGATGCAAGGCTCCTGGTATCTGACGAACGGTCCGTGCAAAGGAACTTGGCGTGTGCAGCGCCAGTGATTTTTTGGGCAGAAATAGCTACGCTTATTCTGTTCGGTAACAGAAGTGAAGTGGGATGATGGAAAAAGTTGTTGACCTAAATCGTTGGCAAAAAGCACATGTAAAATCGCAACAAGAGCTACAAGCGTTGTTTGACGAAATGGGGGGGCTTTATCAAAGTGAACCTTATGCGAGCCTTTCCAATCGTCTAGCTCGTTTGCAAAAGCTTAAGTTAGCGCTACTACGATTTCAGCCACAGCTGGTGCAAGCACTGGGTGAGGATTTTGGTTATCGGAGCGAGTTCGACAGTACGATTTGCGATTTACTTCCAGCGGTTGAGCACATCAACTATACCGTCAAACATCTACGCAAGTGGATGAAGCCTAAACGGCGCAGAGCTGGGCTGATGCTGACACCTTCAAAACTGGAGGTCGTTTATCAACCATTGGGGGTAGTTGGAGTCATTGTTCCTTGGAACTTCCCGATATTTTTGAGTATTGGCCCGATTGTCACCGCACTGGCAGCGGGTAATCGAGTGATGGTCAAACTGAGTGAACATACTCCGAACACCAATCAGGTACTGAGCCAAGTATTAGCGGAGTTGGAGTCTTATGTATTTGTGGTCGAAGGCGAGGTGGAAATCGCCGAATACTTTTCTCAATTGCCGTTTGATCACCTACTTTTCACCGGTTCCACTAAAGTGGGCAAGTTGGTTGCTGAGCAAGCCGCGCGCAACCTTACTCCGGTGACATTGGAACTGGGGGGCAAATCTCCGGTCATTATTGCGCCAGATGCAGACTTGGATAAGGCCGTCGATGCGATTCTGATGGGCAAATCCATCAATGCGGGACAAATATGTGTGGCCCCTGACTATGTGTTGCTACCTGAAGAGAAGCAACAGCAGTTTGTTGATATTTATCTGCGACGTTTTTCTCAGTTGTTTATTGAAACGGGTCAACCGTTAACTCAAATCATCAACGAAGCGCAGTTCGAGCGTTTGAAGAGCTATATTGAAGATGCGAGAGAGAAAGGCGCTCAGATTCATACGCTTGAACAACCTGTCGCAGATGGTGTGATGCTGCCCCATTTACTGACTGACCTCAGTGAGGGAATGTTGGTGATGAAAGAGGAAATATTCGGCCCTATTTTACCAATAGTGGGTTATCGCCACATTCATCAAGTATTTGAGTATATTGAAAATAAGCCCAGACCTTTGGCTCTCTATTTGATGAGTAACGACAGCAATCTTATTGAACAAGTTCGTACGCAAACCCACAGCGGAGGCTTAGCGGTAAACGACACCTTGCTGCACGTTTCAGCCAAGGATGCGCCCTTTGGTGGCATCGGACAGTCAGGAATGGGGCATTACCACGGAGTCGAAGGGTTTCAAACTTTTTCCAAAGCGAAAACAGTGCTTACCACACCTTCATGGCTGCCGCGCAGTCGTTGGTTACTGGAGCGTCAAATTCAGTTTAAGCAACTCCTTTCAAAGCTTTTCTTGCGTTAGATGTAGATAGACTTACTCATAAAAAAACAGACCCAAATGGGTCTGTTTTGCTTAGCACTTTATTTTTGTTTTTGATGCTGACTTACTTCTCAACGGACAGTTGGAATTATGGGGCATCTGAAATAGGTTCAGGTGCATAATGCTGAGGACCTAATTTTGCCATCTCTGGGATAATGGTCGCGATGGTCATGGTTGACCAAGTACCGGCGACAATACCGATAAACATGGTCACAGAGAAACCATAAAGTGGCTCGCCACCCAGCAACCAAAGAGACACGACTGAGATCAATGTGGTACCTGAAGTGATCAAGGTACGCGATAGCGTGTTCAAAATGGCTTGGTTGTTAAGCTCTGCAATTGGAAGCTTTACATTGGCTTTGAGCAGTTCACGAATACGGTCGGAAATGATGATCGAGTCGTTGAGTGAGTAACCCAGAACCGCCAGCAGTGCAGCAAGAACCGTTAGGTTGAACTCAAGGCCAGTGATAGCAAAGAATCCAAGCAAGATAAAGACGTCATGCATTAAGGCTAGCAATGCACCGGAGGCTAAGCGCCATTCGAAACGGAAGCTGAGGTACGCCAAGATCACCAATAGAGTGATCAATACTGCAATGCCGCCTTGCTCAGCCAGTTCTTGACCAACTTGTGGGCCCACTATGCTGACATTGATCATCTCTACTTTGTTCGAGAAGCTTTCTAGTAGCGGTTTGATTTCTGGCTGTTGCTCGAGGTTTTCAGGCGCTGCGTAGCGCAGCATCCATTGACCTTGATCCCCTGTTGCAACCACAGAGACAGGTTGCTTGAGTGCAGTTTCCAGTTTAGCTTGGATTTCTGGGGCGGTTAGGGTTTTATCGAGGCGAACCTCGCTAATCATACCGCCAGTAAAATCAAGACCAAAGTTAAGCCCTTTGGTTGCAAGGGTAAAAATAGAGACAACAATTAGCAGGCAAGATAGTAAGCTGCCTGCATGACGCCATTTGGTTAATTTACTTAGTTTGTTCATCGTTATACCCTCACTCCACGACGTGAATCTTTACCCCAAATAATGTTGATCACTGCTCGCGAAGCGAAAATGCCAGTGAACATACTGGTCAAAAGACCCAGTCCGAGAGTTAAAGCGAAACCTTGAATTGGACCATTACCGATTGCGTACAAGGTGGCCGCTGAGATCAGCGTGGTAATGTTCGAGTCGAGAATGGTGGCAAATGCGCTACTAAAACCTAAGTCGATAGATTGCGCCATACTGCGACCTTCACGAATCTTCTCTTTAATACGTTCAAAGATCAGCACGTTAGTATCGACCGCCATACCAATGGTTAGCACCAAGCCTGCAATACCCGGTAAGGTAAGTACAGCACCTGGGAGCAAAGCGATAAGACCGAGCAGCATCACCATATTGATCATTAGCGCAAAGTTTGCCACCCAACCCAGTTTTCGATACCACACTGCCATAAATAGCAGCGTCAAACTTAAACCTAGCGCCAGAGCAGCGAAGCCGTTTTCGATATTCTCGGCACCAAGAGAAGGACCAATTGTACGTTCTTCTACGATGGTGACAGGTGCGGTCAATGAGCCCGCACGAAGTAATAACGCAAGATCTTGGGCGTCGTTTAGCTGACCGACACCAGTGATTCTGAAGCGATTACCTAATTGCGATTGAATGGTGGCAATACTAATGATGGTATTAGATTGTTCGACATGACCTTTAGCATCTCGGCTATATTCACTGTATCCCGTAGCCATCGGTTTCCCGATGTGTTTGCCGGAGAAATCAGACATCATGTGCCCACCAGTCGAGTCGAGCGTGATGTTCACCTCTGGCATGCCCATTTCACCCATTCCGGCACGCGCATCGACGATGTGTTCACCTGTTAACACTGGTTTGCGAACCACATACACAGGGCGACCGTCCTGGTCTGGAATGACAATGGTACCGACAGAACGCTCAGGCTTCACTTCATAGAAGGCGAGACTGGCGGTGGCACCAATCACATTTTTTGCTGCGGCGGGATCTTGCACACCTGGAAGTTCGATACGAATACGGTGTTCACCTTGACGCTGCACTGCTGCTTCAGTGATACCAAGCTCTTCAATACGGCTGCGCATCGTTTGCAGGTTTTGCTGAACAGTCAGGCTAGTCAGTGTCTGCTTCTCAGAGTCGATAAGTGCCATGGTTAAGCCATTGTCGCCTTCACCACGTACTTGCCATTGAGGATACTGTTCGCGAACATAATGACGAATGGTATCAACGGCTTTCTCGTTTGGTGCTTTGATCTCTAAACCTGACTCACGAGTCATTTCTACTCGCACGCCACGTAAATGTTGTTCGCGCGCATAGTCTTTGATCGCTTCTTGAGCTTGTTCTGCATGTGAGCGGAACACTTGGTTCATATCGACATCAAGTAGGAACTGCACACCACCGCGAAGGTCAAGACCAAGCTTGATTGGTTTAAAGCCCATTTCAAGTAACCATGCAGGAGCAGCGGGTACCATGGCAAGGGTAACCACATCATCTTCAGGGGTGAAGTCAGCCAAAAATGTTTTGGCTTGGTTTTGTTCTGCGGCATCGTCAAGCACAACAGTGGTCTCACCGTCACTTTGATCGATGCGCTTCACGGCGATGCTGTGTGCTTCAAGTTGCTGTTTAACAGTAACAACGGACAGCGGAGTGTTTTTGTGGTTAATGATTACCGCTGCATCTTCACCAAACCAAGATGGTAGGGCGCTGAACAGCATGATGATGATAGTGGTCACGAGTACCACATACTTCCATGCTGAATAATGGTTCAACACGGTGCGATTGGTTTTTTTTGTACGCATAAACATTGGTCTCTTTGGCAAAAGCCAATTGAGTTTCAATCCTTGCTAGCATTTTGTACGCATAGCAAAACACACGTTCTTTATTCCAAGAACGCTGAAAAAGAAAACAATGTTAGGCGTCGGCTTGGCTTATAAACCGATAGAGGATATTTGACTCTTTCCAGCCCGCGATGCGATGCATGGTCGAGGGTGGGTGTAGGGTCCAATCAAACCACGCATCAAGGGTTAAAAATACCCGCCAAACGAGCGTGTTAGGGGTGGTGTCTGCAAAGTCGAACACCAATTCATAAGTGGGTTCAGCTTCGTGCAGCCTCTCGGGAGTGAACGATCCATTTCTGAGTATTGAAGCAAGACTAGGAGAAAGTGATTTCGCTGGCTCACGTTGCTCAATATGGAAGTAGTGTGAAGGATCGCTTGGTTCGATAGGTGCTGGATGCAGATGAACCTGAATGGTTTGAGTGAGAAGAGGTTGCTGAGTCGACGAATGACTACTTGATTGACTTGCAAGCGCAGAGTTTGCGAACAAACAGACGAGCAGCAGGCTAAGCATTACGCTCACCATACGGCACTGTTTAATCCACTTGCAGTTCATATCATCACTCACTTCTCTGATCGTCGCTATCATAAGCCTGCTTTTGTGATTCAACAAGCAGTAGTTGTTAATTGGCGCAAAATAACTTGCAATACTTGCGCTGTTTTTCGACGGGGAAAGCAAAAACCTTATCGAGACAGACACCGTAAGGGACGCCATATGTCACGCGCCCTTATCAGGACGGACGCAATAAGGGGGACAGACGCGATAAGGGAGTGATTCTAAAGAGTGCTTATAAGGACAGGCACGATAAGGGGACACCATAAGCGTTGGGCTAGGTTTTGCTGGCGTATCGATTGGGTTGTGTGTTAACTGATATGATTCTGATAAATAAACAAAAAGCCGCATGGCGGCTTTTGTCAGTGGGTGCTTACTTTGTAGAGATGCGTTTTGTGCTGGTTGAGTTAACAGCCATACTCACGGGCAATGTACGCTTCAAAATCTTGACACATTTGTTGGTCAGAAACGCGATTGTCTGCCAACACTTTCGCGCCATCCACCACAGTGATTTTAGCATTGAGCGGGCGCGGAGCCTCTTGTGCTCGTGACGCTAGTGCTGCCATCTTTTCTTTTTGACTTTGCCAGGCTTGCTCTGGTGTGAGATTACACGCATCCGCGAGGTATTTTGCGTTAAACCCTTCACCCGTTAAGCTCTTGATGGTGTCGTTGTGGGTGATGCTGTTGCCTGGCTGCCAGTAGTGCTCGCAAAGTAGCGGGCCGATTTCTGGGTTATCCGTCAGGTAACCAAACTTATCGAGGAAATAGGCGCGCGTTTGGTATACCGCCATATGTGCCAGTAAGTAGCCTTGATAAGCGCAGGCTGCTTCGTCAGAAAGCAGGTGCGGTATTGCCATCAAAGGGCGTGGGCTGCATTGTAATCCAAGGATTTTTTGTTCCATGTCCCTTGCTAGTTGAGTAATGCGCTCAGGTTGCAGTTCTGCGTCATTCAGCTGGTAAAGTGCACGTTCGAAATAAGGCACCACTAAGATCGAACGTTCTTCGTAGGCTTTAAATGGCTGCTTACTTTCCGTGATCGTTTGAATCACGTGATCCGGCACCGCTTCTCCTTGGCTATTAAGGGCATAGCGCTTGAGCCAATCTGCATCGTTGAGCAAGCTATCACAGAACATCGATTGAGTTTCGGCGTACGCCATTGATGTCGGGGCGAACTCAATTGAGAAACAGGGTGCGTTTTGCTTCATGTTAGCAAAGTGCGCAGCGTGTCCTCCTTCATGGAAGAAGGTGTTGATACCACTATAACCACTGCCAATTTGATCTGGCTTGGCATTGCTAGTGAAGTTGACTTTAGCGGCAACCCAATTTCCTTGATCGTAGAAAGAAGGAATTGGACCATGGCAAAAACCATTTTGATATTTGCCTTTGCGATCAAGTAGATCAAGGGTGAGCTCTGCACCGGAATAATCGATGTTGAGTCGACCAAAAGAGTCGATCCAGCGACGCAGTGATTGCGAGAAAGGAACGTATGGGTCAAGGTCGCGCATTGCGTCGCCGGAATAGGCATAGACAAAGTTATGCCCGACAAGCGCGTCTTGTCCTTTTTGAGCGGCAAGATCTTTTAGCGCGCTCAGATGGCCTTGGCGAGTGCGCTGTTCAAAATCGTCTAAAATGGCAAACAGTTCGTCGCTACTCATATGCTCGGTTTTTTGCACCGAATAGTCGAAGTAGTTAGCATAACCAAGTGAGCGGGCAAAGCGGTTGCGACGTTTGACCAGCTCAATAAAACCATTGCCCAGCAACCACTGTTCAAGATCAAGCAGAGCCTGATGAGCCGATTGGCGGGTGAGTGGGTCATCACTGGTTCGAATCGCCGATGCGAGTACTGGTAAAGAGCCTTCAACGTCTTCACCCTTATCATTGCGATAGCGTAATGGGTGTTTCTGTTTGGCTTTAAATAGCTCTGACTCAAATTGAATGAGTTCAGCTTGTTGCTGCGCCGTTTGTGGGTCTTCGACACCGTGCGCTTTGAATACCGCAAGCCAACCTTTTAACGCATGGATGGTTGATTGTCTCTCTTGCGGTTGCGCGATCTGTTCTGCGAGTGAGAGATACTGCTTAACCTGATTGAGGTTGTCAGCGTTACTTAAAAACTGTGTCCACTCGGTTTGCGCTTGAGCAGAGCCTTGGTGATCATCGCTGATCCCCATATATGTATCCCAAAAGAAGTCTTCTTTACGGCGATGAATAGCCAAATATTGATGATTTAGCTGATTAAGAAATTGCGTGGCGTTCATGTCCTTTCCTTCATTTGTGCCTGAGACAGCTTAGGTCTTACTGCCCAACCTTGGCATTGAACGTTTATTATGCATATTGTGCTGAATGATCCCAGTGAAGTCGTATGAAATCGGCAAAAACATAAGTTTTCATAGCGTAAGTAACCATTTGATTGTGAATAAGTTGGTTAGAAAAGCGCGAGCAAACGCTTTGATAAATAGACCATCAATAAGTCATGGCATCGTGATGGGGGCCTGTGGCGAAAAGAATTGGTTGGTTTGCTTAGAATTGAAACAATTAAGGGGTTTACAATCTGATCGAGATCGCGCAATCTCTGTGACCCAGTTCAAGTTAAGCTATTTTCCAATGTCACAATACCAGATAAAGTTCATCGCTTCCGATATGGATGGCACCCTATTGGATGAGTCTTCTCAACTCTCTCCCGAGTTTTATGATGTTTATCATCAGCTCAAGCAAAAGGGGGTTATTTTTGCTGCGGCTTCTGGGCGTCAATATGCGAGCCTGCAAAAAACCTTTGCTCCGATTAAAGACGAGATCATGTACATTGCAGAAAATGGCACTTTGGTGATGCACCAAGGTGAAGAGTTGTATTGCTGTCCGCTCGGGAATGACGTGGTGGAAGGGATCGTTTCAGAAGCTCGACAAATTGAAGGGGCGTATATTGTGCTGTGCGGTAAGCGATCCGCATACATCGAGACGCAAGATCCGCAAGCGTTGGCTGAGCTGCAAAAGTACTACGCAGAATGTCAGTATGTCGAAGACTTGTTATCGGTTGAAGATGAGTTTATTAAGATTGCGATCTGCCATTTCGATAGTACCGAAGAACATGTATACCCAGTGATCAATCGCAAGTTTGGCAGCTCAAACCAAGTGGTTGTCAGCGCAAAAATCTGGTTGGATGTGATGCATGCTCAAGCTTCAAAAGGCGCGGCGATTGAGCACTTGCAGCAAACGTTGGGCTTTACACATGAGCAAACCATGAGCTTTGGCGATTACTTCAATGATGTTGAAATGCTTAAATCAAGCTACCACTCCTATGCGATGGAAAATGCTCATCCAGAAGTGAAAAAACTGGCCCGATTCGGCGCACCAAGCAATGTAGACAATGGTGTGTTAACGGTGATCAGAGAGAAAGTGCTGGCCGCTTAAAGCTGCATTTCGTTGTGATTTGTTTAAGCCCTGCTCTTGGTTAGCAGGGCTTTTTTATTGGTTAGCCAATCTGAGTCATTTCATTGACGACGAAACTCTCTACAGCACCTTCTGTCGCCGCGAGATACTCAGCGATGTGTGAGTTAGCCATATGCTGCTGCCAGAGTTCGCGAGTTGCCCAGTTTTCAAAAAACAGAAAATGGGCGGGATTGGTGTTGTCTTGGTGCAAGTCATAGTTCACACAACCTTCCTCGGCGCGTGTGAACTCAATTAGATTCAACAACTCTTGCTTTACGAGCTCAACCTTATCTTCCTTGGCAACAATGTTAGCGACGATGGTGAGATTAGTCATAACTTAGATTTCCTTTTGCTGGTTCCCGTTGATGTGAGTTATTCACTATACACCTAATTGCGTGGCGAAAAAGTAAACTTAGCGTTAATCGGCATGCATAAAGCACATAGATATCCTGACAAAATATCATTGGATGTTTTTCTCGCTCAGCAATACACTCCGCGCTCTTTTTTATTCAGGACACAGTATGTTCTCACAATCTTTGACTGCTCAGTTGACCAGAATGGTGTTGCTGCTTGGCATCACCTTGGTTGCGGTACATCACTGCGAACCCTTGCTAGAGTTACTCGCTCAGCAAGCGGTTGATATGGGCTGCCACCAAAATAGTGGCTCAGAGGAACACTCTTCTCATTTACATCATCATTAAGGTTGCTATGAGTATTTTTCGTTTTCCATTATTGGTGTGGCTTGGGATCGGCATATTGATCACCAGCCTTGGTATTCGTCAGTCATTTGGTATTTTTATGATGCCGGTGTCTGAACATTTTGGCACAGGGCGAGAGTTCTTTAGCTTTGCGATTGCTTTGCAAAATTTGTTGTTTGGCGCTTTCCAGCCTTTTGTTGGTATGGCGGCTGATAAGTTTGGTTCAAAACGCATTATCTTTTTAGGTGCACTTTCTTATGCGTTGGGCCTCTACTTTACGTCGATCACCAGTGAAGCGAGCATGCTTTACGTTTCATTAGGTGCATTAGTGGGTTTAGGGCTGAGTGCGACCAGCTACGTGATTGTGCTAGGTGCGGTGGCGAAAGTAGTGCCTGCCGAACATGCAGCTAAAGCATTTGGCTTAACAACGGCGGCAGGCTCATTTGGTATGTTTGCGGTGATCCCTGGAGCGCAATGGCTGCTGAGTGATTTTGGCTGGCAGCAGGCGTTGCAGGTGTTTGCCGCACTATGCACCATTATGATGGCATTAAGTCTGTTTATGAAAACCGCCAACGGTTCCAATACCAACCTTAACCAAGTGCAAGATAACCAAACTTTGTCACAGGCACTCAAAGAGGCATTTGCTCACCGAGGTTACTGGCTTATTCATGCGGGCTTTTTTGTCTGTGGTTTCCATGTGATGTTTATTGCTACTCATCTACCTAGTTACTTAGCGGATAAACACCTTCCTGCATCAAGTGCCGCGATGGCGCTGGCGTACGTTGGGATCTTCAACATCTTTGGTTCCTATTTTTGGGGCATTATGGGCGATAAGTTCAACAAGCGTTATGTGATGTCTGCGCTGTATCTTATGCGAACTATCGTTATTGCTGGCTTTGTCACCTTGCCAATTACAGAAAATACCGCCGCGATATTTGGCGGGGCGATTGGCTTTTGTTGGTTAGGCACAGTTCCGTTGACATCCGGGTTGGTGCGACAAATTTTTGGTGCGCGTTACTTATCGACACTCTACGGTTTGGTGTTCTTTACCCACCAAGTAGGAAGTTTCTTAGGTGCTTGGGCGGGTGGTCGAATTTATGATTACTACGGCAGCTATGAACCCATTTGGTGGTCAACGGTGGTTTTGGCATTTTTAGCGGCACTGTTGCATATTCCAATCAATGATAAACCTGTCATTCGTCTGGCGACAGCGTAAGATTGCTCGGTTAATCACTAACCGATTTAAAGAGAGCTGAGTTATACTCAGCTCTCTTTTCTTTTCTCAATTTGGATCTCATCCATGTTTTCTGAGTGGTTCACTTCAGAGGCGCTAATGGCTGCCGCGCTGATTTTTACAGGTTCATTTGTCCAAACATCTATTGGGTTTGGTTTAGCGATTGTAGCCGCGCCGTTACTGTTTTTTATTTCACCTATCTATGTCCCTTCACCGATTGTGATGGTGGCGCTATTTATCTCACTGCTGAATGCGTACAAGTATCGCAACAATGTCGAGATTGGTGGGTTAAAGATGGCGTTGATTGGGCGAGTGCCCGGTTCCTTGGCTGGCGGTTTGCTGCTGGTGATGGTCTCTGGAGATGTGTTAGCGCTTTGGCTTGGCCTATTGGTGCTGCTTGCTGTTGCAATCAGTACCTTACCGTTTCGTATTGAACCTACGCCAACGCGGATGGGAATTGCAGGTTTCTTCTCAGGTTTTTTTGGCACCAGTTCTGCAATTGGTGGACCTCCGATGGCGCTGTTGCTTCAACATCAAGAAGCCAATCAGTTGCGTGGTAACCTCTCCGCTTTTTTCGTGTTTAGTTCGATGATTTCACTTGCAGTACAAGCGCCTGCGGGTTTTCTGACCCTGCATCATGTGTGGATTACTTTGCCATTACTTCCGGCGGGTTGGCTCGGCTATCAGTTGGCACGGAAAACCACCGAGGCGTTGCCGAAAGAGAAAATCCGCATTGGTGCTTTACTGCTATGCTCAATAAGCGGGGCGACAGCGGTCTGGCAAGGTATCTCAGCCATGTGATTCATTTTAGGTTCATGTAGGCTATGGATACTTGGTGTTCAAAGTCATCTAAGTAGTCACTCCATTGAGATCGTGCGGGCTTTACCGCTGCGTATCGGAGTGGTGAGGGACTTAGGTGGTAAGTCAGTTTTTTGATTAAGGTTTAACGTTATGCGCACATTAGGAAACATCATCTGGTTTATTTGTGGTGGTGTGGTGATGGGATTGATGTGGTGGCTATTCGGTCTACTCGCGTTTATCAGTATTGTTGGTATCCCATGGGGCAGAGCGTGCTTTGTGATGGGTAACTTCTCGTTTTTCCCGTTTGGTCAAGAAGCGATATCTCGTGATGAGTTAACCCATCAAACCGATATCGGCACCAGCCCTCTGGGTATGATTGGTAATATTATTTGGTTCTTCTTGGCGGGAATTTGGCTCGCGATTGGACATATTATCTCGGCAGTCGCGTGCTTTGTGACGATAATTGGTATTCCGTTTGCGTTACAGCATTTAAAACTAGCAGTGATTTCACTTGCGCCAATCGGTAAGACCGTCGTTTCGAAAGAAGAAGCGGCGTATGCACGATACTCAGTTCGTAAGTAGAGTAATCGCAAACAAAGCCGCCCTTGACTGGCGGCTTTTTAATACGCCTTAATGCCATGAACTCTCAAGCGGCTGGGCAAAAGCTCATCGAGTTGAGTAATTTCATGACTGTACACTTCAATTAGCGCAAACTGGTGATCAACGTAGACTTGACGAATCCGTTCAATTTCATCGGCTTCCATCGCTCCTGTATCATCGCCCCAAAACTGCAGATACACTTTGCCGCTCGGCAAATAGAAGTCACTCAACAGTTCAGCTTCGATAGGTAGCGGCCGGTCATAGGCGTGAACAATGCCATTCATGTAAAGCCAGTTATCAATGATTAACTCTGCGCGAGAGCGCACGTAGTGTCCATCAAGAGTTCGGTGCTTCGCCGCAAATTTATGCTGAAAACGAGCAAAAGATTTGTCGGTTGCGTTAGCGTCGGCATCTTCCCCTAAGTACTCGACGACGGTCTGTTTTAATCGCTGATTGCGAGTAATGGTGTCATGCCAGATCACAAACGTCTGCCCACTCTCTTTGCTGACTTTTTGCTTGGCGCCGTGCGTGAGTCCAGCCGGGGTTGCCTGCCAGCCTTGAGGTGTTTTTTTGATCCAGCCGAGTTCGCTCAGCAGCAAATTGAGCCGCTTAGCACTCAAATTAAGCTTCTCACCAAGTTGGGTCGCGCTGAGCATTTTGCCGTGACTCAAAGCACTATCTATGAGTAGATTTTCAGGCCAGACGATAAATTGACCGAACTTGGTGTGTTGCGCATACTCTCCGCCGAACTTCGCTCCGATATCAGTCAACACCCAGTCTTCATCACTGCGGTTGATATAACCCGCTTGCTTAAGCTCAGCGAAAAGTGTTTTCACTGAAACGCCGCGCCGTTTCGCTATCTGCGAGGTAGAAAGCTTTTGCGTCGTCATGTTAGTTCCTTGAGAAGTGCGTATCTGTATTTTGGCAGGGCTTGAATCTAGCGCCAAGGGAAATCGATGTTCAAGATATGGATATGGGAGAAGTATCGGTTGAATAAAGTAAAAGGAGGCTAAGCCTCCTTTTATGTTGTTACTGTAAAAATGCGTCAAAGCTCACTTGGTTTCGTCCCGAGCCTTTGGCTTTGTAGAGCGCTTTTTCTACTTGGCATAAAGTGGATTGATGTGCGCCGTTCACGGCACCGCCACCGATACTGACGGTAAATGGAATATTGAGTTCGCCTAACTTAACCGGGCTTTTTTCAATCAGCACTCTCAGCTCTTCGCAACGGTTTATCGCGTCATCTTTATCGTGGGCATGAAACAGCAAGCTGAATTTGCCCATCCCATCTCGAGATAAACTGATCGCACGAGGTTTTGGAAAACACGTCTGCATCATCTCCGCGGTGGCAATGGTAATCTTATCGGCACATTGTGGACCATGGTGATTCAGAATCTGTTCAAAGTAGTCCACTTCCAGTTGAGCAAAAAAGACATTGCTGGTGTTTTGATGGCAATCGATCGATGCGTTCATGGTGTGCTGGCTATCGAGTTTGGTCATTACATCTTTACATAACAGTTTCTTGCGTAGCAGTAGATTGCACAGAGCAACTTCGGTGTAGTCGCGAATCATGCGCATAATTGTCCCGTTACAAGGCAGTAAGCACTGAATATAAATGACGGCCACTAACTCGTCTTGATTGTGCAAAGGAATGACGTAGTGATTGGCTCTAATTTGAAGTTTTTGTGCCAATATGTCCGCTTCTTTTTTGTTCACAAATCGCATTGAATCAGGGGGGAACTGGCGAGCTAAGGTTTGATCTTTAATGACAATTTTTGAGTTACCATGAAAATCTAGGGTGCAAAAATCCCCATGACGTTCGTCGTAGGTACAGAACTGGATGCCTTTATGCGGAATAAAGCGGTCGAGCGTATAGCGAAGTTGATGCTTAAAGTTTCCTAGATCAGTTTGGTTGTTAAGATCGGTAAGTGCATAACTCAATTGTCTCGTAAGGTAACTGATCGCGAGGGCTATATAGAGTAGTGATGCACAAAAAACCGCGGCCAAAGCAAACTGAAAAGAGACTGCCAGTATGTCTGAGCGGTCCGTACCCGCAATAAATACCCAATCGAGCTCATTGTTGGCATCAAAGACGACAACTTTGAATTGATCTCGGTAATAGTATTCGTAATTAGAAAAAGTGGTGCCAGAGTCAAGCAGTTCACTGATACCACTATGATAGCTGATAGACGGTTTACCAATTCGGCTTGGATCTGGATGGAAAACCAAACGGCCGGTGTGCCTATCAATGACAAACACATAACCATCATTTAGCGTGTGTAAACCACGCAAGCTTTGAGTGGCGTGCTTTAAGTCAAACTCTAACCAATATTGCTGAGAGCTGTTCGGCGTATACTTCACCGCAAACACCCAATAATTAGGAAACTTTTCGTAGAGTGACGAGATGGAAAGTTGATCTGAAAACTTGGTTAAAGGGGTCCAAGTGATATTCGGGTCTTTTTCTGCAAGTGTTGGATTCAACAGGACAGAGCGATATTGACCCGTTTCCATATTTACGTGGATAACATCAGCATAGAGAGGCGAGTGCTTTAAAATGTGTTTGGCTGTGTTATCAAACTCTGTCAGTGAATGAGTATCTTCGAGTAAAAACAGCTTACTGGATGCAGCTTCAACTTGTGACGAAACAAGATGCGTGGCAGTACTCAGATTATTCAGTGATTGATCGTGAGCGATGTGTTCTGAAGTTTTGAGTTGATCATAGGCGAGGTATAGCATGCCTAATGTTAATAGAATGACGTACGGTCTAAGCGTTTGAGTGATCAACTTAGGTAAAGTCATGGTAAAAATTGCCAACTTATATACGATTATTGTGATTTGTGTCGTATTTTAAAGGCATTTGATACGATAAGCAAACCGATCATGAGCATCGAGCGAGTACGCAGTGTGCGCTCGCTCGATAACAGATGGCGCGATTACCTCAGTAGGCAAACGGTATTGGCGTTGGCTGAGCAAGCAAAAATAGCCATTGAGGTGGCATCAAGCACGACGTTATTACGTTCAATCGGTTGGTGCATTTGGGTTGAACTGGTATTGCAAATCATCTGCCATTGCTGGCCTGATTTATTGGGTAGCGAAAAACGCGCGGGAGCATCAGTTTGGTTGATGGCATAGAAGAGTTGATCACCGTGTTCACCAATACCCATGTGCAAACCAACCGCAGTGATGGTGTTCCAATCTTCATGGCTAAGAGGTTTACCATCAAGCTTTCGCCAGTACACGCGGTTATTATTGCGGCTATCGCCACTAAAGGCGCGAATAAATGGCAGCATGTAGTGTTGTCTTGCCGCGACCATCTCCGCTAACCAAGAGCGAAATTCTTGTTTGGTATCATCTAACTGCCAATCCAACCAACTTATCTCATTATCTTGGCAGTAAGCATTGTTATTTCCCTGTTGAGTGTGGGAGAGAACATCAGCCATAAGAATGTGTGGAATACCAAAAGAAAAGAGTAGAGTCGTGATGAGGTTACGTTTCTGCTTCTCGCGAAGCTCAATAATAACCGGATCATCAGTTGGACCTTCTTGCCCATAGTTTGCTGAGCGGTTATCCCCATGGCCATCTCGATTTTGTTCGCCATTGGCTTCATTGTGCTTCGATTTGTACGAAACCAGATCCTGCAGGCAGAAGCCGTCATGATAAGTAATGTAGTTGACGGTTAGGCGATAAGGCCAGTTTGAAGCACTGTATAGATCGCGCGAGCCCATGATTCGGGTCGCAAGTTCGGTGAGATAGCCTTGGTCTCCACGCCAGAAACTCCGGCTGATATCGCGTAGGCGGTCGTTACATTCGTTCCAACCAAAGGGGAAATGGCCGACTTGATAACCGTTAGGGCCAATATCCCAAGGTTCGGCAATCAATTTGGTCTGCTTAAGCACTGGGTCTTGCGCAATCGCTTTGAAAAAACCACTGTTTGGATTGAAGCGTTCTCCTTCGCGCCCTAACGTCGCGGCGAGATCAAAGCGAAAACCGTCGACATGGAACTCACTGACCCAATAGCGCAGGGTATCCATAATAAGGTTAAGTGCCGGCTGGTGGGTGAGATCAACAGTGTTCCCACAACCGGTGTAGTTTGCGTAATGCGGACCGTGCTTTAGGTAGTACTGGTTATCAAGCGCTCTTAGATTGAAAATTGGACCGTCACTTCCACCCTCAGCAGTGTGGTTGTAAACAACATCTAAAATGACTTCGATGCCGTTGCGGTGTAACTCTCGAATCGCTGTTTTTAGCTCAGTGACGGCATCATTATCTGCGTAACGTGGGTCAGGAGCCATAAAGAGATAAGGGTTATAACCCCAATAATTGACCTTATCCATATTCAGTAAATGAGGCTCGTGCATACAGGCGGCGATGGGCAGTAATTGCAACGTATTAATATTCTGCTGCTTGTAGAAATTGAGCATTGCAGGGCTAACTAACCCAAGATAACGACCTTGAGAATCGGCTTCTATTTCGGGGTTGAGTTTCGTTACACCTTTGACGTGGGTTTCGAACACAACCATTTCTTCGCGCGGGCGCAGAGGAGAAGAGATGCTTTGCCAATCAAACTCGTCAGTGGTCACAACACATTTTGGCAGTTGGAAACTTTTGCGCGCATTAAATGGTGTGTGGTAATCAAGGGGGTGATCGATGGCTTTGGCGTAAGGGTCGGCAATGTAATGTTCTTGCCCTTTGACTAAGCCGATGTAGCCATATCGCTGCCCTGCAGAGATCCCTTCGAGGAAAGCATGTTTGATCCCTGCATACTCACCAGTGAGCTCATAAGTGACGTACTGTCCTTGTGTGTCAAAAAGGGCTAAGCGAATGGCTTCGCAATCAGGCGCATAAACCGCAAAATTACACCCTTCCTCCGTTAGGGTGGCACCTAACGGATATGGGCTAGAAGTCTTTATTGTCATGTTTGTTGTGTATACCAATGCTGTGCAATGCGTTTGAGACTGAGAGTGAATTTGAGTGTGACTATTTTTATGTCAGGCTTTTGAACGCATTGTTTTATTTGTGTCTTAAATAGTGAACTATAGGTCATTATCTGTGACAAATATTGTGCAGTAACAACGAATTTATTTGATAAAGAGTGATCCAGTTCGAAGAATCTTGCTTTTCATTGCTCGCCTTGCGTCCATACCACGGCGGCGTGAGATGTGGATTGAACTATGGCAGTAAAAGTAAGAGTTTCGTATTAGAGGTTGATACCAAGATCACAAACAGTCAGTTTGATTTAGAAATTGTGAAACTGTCTAATTCTATAAAATGTAATGACTTATTGTGGATTTTGACGTGTTTTGTTACATAGCTTACCGCCACCTGCTTTGACTCTTTTTACTGATTATCTACGCTTATCTATATCGATAAGCCAAATGAAAGGAGAACATAATGGCGACATTTAAGCAGGATATCCCCAACCGAGTCACCGTCTATCATGACGATATCGAACAAGAAAAAGCGTTGAAAAATGCGTTGGCTCCGGAAAAGCCGCGTTATTTCAACGGCTCACCTACCTACCAAGCTGAAAGTATCGATGCCTTTAGAGAGCGCGTTGAGAGTGTGGGTATGTCACTAGAGAAATAGTGGGATTAATGCTTAAGACAAGACCACCGCGAAGGTGGTCTTTTACGTTTGTGGGGGAAGATCTAAGTGCTTTTGGCAATGGAGATAATGCGTTTAAGAACTTCGTCTTCGGTCACTTCTGGGCTGCGATAGTAGCGGAAAATCTCAGAGTTTATCGCTTGTTGAGCAACGGGGTTGACCGCCATTGAATCGGTCATGCTTGGCACTGCCAGTCCGTTTTTTGTCGCTTGAATAAAATCATCGTGCGATTGAATCTGGCATGGGTTAAACCCAGTCAGGTCGATATCAGTTCTCACCGGAATCGAGCCTTTCGTTTGATTGAATTTAGCCTGAAAGGTTTTATCTGCTAGTGCATTGGCGACTTCAGTGGCTTGCTGCTGGGTGAAATCAGAGGCAGCCATAAAGATAAAGCTGTCCATGTTGTAGAGGAAAGCATTATGCGATTGCGGGGCAGAGTAGCAGCCAATTTGCTCAGGCACCTTGACGTCTGAGGCGAGAAGATCGCCCAATATCCAATCTCCCCCCAATTGAAACAGCGCTTTATTTTCAGCTAGTGCTTGCGTTGCTGTATCCCAGTTTTGATTCGGATGTTGTGTCGCCACAAGGTTGGATATTTGTCTCAGTTGGCGCAGGGCAAGGCGCATTTGCTCAGTATCAATATGATCACGTTGCAGCTCAACCAAGGCTTTGTAGTAAAAATCAACACCGCCATTGGCAATCACTAAGCTTTCGAACAACAAGGCGACTTGCCACGCCTGTTCACCAATAGCGAGCGGGATAAGGTCGGCTTGCTTTGCTTTCTCCATGGCTTGAAACATCTCAGGCCATGTTTTAGGCACTGACAACTCAAGTTTTTCCAGCAATGAATGATTCACCCACATCCAGTTCAAGCGGTGTAATGTGATCGGTAGGGCAACATAACCGTTGTCCGTTTTATTGATGTCGATTGTCAGTGGGTAGAGGTTTTGATCCCAGTTTTGTTCTAGTGCGGTTTGATTGATGGTGTGGACAATTCCGACATCGTCCCAAGCCTTAATGCTTGGTCCTTCTATTTGTGCAATATCTGGTGTGTTACCCGCGAGTGCTCGAGCTTGAAGCACCGTCATCGCGCTATCGCCACCACCCCCAAGGATTGGTGAGTGGGTTAAGGGAATATTATGTTCGAGTAGATGCTGCTCAAGTACGTTGAGCGCTTTGCTTTCACCTTTTGACGTCCACCAGTGCAGAAACTCGACGTCGGCTAAACAACTGGTGGAAAGGCTAGCGAGGATGAATGCTAGGGTTGTTTCTCTCATAACTAATCTCTTGGAAATGTGAGCGTTGCGCTCAAACCGCCCTGACGAGTTGTCTCAAGAGACAAGTGCCCGCCATGGGCTTTGACAATACTTTGTGAAATCGTTAATCCAAGTCCATTACCTTCTTGGCTACTTTCACCTCGATAGTAAGGCTGAACCAGTTTTTCTAATGTGTTTGGATCTAAATTGGTGCCGTGGTCTTCGATTCTTACCATCACGGCTTCGGCATTTTCTTCGAGATAAATATCGGCTTTAGAGCCGTACTTAATGGCGTTATCTACTAGGTTTTGAATGCAGCGTTTGATCGCTAATGGCTTGCCAGCATAAGGTCGTACATTGGAGGCTTGAATATGGATATTGTGACCATTTGGGTCAATGGAACTTGCGATATGGGCAATCAATTGCTCAAGATCGATGGGCTCAATATCTTCGTGGATATCGGTCTCTTTTATGCATTGTAATGCGCCTTTCACCATCAGATCTAAGTCATTGGCAATACGCATAAAACGTTCTCGGTCGGTATCATCATCGAGCATTTCAGCACGCAACTTTAAACACGCAATGGGCGTTTTTAAATCGTGCGATATCGCACCGAACAGCATTTCCCTATCTTTGATATGGCTGTCGATTCTGCGGTTCATTTTATTAAACGCATGTACTGCAGCACGCAGTTCAACGCTGCCTTCTTCTTTCACTTCAGGCACTTTTAAACGGCTCGACATCAGTGTTGCAGCCTTTGCTAACTGTTTGATCGGGCGAATTTCCCTTTTGACCACAAACCATGTGCAGATCAGCAGTAACAGTGCGGAAAGTAACATGGTGAACCATTCACGAATTTCAAAATAGTTGGTTTCCAGAGTGATATATGGTGCAGGGAGTACTGCAGCCAGATAGAACCATGCTTGTTGATCGACTTTTACTTGAATGACCAAGATCGGTGGGTTTAAGTCGCCGTAAGAGAGAGAATAATGACCCCAAAGCATCGGTAGTTCGTCAATGGGAAGTTCTTTATTAAATACCTTGAGTTTGTCGCGCCGCGTAAACTCGACCTGAATTACAGGCGCATCTTGTAGTTCGTTGTGCAACACATTTTGCACTTCGTCAATCACCATACTTTTACGTTCGCTGTCTGGTAGCGGCGCCACCGGAATTTGGTGATTATTGAGTGAGACAAAGAAACGCGTTCCACCCATATTACGCAACTGGTTAAGCACCAAGTGGCGGTACTCTGGTGGAAGTGTTTGGAAAAAAGAGATCGTTGAGGCAGCACTGAGCGCTAAACTGTTGACGGTGGTTTTTAAACCCTGTTCATCTCGCTCGCTGCTATGTTGATACCAGATCAGACCCGCGATGATCTGCGCAATGATAATGACGCAGAGCAGAAACAGACTGGTGCGCATCGCCAGCGAGTTAGTTACCCGATTACCCTTCATACTGTACGCCAGCGGTGAGCATATAGCCTTTGTTGCGCACGGTTAGGATCAGCGAGCGATCTTTATCATCCAGATGATGGCGCAGACGACTGATTTGCACATCAATACCCCGTTCAAATGGATCCGCGTCTCTACCCCAGATTTCACGAGCAATATCATCCCGAGAAAGGATGGATTCAGCGTGAGAGATAAACAGTCCTAGCAGTGATAAGTCTGCGCCACTGAGCTGTTTAATGGTTTTACTTGGAGTATGCATAAGTTGGCGAGTGACAGTATCGAGCTGCCATTCTGCAAAGCGTACCTTACGCGCCAGTTTTGCACTTTGGCTGGTGACACTGCGGCGTAAAATGGTCTTGATTCGTGCGAGCAGTTCGCGGGGGCTAAATGACTTAGTGATGTAGTCATCTGCGCCCATTTCTAGCCCAGCGACGCGATCAGCTTCTTCTGTCACGGCTGTCAACATAATGATGGGTACATTCGAAGTGCGGCGCAATTGCTGGCATAGGGTAAATCCATCATCACCGGGCATCATAATATCGAGAATAATCAGATCAGGCTGATTAGATTGGAGTATTTTCCACATCGCCGTGCCATTTTCAGCGCCAAGTACACGAAAGCCCGCTTTGCCGAGGTAATCGGTTAACGCTTCTCGCAAATCTTGATTATCATCGACGACTAAGATTTGTTTTTCACACATCTGTTGTCCAGTTCTCGTTACAGATTGATTCACCTATATGATGCCATTGAGCTGGGCTTTCTCAATCTATTCCTAGCGAAAGTGGTGCCTATTCCAAGAGATTTTTGTAAGCGAGCTCTTACAAAGGCGAGTGATTTTGCAACCTTAGCGGTTTTGCGAGACGTTACTATTGTCACTGCATAGCGAAGATGTACACAAACTCCTCACTTTTGCTTAAGGAAAATCGCACTCAGTAAAAGTGTTGTGCATCTTAGTGAGTGTCTATTTTTCGTGGCGTAGTTCGTCATCGATGGCCATCAAAATACTATTCACCCCCAGCAAATAGTGCTGATGGTTTAGTCAGCCAACCTCTTTTGAGGTTGGCTTTTTTTATGCTTTTTGAGTCATGAATCGGCATGTTTGTGGCGGCTTGATAGCCGGGTGAGTTTGATTAAGTTACAGTGGACGGCATTTACATCGAACGAGCAGAGATTGAAATGGAGATGTCAGTTGGGCAAGTCGCTCAAAGAGCAGGAGTGAACGTATCAGCGCTGCATTTTTACGAGCAAAAGGGGTTGATCAGCAGTTGGCGTAATCAGGGTAACCAGCGTCGCTACGACCGCAGTGTTATTCGTCGTGTTGCGGTGATCAAAGCTGCACAACAGGTAGGCATGAGCTTGGAAGAGATCGCGCAAGCATTTGCTGTCTTACCCAAGCATAAAGCGCCAACCAAATCGCAGTGGCAAGCGATGGCGACCAAGTGGCATGCAGATCTCGAACATCGAATTTTGCAGCTTAAAGCGTTGCAGCAAGACTTACATGGTTGCATCGGTTGTGGTTGCTTGTCGTTAGATAGCTGTAGCCTACGCAATCCAGATGATGCGCGTTCAATAGAACATAACGGTGAGTCTTTGCTTACCGAGCCCGAAGCGCCATTTTAAAGCGATAGCGCAAACGAGAGTAGTACTGGCAAAGTGAGTACACTAAAGAAGTTTCCATACAACACCATAGAGGCCACTTGCTCGGGCTGAATATCAAACCGCTCTGCAAAAAGATAGTTCATGACCGCTGGTGGCAACATCGCGAACAGCACCATCATTTGCAGTTGCATGGTTGGCAGTGGGATAAACGCATAGATCAAGCCAAATGCCACCGCTCCTGTAAACAAGGATTGCAGTGTACAGAGAATGCCAATTTTAATACCTGAAAGGCGCATATTACACATCTGAGCGCCGAGCGAGAGTAGCATGACGGGGACGGCGGCCTGACCCAATAACGCGGTCGCTTCGTAGAGGGGTTGCCAGAGAGAGAATCCAGCAAGGTTAATGGTGAGCGCTGCGGCTGCGGCAAGAAATATGGGCATCCGGACAACTTGCTTTAGCGGATTGCCGTTGCTTAGTAAGGTTAAGCCAAGGCTGATGTGGGTACAGGCTGAAACAACAAACAATAAAACGGCAGAAGCCAGCGCCGACTCACCGAAAGTATAGGTAAATAAAGGGATAGCCAAATTGCCACTGTTGCGGAACATATGCGGTGGTGCCCAAGCGCGAAACTCTATCTTCATAAGTTTACAGATGGGAATCATCACTATTCCGGGGACCAATACGGCAATTAACGCGGCACTAAGCAGCGGTATCTGCTCGGTATCAAGTGGCATCGCGACCAGAGAAGAGAACACCAAAGCCGGGGTAAAGGTATCCATGTTTATTCGGTTGATCGCTTTAAAATCTGGGCGAATCCAACGCCCAACCGAGTAACCGACTAATACTAACGCGAACACTGGAAACAGTATCCCGCTGACTTGTTCGAACATTCCATTGCCGTAAAGTAACTGAGTGAATCTAGACCATACCAGCTAAAAGCAAAACCGTCACGGTGAGAACTCTCCCTTCTCCGCTCATCTGACGGTCGTTGCCGGTAGTGAACACTATTGATTGAGCTTTGCTATCAACTCGTCACAACTGGATTGGATGGACTGACCTGCCGTATCAACCCGAATGATAGGCTCATTCCAAGGGTGATATTCACGGTCAACGACCTGTTGCCACGTTGGCAGAATCAAATTGTCGATACTTGATTGGCGCTGTTCGACGCGTGTCTGATGCTCTCGTCGGTCGCTACAGATGATTTCGATATCAATGTGCTGTGCACCTGCATCTCGCGCCACTTGTCGCCACTCGTCGCGGGTTAAAGAGATTGGGTTACAGCAATCGGCGATAACATGGTTGCCTAACCTTAGGTTATCGCTAGCGATACGATAGCTAAGCCGATAGCCTTCTCCCTCAACTTTGAACTGGCACAGGTCGCGCAAGCCTTGCTCTATGGTATCGATTCGAAGGTAAACTCCGCCGTTTTGCGCCGCGAGGTGTTGGGCGAGTGTGGTTTTGCCACTGCCAGGTAGGCCAGAGAAAATGTATAAAATGGCTGGCTTCATATCGTGGCTCCTTGGGCGATTTTATCGAGTAAGAAATCGATCAATACACGAACTCTACGCGCTTTTTGGCTGTTTCGATGGAAGTAAACGTAAAGCCCGGCATAGGTATACCAATATTCGCTCATGATGGGTTGAAGTTGTTGCGACTCAATGTAGTGATCAACCATAGGAGTAATGGCTCTGCATAGACCGAGCCCTTTTAAAGTTGCATCAATCAGTAGGTCAGTGTCGTTGACAATGATCGCGCTATGGCTTTCAAGGTTGAGAACCTCGCCGTGATCATTAAGCCTCAAGGGGGCTAGCTGGTTGGAAGTGATAAAGCGATATTGAACAAACTTGTGTTTGCTTAACTCACTGGGAGTAGTGGGTAAGCCATGTTGTGCAATATACGCAGGAGAAGCGACGATCGCCTCTTTCAGTGGTGGTGTGAGCGGGCGTGCCACCATACCATCTTCGACTTTGTCACCAAAACGAATACCGAGATCAAAGCCTTGGCTTAAAATGTCGACAGTGGCATCAGACACGGAGATCTCAAGTTCAATATCAGGGTAGAGCTGACAAAACTCAGCGTAAATCGGTTGAACATAGATTTGATAAGCAAAACGCGGCATGGTGATGCGCACTTTTCCAGACGGCACTTTGCTTAAGTCACTGACTGATTCTATCGCATGGCTCAGTTCATCCATTGAAAAGCGCGTTTTCTCCACTAATTGTTGACCCGCCTGAGTCAACTCCATTTTGCGAGTTGTGCGGGTAAACAGAGGTAAGCCAAGATGCTCTTCTAATGATTTAAGTGCTTGGCTTACCGAAGGCGGTGCAACTTCTAACTTGCGCGCCGCTCCTGAAATGCTGCCCTCGTGCACAATTGTGTGGAACATCACTAGTTGATTATAGGTAGTACCGTTCACAATATATCCTTGTACTTGTCGGTTATTATTAGTTTATAGCTAATAATTAATTAAGGAAATAGCGTCTAAAAATTTATAATTGCTAACGGTAATCTTGCCTCATCGGTTATTTAGATTTAGGGCATACCCATGAGCAAAGTGTTAGTTATTTCAGGTCATCCGGATTTAGACGCTTCATACACAAACAGCGTAATCATCAAGCAGGTTTCGCAACATCTAACGGATGTATCAGTGCGTCGATTGGACCAACTGTATCCAGACTATAAGATTGATGTCGCCGCCGAGCAGCAAGCGTTGATCGCGGCAGATATCGTGGTTCTGCAATTCCCGTTGTACTGGTATTCAGTGCCTGCATTATTGAAAAAGTGGATAGATGACGTGTTTTCATTCAACTTTGCTTACGGTACACATGGCGACAAACTAAAAGGCAAAGAGTTGATTTTGTCATTCACCATTGGAGGTCCCGCAGAATCTTATGATCCGCTTGGCTATAACCACTTTACTGTTGAACAGTTAGTTCATCCGCTGCAACAAACGGCTTACTTAGCAGGCATGAATTTCCAAACTCCGATCTATACGCATCGTATGGTTTATATCCCAGGTGTTTATAACAAGTTGGAAGAAGTACAAGCACGTGCAGAGGACCATGCTGAACGTCTTCTGAAAACCATTGAGGTGATAAGTGACTCTTCACAAGCGAAAATTACCACGATGATTCGCCAGTGGTTCGCTCAGTTTGATCAATTGGGCTCTGATACTCAAGTTTATACGCGTTACTTAGCCGAGAGCGTTGAATGGTCTTCTCCGGAAGGGGATTTCATTGGGCATCAAGGCTTCGAAGATTGGTATGGGATTGCTCGCGCTACATTTAAGCCCAATTGTCAGCATGATATTCACCAAATCGACATCACGCCTCAGGGGGACGGTTATCAAGTGGAGTTGCGTGTCTTATTGACCGCAGACACTTACCCTGAATCGGTTATGAAAGGCGAGCGCATTAGCCTACCCGTAAATGAGGTATGGCAGGTGAAGTTTAACTCGCAGGGAGTACCTATGATTTACTCCTACCAAGTGACTCCAGTGTTAGAAAAATAGAGGTTTTTAGGGAGCATATCGCTCCCTTTTTATTAATCCATGTCACGTTCGTCAGTATCGATAGCGCAGAAGTGAGGGATAGATTGTAAGTTTTAACTGAACTACTTGGCGATTGGCTATTTTTCAGGCTTATTTACAACTCTGTCAAATCTATCATTACTTAGGGGAAACCATGTATCGACTTGTGTGTGGCATAGGTGCATTGGCGCTCGGTCTACTGCTGTTCGGTTGTTATGACTGGGTGTTCTCTAGTCAATGGTATGTTTCTTTGTCAGGAAAGCTCATTGTCACGGCCTTGGAAGCGATTCCTGACCTGCGCAGCTATCTAGCAAATAGCGAGTTTATCAACTTAGTCAGGTTAGTGAGTATCGTGCAAGCCTTGGTGTTGAGCTTGATATTTGCGCTTGTGTTTAGCGCCATATTAGGAGCATTTAAAGGATTGATCAGTGTGGTGCAGTATGCGATTTTTGGCGCGTTTGCCGCATTTATGTATTTTGTGCTACCAGCCTTAGTTACCTATATCGATAACAATTTCTTTGCCAGCAGCTTGGCGCTGCCATTGAAAGGCAGCACGGGATTATTGGATGTCTTGATTTGGTATTTGCCGTTGATGCTTAGCGTGTTTTACATTGCAGGGGCGCGACGACGTCAACACGCTAGGACTGAGCGTTACTGGTTTAGATAGTCTGCAGGTGATTTCTATACCAGTTTGTAACTGATCACATACAGTTGATCGAGATTGGGGTAAATTTCAGCGATCAGACGCTTGAGTTCATCCAGTGGCAACGCTTCTTGTTCAGCATGAAATTCATTGATCTCATCGAACAGTAAAGGTTCAACAGATAAGATCTTAATCTCACAAACTTTTTTATCTGTTTCCAATGTAAAGACTTCAACTTGTGTACCTGGCACATAGTGACTTTCAGCTTCATCACGAATGGTAATGGTTTTCTTGCCTGCGGTAATGAGTGGGGTAAGAAACTCAAAGAAGGTAATTTTACTTGGTGCTATCGTCATGATTTTTACTGCTAGTGAACGTTAGGTGCAATTGTAAACCAAAACGGCGAAATAGCAGTACTAATTAAGCGTCAGCAGTGTGAGCAAAAGACAAAGGTGGCATTCGCCACCTTCTAAACCTAGTAAGAGTAATTGACCAGCAAACCAAAGAAGTGAACATTGGCGTCATACTCTCCGTGCAATTTACCGAGATTTTCTGTTGAGTACTCAATCTCTGGGGTGCCACCATAGTAATACTCATAGTAGAGTTGCATGCGCCATTGCGACGACAGGTTATAACTGGTCCCCATTCCCAGTTTCCATATTTCACCTGTTGGTACATCTGGGTACTGAAACTTCGGATCATCTTGCGGTGAAGTTTCATAATAGATCCCACTCTCTAAGCGCCAATCAGGGTTAACTTGATAATGTAGGCCTAAACTGGCTGAAAATGTATCTTCCCATTGACGTTGAATATCGAGCTGACCTTGGCGATCCGTTAAAGTAATTGCTGTTGACGCGATTTTGCTAAAGTCTGTCCAACCAAGGCTCCATAGCAGGGCGGTTTTGTTGCTGACGGTATGATATCCGCTGACGTAAGCGGTGGCAGGCATCACGATATTGACGCTTGAACTCAAGTTAGCACCTGATATTGAGATATCGCCATCCATGTTGTGGCTGATTTCAGAACGGTACGCAAAGCCAATGCGATGACCTTCGGCAAGGTGATAAAGGGCACTTAGAGTGTAACCGATCTCAAAACTGTCTCCGTCAGCTTGAACGTTTGGCAAGCCTGGTTGACGACTGCCAGCAAGATTTTGCTCAAGCATGCCATACTCAGCAACTAAGCCAACCCCAACTGAGAGATCTTGATTGACTTTATAAGCCACACTTGGGTTGAGTTGTGCGGTAAGCAGTTGTGCATCCTTGAGCAACAGCGCACCTTTAAAATCGCTACCGTAGTCGATAAGTGAACCGCCGGTTGAGGCAAAGGCTATACCGGCCGACCACTGATCATTGATTGGGGTTACCATGTAGAATGAGACGACCGGCATGGCGGTTCCGGCTTGTGTCACCTCGTCACCACGACTGAACGCTCCTGTTGAGCCCAAGTCTTGGTATTCGATATCCGAAACCATACCTTGAAGGTTGAATGCGATTTGGGTGTTGTCAAATTCTGTCATAGCGGCAGGGTTGGCAAACGCGGTTTCTGCTCCTTCGGCGACCGCCTGAGCGCCAGCGCCAGCGGTACTAATACTCATCATCCCCAGTTCTGGGAACATATAACCACCGGCAAAACTGTGTGTGGCGAGCAAAGCGGAAGAGAGTGCTAAAAGCTTAATTTTGTGAGTCATAGAGTGAGTTTCTAATCGTTTAATTATGTTGAAAGAGTGAGTCGAACAAGCCTGTTAGCCAACTGTCCAGTTGAGCCACTTGTTCGGGTAAACCATTAATATGCACGAGTTGTGACTGTTTGGCGGTTTGCCAACTTAGCCCACCGGTAGCAAGTGCATCTAATACATCCAGCTCGGTAACCAACACCAAATCGTCATCGTTAGGTAATGTATTGCGTCCCGTGATTTGATATGAGTTGGTTGGCGTGACTTGGCTATAGTGGCCTTTTATTGCTTCAAAAATAGTGAAGTTTGGAGCGGCGATGGCGGCTTGGCTGAAGGCTTTTTTTATCGAAAACAGTTTAAATTGGTCAGGTTTGGCGGTATTGGTTAAGTCGCCGGCTTTGCGGGCTGCGATAATCTCAGTAAAGACTTCTAGAGAGCCAGGCTCACTGGTGATGTGCAAGCCAAATGATTGATGAAGCCCGCAGCCCAACGCTAAACTTGGCAGTAGAAGGAAGAGAGTGAAGGCATACTTGAGCATAGCTGACTCCTAAAAAGAGGAAGAAACCCGAAGGTTCCTTCCTCTATAGCGTTAAATTAGCGTACGATGAGTTTGAGATCTTGCGGGGGAGTTGGTTTATCAAAGTAGCTCATAAACTGCCCGAAGCTTGGTATATCACCCTTGGCAAAGTTGAGTTCCCCTGACTGTATTTTCTCCGCCAGAACTTGTTGCCCATTCGCGCCGGCAAGCAAAATATCGTTCAACACCGCACGTGTCGTGTCGATCTCGATGTCACTGTTTTGGTAAGGCGTATCATGCAGTTGGACGATGCCATGACGAATCTCTAGCGTGAACGTTTCATTGGTATCAGCAAAGTTGTAGGTCAACGCCATCTCAGTTTCTAATGTGTTTTCCGCAATCAGGGTAGCGGTCATCATGTCGAAAATCTGTTTGCTTGGTAGCGCAGTCATCACATCAACAGAGGCAAAGCTAATCAAATTAGAGAAGTCTTGGTTGTTTTCCAGTTCAGCTGCGGCATTTAATGCCCAGTTTCGCCAGTTAATATTGACTTGGTCTGCTGCCCATTTTTTATACGCAGTAGCTTTTAGCTGACGTGCTTCCATGTCATCTTGATTGACGGTAATAGGGTAGGACAATATTTCAGCAGCAAAGGTGTAGTTTTCTGATTCGATCGCTGCCTTCGCTGTGTTGATAATGTTGTCTCGACCACCCATGAGTTCGACAAATGCACGAGCACGTTGTTGATAAGCCATCGGTTCTAATTGCCAAGGATCCGCTTCATAAAAACCGACATAGCCAACATAAATCTGGCGCACTGCGTGAGCAACGGTACCGTAGTGCTCGCCTAGCCATGGATGTGAGGCAAGGTGAGTAGGGAGTTTAACAACTTCCACTAACTCATCGGGCGTTAGCCCTTTGTTCATGTGGCGGATGGTTTGATCATGGGTGTACTGAATCGCGTCTCGATAAGCGGTCAGTACGTTATCCACGGCAGCTTTGCCCTCAACAGGACGACCGTGCGAGTTGATCATCACTTCCGTATCGAACTGACGCATTACATCGATGCCTTTAAACCACATCGCAGGATCACGGAACTTGGTACCACGAATGGTGTGCAAGTTAGGGAAGTTCTCGCCCTGCAGCACTTCCGCAGCATGAAGGATTTTTTGCTTAGGTAGGTATACAACCACTTCATCTTTGGTTTCAGATGGGACATTCACAATCTCCATCTCAACGCCAGCAATCGTAATATCCAAGCGGTCTTTTAGTGTCACATTAGGCTCGATAAAGGAGATATCACCCTGCATAAAGCGCGGACCTAATCCGTCATTGACCGTACCGTGTTCGCCTTCTTCAACGTGCTTTGCGCCGGTGTAAGAGGTACGTTGACCGAACAAAGGCCCAAGATTGGAAGACCAGTTAGCGACGGCTTGAGTTAAACCTTCTTGCGCAATGATCATTACTTCACCACTGGCAACTTGTTGATCGTCTACCCAAGCACGCACGCCCGAGATATGGTCAATATGGTTGTGGGAGTAAATAATAGCTTTGACCGGTTTGTTGGTGATTTTGCGAAACTCTTGTTTTACGCTTTGTGCCATCTGCACTGACTCACCGGGATCGACAATGATGATACCGTCATCGCCTTCAATCATTACTGGTGTATCGAGACCGAAGCCGTAACCCAAGTAAACATTATCATCCACTTGAATAATTGCCTGATCCATTTTGCGCCCATGCTTGGTTAAGGAATCATGCACGTGATCAGACTCGGCCGTGTATGCGAGCGTGCGGTCAAACTTGGTATGTACCTTGATGCGTTCGCCAGGTCCCCAAAACAGATTAGAAGAGTGCTCGACCAAGATTCCATCGTCATAACGTTGATCCAAAACGATGTTTTGATACTGAGGAGCGGCACTGGTCTGCAAGTGTTGTCCGTTAGTGGACGTTGCTTCAAGTGTCGGCGTTGCCGCAGAGAGTTGAGGGGTAATTAATGCGCTACTGATCGCTAAAGGTAGTAAAAGTGCTCTAAATTTTTTTGCCATTCTAGTCACCAATTGTTCATTATGTGCTGTGGTTACTAGCTAGGTTAATTGACAGCGGTTAATCTATCGACAGGCTAATACGATTTCTAATTATCGAAATTACGATGGGTTGGTAAGGTGAGATGAACAACGATATCGCGAACTTGAATTTACTGGTGGCGCTAGTTGCTGTGATTGAACACGGCAGTTTAAGTAAAGCGGCTAAATCTTTGGATACGAACCAATCGACGATCAGTACCATGTTGGGACGCCTAAAGCAGGACGTAGGACAAGAGCTGTTTATTCGCAAAGGTCGAGGTGTGGTGCCAACCAGTTATGCGCTTGATTTATACAACCAAGTGCAAGGCTCTGTGCATCAATTGATTAGCGTATTCCAATCCTTCTCTCGCTTTGACCCTAAGCAAAGTTCACGACGATTTATCACCACGGCACCAGAACACTTGCAGTGGTTCTTACTCGATAAGTTCTCCTGTCTGGCGGGTGGTAATAGCTTAGAGGTGTACGATCAGCCGGATGATGATAGCCATCTTTACGACATGCTAGTTCAACAGCAGTATGACGTCATGATAGATATTGTGCCGCCTTCTAAACCGAGTATTGCTAGCCAGTTATTGCTGGAAACGGAGTTTGTGGTGATTTGTCGACAAGGTCACCCGAGGCTGACGCAAGATACTTTGTCTTTAGAGCAATTCTTAAGTGAAGAACACGCGGTGTTAGAGCGTAAGCGTAATGATCTATACAGCTTAGAGCAGTTCACCAAAATTGATTTGTCTAAACGTAAGATCGCGTTTCACAGCCGCTCTTTGTTTAGTAATTTGATGATTACCAGTCAGATGGATTGCATCGCAACAGTGCCTGTGTCTATGGCAATGCAGTTCAAAGATAAGTTGAATCTTAAGGTGTTTAAGCCGCCGTTTGAATACAAGAAAGTGCAAAACTATCTGATTTGGCATAAGAACCTAACCAATGATCCCGCGAATGTTTGGCTGCGCAGTATCTTAATAGACATTGCCAATCGCGTGCGACTAGAAAAATCAGGTGTCGCCTAATCTTAGTGTTCAACACTCAATGACCCACCACAGATATCAAAGACCGGCAGGTCATTGGGGCTAAGAATTGTTATGCGGATGCGGAGCGTTTTACCCAGCAGTTTGCGTTGACGTGAGCGCCGATAGCGGCAATCAGCATAAGGGGTCCAAGTGCACAAGAAAGACATGCGCAAAGGATGCGTTTGGTAGTCAATGTTTTCGATGGAGAGAGAAGTTGGATAGCTAAAAAGATAATCAAACCGGTTATCGACCAAATCAACATAAAATATCCTTAATAATATGAGGCCAATTGCCCCGTTACTAAGATAATCAGTTATGGGTTACGGTGATATGACGAAATACGGATTTTGTGATACTGCAAGGATATATTTTGCGCTGTCTCTGTTAATCAGCAGGTAAGCCTTGGGCAAGTTCTGCCATCGGTCAAACCGACCGATGGCGGACAAAACTGGCTACAAACCTTTTTGGTATTGGGCGTTAGCAGTTGGTTGAATCATCTGATGAATTTGCGCTTTTTGCATCGGGTTGGGTGATTCAAGTAGGGCAATAAACATAGCAATGATTTCAGTTTTGCTCAGTGACACTTGAGTTTCTGTTTGGATATCTCGTAGATCAATCAGTATATCGGTCAATAGCATCGGCAGATCACTAAGAATATCGGTGTTCAGCACATTGTGTTCGCTGTAAATAGAGTTGTGGCTACCACGCTGTTTTTGAATGACATATGGGTTGTCTTTTAGATTGATGATTGAAGTACGTTTGTTGCAGCGTTTCAAGCAGCCTTTGTTGACTTTGATTTTTTTACAGCCTTCTGTTTGCTGGAACAAACATTGACGACTGGTTAACAAGGTATTCGGATGGTAAACACTATAAAAGCTGCGCATGCCGTGAGGGCGTTTGATATGACGCATCTGCTTCATATTTAACTCATTAGAGATAAATGCGCCGCTGGCAGCAAACTCTTCCTGCAGACATTTGAAGGCGTAAGAGTTGGTCGTGTTCATCTGTGGCCCCGCAATCCAGTTTAGTCCGAGTTGCTTAGCAATAAAACCGACCCCTGAGTTATTGGTAATCAAGCACTTAGGCTTGATCTGTTCTAAGAACTCGCGTGCTGCTTGAAAGTCAGCATCGATTAAAATCGCAGGGAACCAAGGCTTGAGATTAGGATATTGAGTAAACAGCACAACAAGGCTTTGCCATTGATCAGCCAGCCCCATTGGCATTTGGAAGTAGACGTCAAAATGCTCTTGCACTGCAAGCTCGCAATCATCGGTTGAAGAGACAAGAACGGCGAGTTTTGCAACACCTTCACGTTCAGGTGACTGAGGAAGCGGGGCAAGGTGCGGTACATCTATCGCCCCTTTTAAACTACTGCTTTTGTCCTGTGTGCCACTGATATCAAAGGCTTGTGTTTTCTGCGCAACATTTTCAATAATCGCAGTCTTGTCGTCGTAGAGTTTCTTCTTGATTTGTTGTACATCTTCAACGCTCTGACATTGATAGATGGTAGAGAAGTGTTTGACAGCATGGTCTCGTGGGTTGTCGATATACATCGACTTACCATAATCGCCCTGCAAGAAAGCATTAGAGAAATCACGGTTAAATACTGTGTAGAGCTCAGTGGTATCTTGAGATAACTCTTCACCATCACACAAGCGATCAATTTGCTTACGCCAGTTATCCACCACAGTGTAAACGTAATGGGATTTTTTAATGCGCCCTTCAACTTTTAGTGAATAGACCCCAGCATCCGCAAGCGCTTGTAAATCGCCAAATGCGGAGTTGTCTTTCATATTGAGCGGGTACTGGTTCCCCGTTTTGGTCGTCTCGTATTGCTCTCGGCACGGTTGACTGCAACGCCCTCGGTTACCCGATGCGCCATTGCGTGCGGAACTAATGTAGCAGATACCCGAAAAACCAATGCAGTAAGAGCCATGGACGAACACTTCCATCTGCACGTTATGCTGCTGACCAAAGTGTGCTAGATGCTTTATTTCATTGATGTTCAGCTCGCGGGAGAGGTTGACTCGACTTGCGGTCAGTTGATTTAAGAACTGAATTTGCCCCTCATTATGGGTATTAAGCTGAGTGGATGCGTGAACATCTAAATGAGGGAAATGGTGTTTAAGAATATAAGCCAAGCCGAGGTCTTGTACGATTACGCCATCAATGCTGGTGGTACTTAATTGGCTTAATAGTCTGATAATGGCAGGGATTTCACTCTCAAGAATCAATACATTTAGAGTTAGAAAAATCTTACAGTTATGCTGATGAGCAAGCGATAGAACACCATTTAAGTTATCTAACGTCAGGTTGGTGGCACGGTTACGGGCGTTAAATCGATCCAAACCACAGTAAATGGCATCAGCCCCTGCTGCGATAGCGGCTTTTATCGAGTCTAAATCTCCGCCTGGTGCTAATAACTCAAATTGATCGCGTGTCACGTCTTATCTCTTACTCAGCAAAAATAGGCGCGCATTTTACGTTTTTCATCGCAGGGATGCGAATTTTATTGCGTTTGATAGCAAGTCGTAGGCAGATGAAAAGAAAAAAGAGCCAGAACGGCTCTTTAAACAGCGTGGTACAAAGAACTACTCCGATTTTACAGTAGCCATAACGTTGTTCGTTTTTCCCAACAAGTGATCTAACTCCGATTGATCGATCACTTGGATGTTCTTTAGTTCCTTTAGATAGATCTGACAAGAATGGCGTTCCATGCATTTGAAACACTTAAAACTTGCTTTCATTAACGATATCTTTCTCCATACACTCTTTACGTTAGCCAAACGTGTTTTATCAACTGAGTTGGATTAGTGAAGCGCTAGACTATTTTGTCCAGTTTATTTGTCGCTATTTTAACGGTTTTAGTTTTCGAACCGTGAGTTAGCCAAGCCGGATTTTTCCAAATATTCAGCCATTTAGTTGTAGGAAAATTCCACTTTAACCGAGAAAACCACTTAACGAATAGGTGAAACAAACCCTGTCGGTTTTAATGCGACTAACGAACAGCTGAGCGATTGCAAAATGTTCTCGGCGGTATTGCCCATCACTAAACCTTCAATGCCCGTCCGGGCAATCGTCCCCATGACCAAGATATCAATCGCCAGTGTCGTGGCGCATCGAGGAATTTCGTCATCGGCTCGTCCATTGATATGATGGACAATCATTTCACCTGCGATCCCTGAATCAGCCACTAGGCGATCCAGCTGTTGACGGTGATGGTCACGTAACGCGGCAATATCGGCGTTGAGCTGTTGATCATCAACCTGGATCCAAGGATTGTGCCTTAAATAGCTCTCTAACTTGTACTCCCAGCAAGAGATGATATGTAATCGGCTGTTGCAGCTGTCGGCGATATTTCTCGCCAATGTTAGCAGCCGCAGAGCCAATTGCTCTTCTTCATCACAGGTAATGATAGGATCGATGGCAACGGCAACACATTTATGTTGATGAGGTATGGTTGTGGTGCGATTTAACCAAACAGGGCAAGGACATTTACGCAGCAATTTCATATCCAGCGCTTTAAATCCTTCAGACCCCTCACCAAGAGGCTCGGCGTTTTTGATCAGCAAATCTCGGTTGTGCTGCTCAACGTACTGAATGACATCAACAATAGGCTTATCACCACTTGAAATATCAACGGTGAGGGGCGATGTCTGCGTGAGATCGCTCGATTGACCGATTTGATTGATTTGCTGGTTCAGGTTGTTGATCAGAGATTGTTGATAGGTATCCTGATATTGACTCATATTTGCCGGTAGTTTGGGGCAGACAATGAGCCCTTTCAGTGAAGCGTTATTACGTTGAGCGAGTGTCATCGCTTGTTGTAAAGAATCACCCGTTTCAGGCAGACCTTGGCTGACGAACAGAATATTTTTAAATTCATGCATACCTACCTCCTTTGTTTGTATTAAGTGTTAGTCCCGACAAGCAAAATGTCCACTTTATTAATAAGGTTATTAATTGCCGCCATTATGTTGCTGATTCTGCGTGGAATGACCAAACTCAATGCACGGCGAGATAATACAGTGTCAATATCAATACCCTTTTAGCGTCAATGACCAACGAGATAAGAATGAAAACAGAGCGCGATAAAATGTTAGCAGGTGAGCCATATAATCCTTGGGATGAGGAGCTGTATAATGCTCGTATTGCCTGCCGTAAAGTGTTGCAGCAACTCAACAGTAGCATCCCAGACTCTGAACAATGGCGAGAAGCAATCCAAAACTTGCTGCCCAATGGGGAGGATGCTTTTCTTGAGCCGCCTTTTCGTTGTGATTACGGCACTAATATCAAAACAGGCAAGAACTTTTACGCTAACTTTAATTGCGTGGTACTTGATATTGCTGAGGTGAAGATTGGTGACAACGTCTTATTTGCGCCCAATGTACAGCTTTATACTGCAGGACACCCTCTCGACGTCAAAGGACGGGTTGAAGAGGGAGTCGAGTTTGGAAAACCGATAACCATTGGTGACAATGTATGGTTGGGGGGCGGTGTGATTGTTTGTCCAGGCGTAACTATTGGTCACAACAGTGTGATTGGGGCAGGTAGCGTTGTGACCCGAGATATTCCAGATAATGTGGTGGCAGCGGGGAATCCGTGCCGTGTTATTCGAGCGATAGAGCAAAAGTAGTTTGAGGTGCTAGCTAAATGTAGCTAGCACCGATGTTGATTTAAGCGCGAATAAGCGACGCTTTAAGCAAATTGATGTGAGGTCATACTGATTCTATTGCGCCCCGCTTTTTTCACTTTATACAGCTCTTGGTCTGCCAAGTTAAACAGGGTGGCGAAACCGCTGTCGACATACTCGATATTGGACAGGTCCGCCGCACCAATCGAGAGAGTAATCGCCTCACTGCACTGTGATAAGGGGTTGGCAAGCGCTAGGTTGGCAATAGCTTGTTGCAAGTTGCTTAGCCTTTCAGCCAGTTCATTGCTTGAAGAATCGCAACTGAGTAATAAAAACTCATCGCCACCATAGCGGAAAAGATAGTCACTCTCTCGACTAAAGACTCGTTTCATTTCTCCAGCAATGAGTTCAAGGGCGACATCCCCCTGATGGTGCCCGTGGTAATCGTTGTAGCCTTTGTAGTAATCAACGTCGATTACGGCAGCAGCAAGGTGAGTATTGGTCTTGATAGCCTTGGTCACTAATTGCGGTGCAATATCATCCAGTTGGTAGCGGTTATAGAGCCCTGTGAGTGGGTCAGTTTTTGATATCAATTCAAGCTTTTGATAGGCGTCTGCGAGTCGATTGCGCTGGATATGGTTCTCGAGTGCAACGGCAATAAAACTCGCTAATTGCTCGAACAGATTACAGTGATATTGTAAGTACTGATCGGCTAGTGAGTGCTGAATTGAAAGGACTCCTAAAACCTTGTTTTGCATGACAATAGGTGTGAGGATAAGTGACTCCACTGGCGTGTCATTACGAAAATGTGCGCACTCTTTAAAGCGTTCGTCTTGAGGGACAAAGACGCTGAGCACTTCATCATTGATTCGGTTGAGATGAACCGTACGACGGTTTTTGACCACGTAACTGCCAACGGAATATTGAGTCTTGCAGTTGACGATTGAGTTTTCAACTGGGCCATTGCGATCATAGAAGTAGCAATATTCAAGCGTATCTTGCTCTTCATGATAAAGAGCAATACCAAACTCGTTGGTTGGAAAAATCGAACAGATTTTCTCGTAGATCAGCGGTAAGGTGTTGGCGATATCCTCTGATGTTGCGATAGATTGTCCAACCTCGGTGACCGCGCCAATGTGTTGCTGCATTTTATCCAATACCAACCGTTCGTGATCTTGTGTGACCTTCTCGATTTGATTGAGCAAGCTATCAAACTCTTTGTTTTGCAGCTTATCTATTTGCTTGCGTGCGGCTTGAATATAGCGAGCTTGAACGTCACTTAATAACTGGACATCATCATGAGATGCGAGTAACTGGCATAAGCAATCACACAGCAGAGCGAAAAAGCCATAATTCTCCTCAGCGCGGATCGTTTGGTATAAGTTTAGCGCTAACGGCAACGCTGCTTTATGCTCGCCAACCTCAGTCATATAAGCGATTTGGTGAACTTGGCACTCAGTTTGGTTATGCACATCATATAGGTGAGTAAACAGCTTATCTGCTTGAGCAAAATGGTGGTGAATTTCATCTGTAGTGTAACTTTGATGATGACGGGCCATTATCTGGGCAATATAGCCATGAGCGATGGCTTCGCAACGCAGGGCATTGTTATTCGCACCGATTTCTAAGGCTTGTTTACAGTGTAAAATCGCTTGCTCATGCATCCCTTTTTGGTAGCCAAGTGCGTACCCCATATTGAGTAAGCAAATGGCTTGATTAGAGTGGTGACCAATTCTCTCACCTTGTTGGGCGCCATAAGAGGCAATTTGATAGGCCTGTTGATATTGCGCTAGACACAGATAAAAATCGCTAATATTGGTGTACGCTAGCGACAGGTAGTTCGCATCAAGACGGTAGGCGTTCTCCAGTACGTCACGATATAACTCATACGCTTTATGAAAATCTTCGTAGTCTGCGTAAATTGAGCCCAATAAGGTTTTGATTTGCAAACGTTGCGTCATGTCCTCATCACTGCAAAGTGTCAAGGCTTCTTCAAAGACGATAATGGAATGGCGACGATTGTCGTTGCGGTTTCCTTTTACGCCCTCAAGAATGAGATGGTATAACGTTGGCAGATCATACTGGTGCTGTTGGCAAACTTGATTGATTTTTTTTATGGTTTGCTCAACGCCCTCAACACCTTGAGTTAAAGGTAGTTGGGACATCATAGCTTGAATTTGTTTTAATGCAGCGTGACTCATTCTCTTTCCTCCAGAGCCCGTACATTATACGTTTAACATATGTGGATATGAAACTTAACAAACAGCGTGAAATCACCTTTTCTTCAATAAAATCAGGCGATTTCAGCTATGATTGTAGGAAAAGTCTGACGAGTTAAAAATCGCACTCTGCGACAAACGTCATACGCTGTTTTGTGTATGGGTGCTCAAACGAAAGCTGTTCTGCATGTAGGTGTAAACGGGAGTCTTTTTCACCGTATAAACCATCACCCACCATCGGCATATTTAGCCCTTGATAGTGAGCGCAGTGAACACGCAGTTGATGGGTACGTCCAGTCTTGGGATACATCAAGAGTTTGCTACGCCCATTGGTGACTTCGACCAGCTCCCAGTGGGTGGTTGCAGGTTTACCATGTTCAAAGCAAACGAGCTGGCGAGGACGATCATCGGGATCGCCGCGCATAGGTAAATCAATGTCACCGCGGCTCTGTTCCACCACACCTTCAACCATGGCGAGGTAGCGCTTCTCTACGCCACGTGTAATAAATTGTTTTTGCAAGCTTTTGTTGGCTCTGCGGGTTAGTGCAAACACTAATAAACCGGACGTTGCCATATCAAGACGGTGGAGTACAAAAGGACCTTCAACATCAGGAAACAGCGTTTGAACTCGAGTGTAAGCGGAATCTTTAATGGTTTTTCCCGGTACAGAGAGAAGACCCGCAGGCTTGTTGACGACCACGATGGCGTCATCTTGATAGACGATTGTGAGCTCTTTGTCTTTGCCCCAGTTTTCTTCCAATGGATTAGGATCAACCTTTAGCCCTTGGAGCATGTGGCCAAGAATTGGGTTACATTTGCCGTGGCATGAAGGGTAAAACTTTTTGTGCTGTCTAACTTCTGATTTCGGTGATGCGCCCCACCAAAATTCAGCCATCGCTACCGGTGTAAAACCATATTTATATGCGTAGTGAAGCAGTTTTGGCGCGGCACACTCTCCCGCCCCCGCTGGTGGGGTGGGGGTTGTCGTTTCGGCAAAAATGGCTTTGAGTGATTTCTGTTCACCATTGGCGTTGAGGAAACGATATTGCTCAAACAGTTTATTTTGCAGGGCATTGGAGAGATGTTTGCGCTGCTGTTTGGTCAGGTCAATCTCGTGGTTGAGGTGCTTGAGCTCACTTTGGATCTCGGCGATTTTAGCGTCCCACTCTAGCTTGAGATATTTAAGGACGTTTTTCTCTGCCACACTTTGTTTGGCCAGTGCATCAATCGCTTCTTTTAGTGCTTCATCATGCAGAGTTTCTTCCGCTTGTTGGCGCAGCTTTTTGCGTTCTGCACGTCCATCAATCATCGCTTGGCGTTGTTGCTGCTCTTGCTGCTGATAGTCGTTTTGATGTTGGGCAAGTGAGGCGTTTAACTCTGCGAACCTCGGGTTCGCTGAAAGCTGTTTTACTTGATTATTTAGTTGCGTAATTTCGGCTAGTTCTGTGCGGAAAAAACACTCTTTTGCCAGCATATCAAATACCGGTGGTACAAAGTTTGGCAGCAAGTTTTGCTCAGCGATTTTACCAGAAAATGCACTCAAGTAACCGAGTTCGCCTTGTGGTGAACGAACCAACAATACGCCAAACATTTTGCCAGTACCTGTTGGGTTATTTTCGTTACCAAAGTTATGCTGCCAATCTGATTGGTTCTCAATATGTTGCTGTAACTCGTTTGCGGCAATGATGCAAAGCGGGTGAGGCTGATAGTAAAATGGAAAAGTGAACGCGCTTGGCAGCTCAATACCTGTGATATCGGCATGGAAACGAGTGAACAGTTGTTCTGGTTGGTGCATGGTAAAACTTCTATCAGCGTAATTAAGAGCCGAGATTTTACCTGTTTAGACGAGGAATACCACCTTGTCTAAACAAGGTGGTGTTTTAACTGTGCTGGTGGCGTTTAGCGAACGTAGCTTGAGTCTAAGCTAATCAACCAGTGGTGAACCGTTCCGTCAGACTTTTCTACCCAAATATCATTGCGATACTGCTCAATGCGACCTTTAACGTTGAGTTTGAATGTATTGTCTTTGACCGATTCTACGCGAAGAAACTGATCTGAAGTCGTTAGCACCGGTTCTTGATCACCAATCTCGCTGCCATTGGCAATTAAGAAATATTGGTTGAGTTTATTGAGTTTCTTTTCAGTCGAAGCAATTTTATGACCGACGAGTGTTAAGTCATTGCCAATAGGAATTGAAGCGATTTGAGGGCCTAAACTGGTGTGGGTTGGGATAAATACCCATGCAGCAACTGCCGCCGCGATAACCACAAGAGATAAGCATACGATTTTTAATTTAGACATGTTGAGCTGTTCTTAACAAGCAAACGAAAGTTGCTGCTAGTGTAGCGTAGCAGGCGTGATGCGCAAAGCTGTGCTCGAAGTCGATGGAGTAAAAAGCCCTTCTAGGCAGTGAGAAGGGCTTGGTCTTATGAAATTTGAAACGATTTTATTCGGCGAACAAATATTTGGCGTGAAAACGTAAATGCTCTTCAATAAAGGTCGAAATAAAGTAGTAGCTATGGTCGTAGCCAGCTTGCATTCGCAAATTCAGCTCACTGCCATGCAAGCTCGCCGCATGGATAAGTGATTCTGGTTTTAGTTGTTCATGCAAGAAACTGTCTGCGTCACCTTGGTCTACCAACATTGGCAGTTTTGTGCGACCAAGTTTAAGTAGCTCAGTGGCATCGTATTCTTTCCAACTTTCAATCGATGTACCTAAATAAGCCGTAAACGCTTTTTGTCCCCATGGACATTGCATTGGGTTACTGATTGGGCTGAAGGCTGAAATGGAACGGTAGCGCTCGCTATTTTTTAGACCAATTGTGAGTGCACCGTGCCCGCCCATGCTATGACCAGAGATGGCTTTAACCTCAGACACAGGGAAGTTAGCTTCAATCACCTTTGGTAGTTCGTCCACAATGTAGTCATACATTTGATAATGTTTGGACCAAGGTGCTTGTGTCGCATTGAGATAAAAGCCAGCCCCTTTGCCCAAGTCGTAGTTTTCATCATCAGCCACATCGTCACCGCGTGGGCTGGTATCGGGAGCGATGATAGCGATTCCCAGTTCGGCGGCTGCGCGAAATGCCCCCGCTTTCTGCATAAAGTTTTCGTCTGTGCAGGTTAAGCCTGACAACCAATACAGGGCTGGCACAGGATTGCTGGCCGTCGCATTGGGTGGCAAAAATATTGCGAAGCGCATACTAGAGTTAAGGCTTTGGGCATAGTGTGAGTATTGTTTATGCCAGCCACCAAATACTTTTGCTTGGCTGAGGTTTTCGATGGTCATGGATAATCTCTCGGTAAAGTGACTCGCGTTAGTATCCCTAGTAAGCTCTCTAGGCAAAACCCAGAGAGCTTGAATGTTTGAACTCGGTATCTGGATTATTTATCCATGTGTAAAACAGTGCGGATAGATTCACCTTTATGCATCAGTTCAAATGCTTCGTTTACGTCTTGCAAACCCATAGTATGAGTGATGAATTCTTGTAGACCGAATTCACCAGCCATGTAACGGTTAACAATCTCTGGAAGCTCTGAGCGGCCTTTTACACCACCAAATGCACTACCGCGCCATACGCGACCAGTCACCAGTTGGAATGGACGAGTTGAGATCTCTTGGCCTGCACCAGCAACACCGATGATCACTGATTCACCCCAGCCTTTGTGGCAGCACTCTAATGCTTGACGCATCACGTTGACGTTGCCGATACATTCAAATGAGTATTCAACACCACCATCTGTCATCTCAACGATCACGTCTTGGATTGGCTTATCGAATTTCATTGGGTTGATGCAATCAGTTGCGCCAAGCTGTCTTGCTAGCTCAAATTTGCTCTCGTTGATGTCAACACCGATGATGCGGTTTGCACCAGCCATACGAGCACCAATGATGGCAGATAGACCGATACCGCCTAAGCCGAATACCGCAACGTTGTCGCCTTTTTCTACTTTAGCGGTGTTTAGTACCGCGCCCATACCTGTGGTTACGCCACAACCTAATAGACAAACTTCTTCAAGTGGCGCTTCTTTATTTACTTTCGCCAGTGAAATTTCTGGCAGTACTGTGTACTCAGAGAAAGTTGAACAACCCATGTAGTGGAAGATAGTTTCGCCGTTGATTGAGAAGCGGCTAGTACCATCAGGCATTAGACCTTTACCTTGCGTTTCGCGAACGGCTTGGCATAGGTTAGTTTTACCTGACTTACAGAACTTACATTCGCCACATTCAGCCGTGTAAAGAGGAATAACGTGGTCACCCACTTCTACGCTGGTCACGCCTTCGCCAACCATTTCAACGATACCGCCACCTTCGTGACCAAGAATTGAAGGGAAGATACCTTCTGGATCGTCGCCAGATAGGGTGAACGCGTCAGTGTGACATACACCCGTTGCAACGATGCGAACTAAGACTTCGCCGGCTTTAGGCAGTTGTACGTCAACTTCTTCCATTTTTAACGGTTCGCCAGCTGCCCAAGCAACCATAGCTTTTGATTTAATGTGAGTTTGACCAGGTTTAATTTCAAGCGCCATTGCGTTTTCCTTCTAGTGTTGCTCGTCGTGAATAACAAGCATCAGATAATCTATTTAAAGGTAGTTGAGGATGAGTGGTGTTGCTGTCTCAACAAGATGGTGACTATTTTAAATATTTCATTTCAAATGATAATCCGGCTATTATGTAAATGATTTTTACGTATATGTAATAATGAGAGTGTTAACTATGGCGAGTTGGGAAGGCGTGAGTGAGTTTGTTGCGGTGGCGGAAAGTGCGAGCTTTACGGGGGCAGCGAAAAAACTCCACACCTCAGTTGCACAAGTAAGCCGACGAGTGGCTGCGTTGGAGGAACGATTGGCGGTTAAATTGCTCAATCGAACGACGCGCAAGGTCACGTTGACAGAAGCGGGTATGGTTTACTTCGAACAGTGTAAGCTGCTGGTGGAAGGGTTGGAGTTAGCGGAACTGGCGGTAACGGATCTTCAAGCTGCCCCCAAAGGCAAAATTAAACTCACAGCGCCCGTTACGTACGGTGAAATGCACGTTGCCCCATTGCTGAATGAGTTTTTACTGAGTTACCCACAGATTGATTTGGAGCTCGATTTAACCAATCAAACTGTCGATCTGATTGAAGCGGGGTTTGATGTCGCTATTCGCTTAGGCCGTTTGCGAGACTCGACGCTAGTGGCAAAAAGGTTGGCTTCGCGGCAACTCTATGTGTGTGCCAGTCCGGATTACATTCGCAAGTATGGCGCGCCTCATAGCTTATCGGAACTGGGCTATCATCAATGCTTAGTGAGCAATATGGCGCATTGGCGTTTTAGACAGAACAACAGTGAAAAATCGGTTCGCGTGAGTGGTCGTATCCAATGTAATTCTGGTTTTGCTTTACTAGATGCAGCAAAGCGGGGTTTGGGCTTAATTCAATTGCCAGATTATTACGTTCAAAGTGCGCTCGATAGTGGCGAGTTAGTTGAGGTGCTGAGAGATTTTCGTGATGAACGAGAGGGCATATGGGCGCTTTACCCACAGAATCGCAATTTGTCACCTAAGGTGCGGCTGTTAATCGACTTTCTTGCTGAAAGAATGGCTGAGTAGGGGATGTAGATGATGCCTTTTATTCACTAGGGCATCATCTCTTCTCTGATAGCGGTGGTGCTAAAAAATAGCAGAGCGCTAAACGCTAAGCGAATCAATCGTTTTCTTGAGCATCCTGCTGTTTAATGACTTTATGTCCATCTTCGGCAACGCCTTGTTTCCAGTAGCTGCTGATATAGATAAAGTCGCGTTCGACCTGCTTTTCGTTGCGAAGGTACTGGCGTAAGCCGCGCATTGAGTCAAATTCACAGGCTACCCAAGCTGAAGCTTGACCTTCAAGCCAAGGCAACGCACGTACTGCTTGTGACAGTTCTTCCGTCACCCAATGAACTTCAATACCTTGTGGTACTTCTAAAGGCTGAATATCTTCTTGGCTTACCACTTGGATAACAGCATAGCCTTTTGCATCGCTAGGTAACTGTTTCACTTTGACCGATAGCGCTGGAAGTGCGGTCATATCCGCGGCGAGTACAAACCAATCAGCATCGTGGTTTAGGTTAGAAATCGATCCAGGACCACGTATATCAATGGTGTCGCCAACCTGCGCATTCATCGCCCAGCGAGAGGCAAAACCGCATTGCTTATCTTGAGTAATATGACGGACAAAATCGACTTCAATTTCTTGATTCGCTGCGATAAAACGGCGAATAGTATAAGTACGCATAACTGGGCGCTCGCCCTCTGCGATACTTGAGAGATTGGTTTCACCCTCTTTATTGAAAAGCAGCTTAATGTAGCCTCCTTCACAATCGGCAGGAAAGTTGGCTAAAACATCCCCTTTTAGGGTCAGGCGTTGCATGTTTGGCGTCACGGTTTGATTGCTTATGACAGTGACGGTTTGGGCGTTAATTGTTTGCATGGTGTACTCGATAAATATTCTTCTTCTCATTTAGAGTACCACTCAATCCTCTAACCACACAGTATCTTTAACCTTATTTACATTTGTTACGTTGAAGGAGGTGAGTGGTATTCAAGTCTTAGAGCATCGGTAAGGTAGAAGCAATCAAAAGTACTGCCATGGAATAGTTAAACCATCGCACACGGGTGGCGTTGGTAAGCCAATATTGCAGTTGCTTACCAGCCACAATCCAAAAAGAGCCTGAGGGGATATTCGCGAGCGCATAGATAAGGGCGATCAGCCCTAACCCCAACAAGCTGTTACTAGGGTTGTAGACGGTGACAGCTGTTAGCGCCATAGACCAACCTTTTGGGTTCACCCACTGAAAGCATGCCGCTTGAAAAAAACTGAGCGGTTTGTAAGTGTCAGTATTGCTCTGTGGTGGTTGGCTGCGAGCAATTTGGTAAGCCAAGTAAAAGAGGTAACTGAGACTGAGTACCTTAAGGAGTTGATGTATCAGCGGATAGCGGTCAAAAACTTCGACTAGACCAAAGCCAACCAATACCACCATAACTGGAAAACCGATAGTAATACCGAGCATGTGGGGCAAGGTACGATTGAAGCCAACATTCGCGCCTGAGGTCATTAACATTAAGTTGTTGGGGCCTGGGGTAAAGGTCGAGACAAAGGCAAACAGCGCCAAAGCCGTAATATGTTCCCAATGCATAGAGTGTTCCTTGCTAGGTTTTAATAGGTGAATAATTAGTCTACGTAGATTGATGCTCAATTTTGTGTTTTTATTGTGTACATATCACCTAATTGCACAATTTGGAGGCGGAATGGATAAGTTTGACGAAAGAATATTGCAAGCGCTCAAATTGGATGGACGAATTGCTAACGTCGACCTCGCTGAGAAGATAGGGCTGTCACCCTCTGCAACTTTACGGCGTGTCCAAGAGCTAGAGAAGCGTGGTGTGATTACAGGTTATAAAGCCAAGCTAGATCCAAATGAGTTGGGGATTGGCTTTATTGCTTATGTCTCGATAGGTTTATCTAATCATAGCAAGCAGGCTCAACTTGCCTTTGAAGAACATGTTAGTTTTGTCGATGAAGTGGTTGAGTGTCATAGCATTACTGGCGCGACGGAATATCTGTTGCGTGTCGAGACACAAGACTTGATCAGTTATAAAAAGTTTCACGCTGATGTTTTAGGAGAGTGTGAGTTTGTCAACTCGATCGCAACGATGGTGGTGATGGCATCGCCAAAAGATCTGCGTTAGCGTGTCATAAAGTTGCCAAATTAATTTAAGATTTGTGCAGTGCAAAGGTCATTAATATGCCATTTGGTTTTCATTTTTCTTCTCTAGCTTAATGGGTGCAAAAGCACAGAGCAGCAAGCTCACGATTAATTAACTAGGGAAAGAAAAATGAAATACGCAGCAGTGGCAGTGGCTGTTTTAGCCAGTTTAACTTCAGGTTCGGTGTTCGCAGCGAAAGTATATGACTCAGAAGGTACCGAGTTGAAGGTGGGAGGGCGTGTAGAGTTTCGTGGCGACTTTATTGGCACCTCAAAAGGGGCCGAAATTGAAGGCAGTATGGATGACAGCACCCGTGCCCGACTTAACCTCAAAGGTCAATCTCAGCTTAATGATTCGATGACAGCATTTGCCGTATACGAAGCAGAACAAGACACAGGCACCGATCAGTTTGAAAACCGCTATATGTACGCTGGTGTCGATTTTGGCCAGCAGGCGGTATCGTTCGGTCGTCAAGATATGGCATCTGTGATTGTTTCAGATTTTACCGATATTACCGAGTTCTCGGGTATTCAACAGGTAATTGACTCATCAAGTGATAAGCAAGACAGCGTGTTTGCCTATGCATTGGAAATGGACGCCCTGCAGTTCCAAGCAACTTACCAAGCAGAAGAAGCCAAAGACAACGATGGTTATAGTATTGCAGGTGTTTATTCAACGCCGTTCGGCTTGGACTTAGGGCTTGCATACTCGGGTGGCGATCTTGGTCAAGGCAACGGTAGCGAGTCTCAAGGATTAGTTGGGCTAGCTTACTCAATAGAAAATCTGTACCTTGCCGCCACGTATTCGCGAGGTGACTTAGACGATAAAGCGGCATCAAATACAGATAAAGAGTTTGAGGCGATGGAGTTTGCGGCTCAGTACAAGTTTAATCAGCAAATATCTTTAGCTGCAATGTATACCTTTCAAGAAAATAAACAGGGTAGTGGAGAGAAATACGACGAAAAAGATGGCTTAGAGTTGGTGGGTTATTACAAATTTAATGGTCATTTTCGTACTTACGTTGCCTACTACTTAAATAATCTCGACAAAGTTGCCAATGCTCAAGGAGTGAATACTCAAGGCGAGGACACATTACGCTTGGGTGTTCGCTACGACTTTTAACTCGTCTCTAAAATGAACCCAATAATACTGCCAAGGGTCACTTTGGCAGTATTATTTTTTGTCTATAAAAACACCTTCAGTTGATGTTAGTTCAATTAAATACTGTGCAGTCGAAATTTCCCCTGATATTTATGACCGGTATCACGGCTTAAACTGGTGATATGCAATAGTATTCGCGCGTTTATTTGTCGGCTAATTCTTACAACGACAAATAATGAAGTATAATTTGGGGTTGTATATGCAGTTTTCTATGAAAAATATCTCCATCCGCACTCAAGTTCTTGTTCCAGTAGTTTTTACTATTGTGGCTCTATTGATTGCGCTTGGAATGACACAAAATAGCTTACGGAAAGAACAGGCATTGATTGAAGATCATATGCAATCATTGATGTTCTACAAGGATTCACTCGCCAATATTGATGACAGTGTTTATCCATTGCGTATCAGTGCGGTATATGCGATTTACGATGCAGAACGCCGCAAAACATTCTTAGCAGAACTGACCCAAGGTCTACAAAAAGTGGAATCCATTCTGGATACCATTGAAGCTCGTGGTACTTTCCGCTCTGAAGCCGTGAAAGTTCGAGAAAAGATTGAGCAGTACGTGGCGGTTTCTAAACAAGCGACCGAGTTCTTTGCGCAGCGCGACAAAGGGCTGGTTACGTCACAAGAATATAATGATTTTATTAGTAACTACCGAGTTGTTGGGAATGAGTTGGCTTCTGCCATCAACGACCTATCGGGACGCGTTAACAAGATCAACAATCAAGTGATGGTGGAGTCAGCGCAAGACCTTGAGCGAGTCCAATCGATTGCAATCTGGTCAGTGTTAGCTGTGTTAGCGCTGTCTGTGTTCGTCGCTTGGATTCTATCGGGTATGATCGTGGCACCGATCCAAAAGCTCCAACTAGTGATGCACCGTGTTTCTGAGGGTGATCTTAGAGTTCGTTGCGAGTCTGATGGCAACAATGAAATTGCTAAGTTGAGCAAAGATGTGAATCAAACCGTTGAGCAACTTGCCTCAACAACAGACCATCTGATCCGCATTAGTGAAGATGTTGCCTCTGCTTCTACTGAGTTGGCGGCAGTCATGGGTCAAGCAGAGCAAAATTCACATCAGGAACTTGCAGAAATTGAGCAGGTAGCGTCAGCGGTGAATGAGTTGGCAAGTACGGCAAACAATGTGAGTGATAATGCTCAGTTAGCGGATAGCACAGCTCGAGAAGCGGACCATTTGGCTCAATCGGCGCTGTCTACGTTCAACGAAAGCAATGTAGCCAGTGAGCAGATGAGTTTAGCGCTTCAAGATGCGGCGGTGGTTGTCAACAAGTTGAAAGAGCAATCTGAGCAGATCAACAACGTGATTGAAGTCATCAGTGGTATCTCTGAGCAAACTAACTTGCTTGCGCTTAACGCCGCGATTGAAGCTGCTCGTGCCGGAGAATCCGGTCGTGGTTTTGCTGTGGTGGCTGATGAAGTGCGCATGCTAGCAGCGAGAACACAAGAATCAACTGGTGAGATTCAGGCGATTATTGAAGAGTTGCAGAAGCAATCAGGGTTAGCAAATGACAGCATGCATTTGAGTATTGAAATGCTAGAGAAGAACAATGAGTTGGCTAAGCAAGCTAATGATGCTCTAGTTGGTATTACTGAAGCGGTTACCCGCATTAATGATGCTAACACTCAAGTGGCGACGGCAGCAGAAGAGCAGTCACAAGTGACGCAAGATATAAACCGTAATGTCGTCAATATGTCTGAGTTGGTGAGTCAGAACGTTTCGGGAATTAGTCAAAGCGCGACTGCGAGTACGGAACTCTCTGAATTGGCAGAAAAACAGAAAGCTCAACTTTCGTTCTTTACGTTGTAATATTTGCCTTCAAGATAATACCCAGCCGATAGAGCGTTGCTCTGTCGGCTTTTTTTATGTCCGATGGTTTGGGATATCAAGGAAATTCTATTTTACCGCTTATATAACTTTGATGTGATCAGGCTTCATAGTTCGGTTAAGTTATATTGATTTATTTGTCAATTAATAAGTGGTTTGTTTGCTGGACAGGTTGTCATAATTTGTAATAAACTCCCGCCTCAGAATGAATATTGGGAAGATTCCCAAAGCATGGATGCGAACAGACAATTATAAACCTGAGGCTATACATGCAATTTTCTTTGAAAAACCTTTCTATACGCACTCAAGTACTTGTGCCGGTACTGTTGACCACTTTTGCGCTGTTTGTCGCGCTGTGGATCACCAAAAATAATTTGCAGTCAGAGCAAGAGCTTGTATCACAAAACACTCGCTCATTGGTGTTTTATAAAGATACCCTAGCCAAAATTGATGATCGTATTTACCCGTTACGAATCAGTGCGGTATATGCGATTTATGATGCATCACGCCGCGACTCTTTCCTGTCTGAGCTAAAGCAGAGCATGGGAGAGATCACTCGTGAACTGAATGAAATGGAACAGGAAGGTTCATTTGACGCAGAAGTGCAGCGCGTTGAGAAGGCGATTGATCAATATGTACGTCAGTCAGAGCAGGCGGTGAGCTTTTTTGGTCGTCGTGATCAGGGGCTAGTCACTCAGCAAGAGTACAACAACTTTATCTCTACTTACCGTCAAACGGGTAACGTGATGGTTTCGTCAATCAACGATTTGTCGAAAAAAGTTAACCAAGTGACCAATACGGCGATGGAACAGAGCGAAGCTGCGGCGGCGAATGTTCAGCGTATTGCGATGTGGACAGTCCTAAGTGTACTTGCGCTGTCGTTGTTAGTTGCGTGGATACTGTCTGGTATGATTGTTACTCCAGTGCAAAATCTTCAACAAGTTATGCGTAAAGTGGCGCAGGGCGATCTTTCTGCTCGTGCTGATGCTGATGGTAAAAACGAAGTGGCTCAGCTAAGCCAAGACGTAAACAAAACTGTAGAGCAGCTGCACAGTACTGTTGATCATCTAACACGCATCAGTGAAGAAGTGGCTTCTGCATCGACTGAGCTTGCTGCGGTTATGAACCAAGCAGAAAATAACGCTCAGCAAGAGTTGGCAGAAATTGAACAAGTTGCTTCTGCGGTAAATGAACTGGCAAGCACGGCTGATAACGTGAGTGACAACGCTCAAATGGCTGATGGTACAGCACGCAATGCAGAGCAACTTGCCCATTCAGCGATCTCGACCTTTGATGAGAGCAATGAAGCAAGCGATCAAATGGGGCGTGCCCTAACTGACGCTGCGTGCGTAGTTTCAAAACTGAAAGAGCAATCTGAGCAAATCAACAATGTGATTGAAGTGATCAGTGGTATCTCTGAGCAAACTAACCTGCTAGCACTTAACGCCGCAATTGAAGCTGCGCGAGCGGGTGAGTCAGGCCGTGGTTTTGCGGTCGTTGCGGATGAAGTTCGAATGCTTGCCGCGCGCACTCAAGCATCAACAGTTGAAATTCAAGGCATTATTGAAGAGCTTCAAAAGCAATCTGGCTTAGCCAATGACAGCATGCAAATCAGTTTGGATATGCTAAACCGCAACAACGAGTTGGCACGTCATGCAAACGATGCGTTGATGGGTATTACTGAAGCAGTGACTCAAATTAATGACGCCAACACACAAGTGGCGACAGCGGCAGAGCAGCAGTCTCAAGTGACACAAGACATCAACCGCAATGTGGTTAACATGTCTGAGTTGGTTAACCAAAACGTTGCTGGTATCAGCCAAAGTGCGGCAGCAAGTAGTGAGTTGTCACTATTAGCTGAGAAGCAAAAAGCACAACTATCATTCTTTAAACTGTAATCCAGTTAGAGAAGAGAGAACAAGCCGGCATTGATGCCGGCTTTTTTGCATCTAAAGAGGCGTGTTAAAAGACAAAATCAGATACTTACTTTTCAGTACAGTTATTTTTGTGACTTTGATTGTTATTTTAATTGCTTGCGTTACAATGTGCGCTTGTTCGTAGAAAGGGGCATCCGTATTTGTCTCTGGCCACGAATCAAACAACCAAATTTACTCATCGTTTCATCTATTAGATTCGATTGAACCAGCAAGTGTTGCTTGGTATGCAACACCACTGTAAGGATAAAACATGCCTATTATTACACTTCCTGACGGCAGTCAGCGTCAATTTGACAACCCAGTATCTACTTTAGAAGTTGCTCAATCTATCGGTCCAGGTCTTGCAAAAGCAACCATCGCGGGTCGTGTTGATGGTCAGCGCGTTGATGCGTGTGATCTGATTGAACAAGATGCAAGCCTTGAAATCATCACGGTTAAAGATGAAGTCGACGGTCTAGAAATCGTTCGTCACTCTTGTGCTCACCTTCTTGGTCACGCAATTAAACAGCTTTACCCAAATGCGAAAATGGCGATTGGTCCAACCATCGACAATGGTTTCTACTACGATATCGACCTAGAAGAATCGCTAACGCAAGAAGATCTAGAAAAGATCGAAAAGCGCATGAAAGAGCTGGCGAAAACCAAGTACGAAGTTGTTAAAAAGAAAGTTAGCTGGCAGGAAGCGCGTGACACATTTGAAGCGCGTGGCGAAACTTACAAGATGGAAATCTTGGATGAGAACGTATCTCGCGACGATCGTCCAGGCCTATACCATCACGAAGAATACATCGACATGTGTCGTGGTCCACACGTGCCAAACATGAGCTTCTGTCAACACTTCACTTTGCTGAATGTTGCGGGCGCATACTGGCGTGGTAACAGCGACAACAAGATGCTGCAACGTATCTACGGTACCGCTTTCCACGATAAGAAAGCACTTAAAGCGCACCTTACTCGCCTAGAAGAAGCGGCTAAGCGTGACCACCGTAAAATCGGTAAGCAACTAGACCTATTCCACATGCAGCAAGAAGCACCAGGTATGGTGTTCTGGCACCACAATGGTTGGTCTATTTTCCGTGATCTAGAAGTATTTGTTCGCGACAAGCTAAACGAATACGGTTACCAAGAAGTAAAAGGCCCACTAATGATGGACCGCGTTCTTTGGGAACGTTCAGGTCACTGGGACAAATACGCAGATGCGATGTTCACAACTTCTTCTGAGAACCGTGAATACGCGATCAAGCCAATGAACTGCCCAGGTCACGTGCAAATCTTCAACCAAGGTTTGAAATCTTACCGTGATCTACCACTACGTATGGCAGAGTTTGGTTCTTGTCACCGTAACGAACCATCAGGTGCACTACACGGCATCATGCGTGTACGCGGCTTTACTCAGGATGACGCTCACATCTTCTGTACTGAGAGCCAAATCCAAGAGGAAGTAACCAGCTGTATTAAGATGGTTTACGATACTTACCAAACATTTGGTTTTGACAATATCGTTGTGAAACTGTCTACTCGCCCAGAGAAGCGTGTAGGTTCAGATGAAATCTGGGATCAATCTGAAGAAGCATTGAAACAGTCTCTAGAATCAATGGAAATTCCATACGAGATTCAAGAAGGCGAGGGTGCGTTCTACGGTCCTAAGATCGAATTCACACTATACGACTGTCTAGACCGTGCATGGCAATGTGGTACAGTTCAGCTAGACTTCAACCTACCTGGTCGCCTTGGTGCAACTTACGTAGGTGAAAACAATGAGCGCCTAGTGCCAGTGATGATTCACCGTGCAATTCTAGGTTCTCTAGAGCGTTTCATCGGTATTCTTATCGAAGACTACGCGGGCTTCTTCCCAACTTGGTTGGCGCCAGAACAGGCAGTAATCATGAATATTACTGACAAACAGGCTGACTACGCACAAGAAGTTGCTCAAAAACTACAAAAAAGTGGAATTAGAGCTAAAGCGGACTTGAGAAATGAGAAGATTGGCTTTAAAATCCGCGAACACACTTTAAAGCGTGTACCGTACCTACTAGTTTGTGGCGACCAAGAGATGGAAGCTGGCGAAATTGCAGTACGTACTCGTAAAGGTAAGGATCTCGGCAAATTCAAAGTGGATGACTTTATCGCATACATCCAAGACGAGATCGCTAGCCGTAAGCTCAATCTGGAGGAATAAGCTATTAAAGGCGGAAGACGCGGCCAACAGCCGGTAAAAACAAACCCGCACCGTTTGAACGGTGAAATTCGTGGCGTTCGTGAAGTTCGTTTAACTGGCGCTGACGGTGAATCAGTTGGTGTTGTATCGATTCAAGAAGCGATCGCAGCTGCTGAAGAAGCAGGCATGGATCTGGTTGAGATCAGTCCTAACGCTGAGCCACCAGTCTGTCGAGTGATGGACTACGGCAAATTCCTCTTTGAAAAGAGCAAATCTGCGAAAGAGCAGAAGAAAAAGCAAAAGCAGGTTCAGATTAAGGAAGTTAAATTCCGTCCTGGAACTGACATTGGAGACTATCAGGTAAAACTACGCAACCTGACTGGTTTCCTAGAAGACGGCAACAAAGTGAAGGTAACAATTCGCTTCCGTGGCCGTGAGATGGCTCACCAAGAGATCGGTGTTGACGTTCTAAATCGCTTGAAAGCCGACACAGAAGAATTTGCTGTTGTCGAATCTTTCCCTAAGAAGATTGAAGGCCGTCAAATGATCATGGTGTTGGCCCCTAAAAAGAAGTAATTAACGGCTTTTACAAGTAAGAAAACCCAGCCGTAGTCCTTTAAAGGTCTGGCGGTTGGGTTTTGTTCGCCCTAATTACTATTGTTATAAACAACTCAACAATGCGGAGTTATTCATCATGCCTAAGATGAAAACCAACAAAGGTGCTGCTAAGCGTTTCAAGAAAACTGCTGGTGGTATTAAGTACAAGCACGCTACAAAACGTCACATCCTGACTAAGCGTACTACTAAGAACAAGCGTCAGCTACGTCCAAATGCAATCCTTCCTCGTTGTGAAGTGGCTGCAGTTGTTCGTATGATGCCATACGCTTAATTCTTTTTAGTTATCAATCGTTTAGTTTAGGAGAAGCATAATGCCTCGCGTAAAACGTGGTGTACAAGCTCGTGCACGTCATAAGAAAGTTCTAAAACAAGCTAAAGGTTACTACGGTGCACGTTCACGTGTTTACCGCGTAGCTTTCCAAGCAGTTACTAAAGCTGGTCAATACGCTTACCGTGACCGTCGCAACAAGAAACGTCAATTCCGTCAACTATGGATTGCACGTATCAACGCTGCATCTCGTCAAAATGGTCTATCTTACAGCCGTTTCATCAACGGTCTTAAGAAAGCATCTATCGAGATCGACCGTAAGATTCTTGCTGACATCGCAGTATTCGACAAAGCAGCATTTGCTGTACTAGTTGAAAAAGCGAAAGCTGCTCTTTAATTAGCAGTTTAGGTTTAAGAAAAGGAGAGCTTCGGCTCTCCTTTTTTCTTTTGAGTCATTTACTTTAGAATGCTTGCCTCATCCGTGAGGAAGTGTTTAACCTTTTCTACTTTCTACTTTCTACTTTCTACTTTCAGCTCTCCTCTCCCAACTTTGTGACAATCTGAGCGGCGGTAAAAGAATGAATTTTCTTACCGTGGAATGACTAATATCCTGTTGTTAATGGGATTTTTGTCACATTGCCATGAAAATCAGTACTATTGCATATTCGTAAAATCGAGAATGATCACGTTAGAATCGGCGTGGGTTATTTAGTATGCGCGTGATTTGTTTACAACCATATGAATACCAATAATGAAAAAAAACCTCTTATCTAGCGCAATTCTGCTCTCTCTTGCATTCCCTACGTTTGCAGCAGACGGTGACATTCATCAAGTGACGATTCTTGGTACCTCTGATCTCCATGGTCATTTTATGGCTTGGGATTACGCCGCCGACAAACTGAACATGCGTGGTAGTTTGAGCCAAATTTCGACTAAGGTAGATGAGATTCGCCAAGAGCAGCCGAACATCATCTTGGTAGATGCAGGTGATACGATTCAAGGTAACTTTGTTGAAACCTTCAAGGATGAGCCTGTCGACCCTATGATGCTTGGTTTCAACCATATGAAATACGACGTTTGGGTGCTAGGCAACCATGAGTTCGACTTTGGCTTAAAAGTACTGGATCGCTCGTTGACTCAGTTCCAAGGTCATTCATTGGGTGGCAACATTAAACGTGCTGATGGCAATCCATTCCTACCGGCTTACACGGTTATCGAACGCGGTGGAATTAAAATTGGTGTGATTGGTATGGATACACCAATGACACAAGTTTTCGCGGAAGGCACGAACAGACTTGAGGGTGTCACTTTTACTAACCCAACATTGGAAGTGCAGAAAGTCATTAAGCAAATCGACGACAAAGTTGACGCAATTGTGCTTGTCGCTCATATGGGTTTAGACAATGAAAATGACATTGCCAACACAGGTGTGACTGATATTGCCAATGGCAACCCAGAACTTGATGCAATCGTTGCGGGCCACATGCATACCCGTATCGACAAAGCAGTGGTTAATGGTGTGATCATCACTGAACCGGACAAGTACGGTCGCGCACTATCTCGAGTGGATCTTCAGTTTGAAGAGCGTGATGGCAAGTTCAACTTAGTCAACAAAGACAGCTTTACTTACAAGATCAAAGGGATCGACTCAGACAAAGATATGGATGAGTTGTACCAACCTTACCACAAACGCCTGCGTGATATGGCCAACCGTCCGGTGGCAGAGCTAACTGGTGTCGATTTGGTACCGGAAAATGAGATCCGAGGCATCCCACAAGTGCACATTCAAGATACGGGCATCAGTGCTTTGTTCCAAGAGGCGAGTTTTTTCTATGCGCCAAAAGCCAATGTGATTGCACTGCAAATTGATAATGATAACGCTGAGCTTGATGTCGGTCCGATTAAAGCAAAAGATATTGCTTACAACTACCAATATGCCGGCGGTGAAATTACGGTTTATCAAATGACTGGTAAAGAGCTTAAGACCTACATGGAATGGTCGGCAGGCTACTTTAACTCAGTTGTTCCTGGTGATGTTACTTACAGTTTCGACCCAATCCGTCGTGCTTCTAAGTACTCAACCAATGACTTTTTTGCTGGCGTAACTTACACCATTGATTTGACTCAACCAAAAGGAAAGCGCATTACCGATCTGCAATTTGCTGATGGAACTAAAATCACTGACGACACCGCGATTCAATTGGGAATGAACAGCTACCGTATGGGACACTTGACCAAGAAAGGCGGTGTGTTAGAAGGACGTGACTTCCCAGTACTGTTTGATACTGAAGCGGAGTACGGTGAGGAAGCGGGCACGATTCGTAACTTGACCATCAAGTACTTAACGGAAGAAAAAGCGGGCGTGTATCAAGGCATGCCAATGCAACGCTGGAAACTGGCGGGGTTGGATGACGGTTACGCTGAACAACGTGAAATCGTAAAAGCACTGATCAATGAAGGTAAAATTGATGTGCCGATGAGCGAAGATGGTCGTTACACGAATATCGCCTCGATCAATGTTCAAGGCCTAATGTTTGACAGCGAAAAAGCGATGCAGAAAGCGGTCGCGGAGCGAAAAGCTCTGCTTAAGCAAGCCTCTGCGGCTGATAAAGTGAATATCGAACGTGAGCTTATTTTGATTGATGCACTAAACTAATCAAACGATAGACCTAAGCCTAGCGGTTGCTAGGCTTTTTTTTTGCTTTGACGATGACGGATTGTTTCGCGGCGATTGCTTTAACTTGTTAAGATGTGCCCTTATGTTTTGATGCAGGTCATCGAGATAAATCATCCAAAATAAGGAACCGACGTCTGATGCAAAATCAGCCAAATAACCCGCTACATGGGCTATCGCTCGAAAAGATTGTGACTCGCTTAGTTGAACACTATGGCTGGCAAGGTTTGTACTCTGAGATTAGAGTTAACTGCTTTCAAAAAGATCCATCAGTGAAATCTTCACTTAAGTTTCTGCGTAAGACCCAATGGGCGAGAGATAAAGTCGAAGCACTCTATATTGATACGTTTTGCTAAGGTTTTTAGTGCTGGAATTTTGATTCGGTCGAGTGATTCACTCGGGAGGTGTTATGAAGCAATCAATTGTTCACATTGCTTTGGTCGTTAAAGACTATGATGAAGCGATAGACTTTTACGTCAACAAACTGAAGTTTGAGTTGGTGGAAGACACCTACCAACCAGAGCAGGACAAACGTTGGGTAGTGGTTTCGCCGCCAGGATCAAATGGCGTAACTTTGTTGCTTGCGCGAGCCTCAAAGCCTGAACAGTTTGACTTTGTTGGCAACCAAACGGGCGGACGGGTATTTTTGTTTCTCAATACCGATGATTTTTGGCGCGACTATAAGCGAATGTGCTCGTTAGGTATTCATTTTGTCAGAGAGCCAAAAGAAGCCGAGTATGGCACGGTAGCAGTGTTTGAAGATCTCTATGGTAATCAATGGGATCTGTTACAGCTGAAACCTGACCACCCTATCGCTATGCGCCATAGCAAATAGCGATAGAGTGATTATTATTGTCAGCCGCATTTGGTTGGGTAAACCTGCTTAGTTGCTCACTTCGTATGTCGCGACAAAACCTTTTACCGCACTCTCTACTGCGATTTTCACCTCGTCGCAACTTGGTGGTGACTTATGGGCGAGAAGGTGCGGCCAAAACACCACGGCTTTAATACTGCCAATGTATTGCTCTACTGCGAGTGAAACGTTTGGTACCAGTAGACGATTGGCAGCAATGCCTTGGCGAACCCACTCATGTAAGCCGTAGCTATCTTCAATTGCGCCAAATTTGCTTATCAGCATGCGAGACGCGTTAGGACAACGGATACACTCTGCAATCACCATGCGTGCGGCGATCTGATAATCCTCACTGTTGATATAGCAAAGCTGTTTAAGAGTGAGTTCAATTAACTGCTGCTCTGTTGAACGCAAGAGTTCGAATTGAGCAGTGGGCTGATCATCAAAACGACACATCAAATTGTCTACAATGACTTCAAATAGCGCTTCTTTGTTAGGGTAGTACTTATACAAAGTGCGCTTTGACACACCCGCTTGTTTAGAAATCCCCTCCATGCTCGCTTGTTCAAAGCCTTTTTGAGCAAAAACCTGAATGGCAGAGTTGATAATATCTTTCTGTTTTATATCGCTAATTTTTACCATAGTCAGTTTTTATCATAAAAAAGTAAACGATGGTGTTTACTTTTTGTGGGTTAATTTCTAAAGTATACACCATCGTTTACTTTTTTTGATAGCAGATAGGTCATAGAAATGAGCAAACTGGGTTCACTTGGTATGATTACTCAATCACACATTGCTTCGGTAGTCGGCAAGTTTAGGGCATCGTGGGTAGATGCCTCAAGGCGTGAAAGTGAGCAGCGTCGCCTAGCGCGTATTGAACAATCGCCGCAGTTCCACCAAAGCAAAGTGATCAATCGCTTACCTCGCGTTGCGAGCAACGAAAGTATGTCGAGTGTGATGAAAAAGTTCTTCTTTGAGCGTTCAACACTGAAACCTCAAAATGCGCTTCCTTATCAACCAGTAGACATTGAGTTACTCTATTCTAAGCCTCTTTCACCAAGAGTGACGTGGCTTGGGCATTCCAGCCTCTATGTTGAAATCGATAGTGTCAAACTCTTAATTGATCCTGTGTTTGAGTATGCCTCACCATGGGCAGTTAAACGGATGTTTGCTAGGAATGTGAGTTCGCCGATCACAAGAGAGAAGCTACCAACACCCGATGCAATCGTCATTTCGCACGACCATTACGACCATCTGGAGAAATCGACAGTACGTTTTTACGCTGATAAAGGTGTTCAGTTTATTGTGCCATTGGCGGTGGGGCGCCATTTAGAAAAATGGGGCGTCGCACCGGATAAAATTGAAGAGCTAGATTGGTGGGAGTCGACCTTGATCGGTAGTGTCGAGCTAACCGCGACGCCAGCTAACCACAACTCTGGGCGTACTGGGTTTGACTCTAACTCGACGCTTTGGGCGTCATGGGTGATCAAAGGGGTGAGCGGATCATTGTTTTACAGCGGTGATACCGCCTATGACAATCACTTTAAACAGATTGGTGAGCGTTTCGGCCCGTTCGATATTGCCTTTATTGAAGTGGCGGCTAACGTGAAAAATGGCATCGGTTACCCAGTCGAAAATTGGGGACATATGCAAGCTAGGCATACCGCAAATGCTTATCAAGATCTGCAGGCGAACATACTGATGCCAGTACACTGGTCGACGTTTGAACTGTTTGCTCATCGTTGGGATGAGCCAATTGAAGATTTACGCCAAGAAGCCCAGCAAATTGGTGCCGAGCTGATTACACCTATGATTGGTGAGTCATTTGAGATTCATTCAGAGATAAACTCTACTCGATGGTGGGAATCGCCAGAGTATCATCTAACTAAAGTGGACTATAGCTACTCAGGCTAGTTATTGTAACTAGTTGTTCTCAATCAATCAGACCTATTGAGTAGGTCTGATTCGATCTTTATATAATATCGACTCTTTTCATCCATATGCAAAATCATGTACTGTGAAGCTGTTCACAGGAGGTGATAATGGAAACCGATCAAACGCTATTTCAATGGCAGCGAGTAAAAAGATTCAGTCTTCCCATATGGACCGTGCTGGTCGGCGTGTTAGTGACACGCACTGCTTACTTTATGGCTTGGCCATTTCTCATCGTTTTTCTCTACCAAGATTATGGCGTGTCGGCGGCGGATGTCGGGGGAATGTTGGCGATCTCCGCGTTAGTGGCATCATTCACTGGGCTTTACTCTGGTTACTTATCCGATAAGTTAGGTCGTAAGGTGGTCATGGCGGTAGGCAGTTGCTTGGCGGCATTTGCCTTTACTGGGATTGGTCTGGCGAGTGAACTTTGGCAATTCTATTTGATGGTCGTGTTGGCAGGACTGATGCGTCCAATGATCGAAGCACCCTCGAAAGCGGTCATTAGCGATAATCTTGCGGATCTTAAAGATCGCGAGTTGGCACTGAATATTCGCTACTTTGTGATAAACCTAGGTGGGGCGATTGGTCCGTTATTAGGTATTACTTTGGCGCTTGAAACCCCTCAACTGCTGTTTGTCGCAACAGGTGCTACTTTCGTGATCTATTTGTTGTTGATTCTTGTCGGTATTGAGCGCAATGGCAGTTTTCGTAAACCAGATTCTTCAACCTTGCCCAATTTTCGCGCCACAATGAAAGTGGTCGCGCAAGATAAGGTGTTTTTGCTGCTTTTGATCGCCAACTTCTTGATGATGTTTATCTATGCTCAGTTGGAGTCATCGCTCCCGCAAGTGATTGTACGTGCGAACCCCGAACTGGCCGCTAAGATCATTGCCAGCCTCGTATTGGTGAATACATTGACCATTGTGATCTTTCAGTTTCCAATGTTGAAATGGTTGGAGAAGGTGCCATTGTTTACCCGTACTCGAATTGGTATGGCGCTCATGGCGATCGCACAAATAGGTTTTATGCTTACTCCTGTCGATTATCCAATAGGGTGGGCGGTTGCGTGCTTTATTATTAGTTTGGGAGAGGTAATCGCATTCCCAACTCTAAACGTACAGATTGACCGTTTAGCTCCACCTCATTTAAGAGGCTCATACTTTGGTGCAGCAGCGCTATATTCATTAGGCTTTGCCTTAGGACCTTGGTTAGGTGGACTTATGATTGATAAATTCAATTCAAATTGGCTTTTCTTGCTCTGTTTCGCTTTGGGTTTGATGATGATCTGGCTCTACCAACGAGCAGATCGCTCGCAAGACAGCATTAATCGAGATGAAATTCGAGTATAAGCACAAAGCCTTCTGCTGAAGGCTTTGTGCAAATTATCGAGTCGTAGGCGACTATCCCTCTAGCTCGCCAAGTGAGGTTGGGTCGATTTTTAGCGTTTGAGTTGGGAAGGCGATATCTGCCCCATTGTCAGCCACAATCGCAATGATTTTTAGCAGGACATCCTGCTTAACCTCTTGATAGCGTATCCAGTTGACGGTTTTGGTAAAAGTGTAAACCATGATATTAAGCGAGGATGCGCCAAACCCATTGAGGTTAACGATCAAAGTTTGGTTAGCATCGATATCGGGATGGCTCTTCAGCATCGTTTTGATATCTTCAGTGATTTTTTCCACTTTGCTGCCATCATCGTAACGAACGCCCACCGTCTCGTAGATACGTCGGTTAAGCATTCGAGAAGGATTCTCAACCACAATATTGCTAAACACTGAGTTAGGAACATACAGTGGACGTTTGTCAAAAGTACGGATAATCGTCATGCGCCAACCAATGCGTTCAACCGTTCCTTCAATTTGACGATCTGGTGAGCGAACCCAGTCACCGACTTTAAAAGGGCGATCGAAGTAGATCATCATCCCACCAAAGAAGTTGGACAGAAGATCTTTAGCGGCTAAACCGACAATCAAACCACCGACACCACCAAAGGTGAGTAGGCCAGAAAGGCTCAAGCCAAATGCTTGCATAATCGTCAGCGCACCAATGGTTAAAAAGAATAGTCTGGCGACCTTTGCTACCGCTTGAACCGTTGTTTCATCGCGCTTTTTCTGCTCCAACACATACTCTTCAACATTGTTGATCAGTCGCATGATAAACCAGAGAAAAATCGCGATGACCAAGATGAGCTTTACGGTACTGAGCCAGTTGAGCTTGCTGCCCATTTGTTGTTGGAGTAAAAAACCAATTGAAATGGTAGCGGGCCAACACCAAATCAAAGTGCTCATCGGGGTTTTTAGTGCTTGTAACGTCAAGTTGTCCCAGTGAAAGCTGGTGCGTTCAGCTAATACTTCAAGACGACCGTAAACAACGCGCCATATCAACCAAACGACAAAACTGGTGGCAGTGAGTAAGAGAACATTACTATCAAGTTGCTGATAGAGCGTTGAGATATGGTTAGGTAATAATAATTTGAGTTCATTCATGTTTAGAGTTCTAACTTGTCGTCGAGTGCGAGCTGATCAGTCACGTTACAAACGCTGATCAGAGAGACTGCCGATAATTGGATACCTTGAGTATATACACTTGGTTTGGCGTCGAAAATGCTAGAGGGGGTAAACCTATCGTTTTCCTGCATTTTGGCTATTTTTCGTTGAAATGTTCAACGATTGCCGAGCGGCGTTTTTTCCCTAATCCGCCACCTTCGAGATCCACCAGGTGTTCGTAACCTTGTTTGACAAAACGCTGAGAAGGGCTGTTTGGCTGCACTCGATTCAATAACGGAGCGTTTTGTCGCGAGGATAGCTGGTAGACGTGCCACCCCGAGCCAGTTTCTAGCCTGATTTGACTGCCGTCAAACTCAAATTTTGTCGTGATTAGGCGATTATTACGAAAAACACCATCTTGGTTGAATTCAATTGTTGCTCGATCATAGGTGGGGGTACCAATCTCGATCCAGCGCCCATAGACGCGATGTGGATCAATCGATTGTTGATAGTTCTGATAGATAAGGACACTTAACGCGCCAACAGTGGTGATGGCAACTGCAAATAGCGTGTAGCGAATGGCATGTAGCGTCAGACTCGCTTTGCTGCGCGTCGACTGTCGTCGAAAGTACATCGCCATTGCTAACTACCCCTATGTCACTGCGAACGGCTACCCAGATTCAATACTGTTGCCAGCTTGTAAAAATAAAACCGATAAGGCAATTTGAATGTGAGGAAGTTTGATCTTATACGCAAAGCTAAACTAAAGGCTTAGATAGGGCATGACGAGTTTCCGAATATCAACGCGTGCTTTTAACCTTGCTGCCAACAAGTATAGCCCACCGATTTTCCGATGAAGGAAGATCGCATCAATAGGGGGAGTGTGCCAGTAATTTTCTTGCATACTCAATGCGGTGCCTCTTTGACGAATTTTATTCGCGAGATCGGATTGGCCAAAGTCATACGCGCCCTCATAACACATAGGCTCACATGCCAGCGTGACCAGTTCAAGTATCGCTTGTTTCTGACTTTCAACGATCGTTTGACTGAAAAAGCCAATTTGTCTCAACGCTTCTTCTAGTGCTCCTGTGTCGTGGTTAATCACTGCTTGGAATGCGAGTCGGTAGCCGTTGCTAATGATGTCGCTGTATTCTCTGGTAGCACCAAAATCGAGTAGGACGACTTTCTGCGATTGGGTGTTGTACCGATAGTTTGCGAAGTTAGGGTCGGTTTGCACTAATTGGAAGTCAAACAGTTCAGCAAACAATAGCTCAAGTAAAGCATGCATCACGGCGTCACGTTGAGCTTGTGGTGCATCAACCAGACTCTCGATGCTTACACCCTCCACGTACTCCATCGTTAGTACCGTCTCGCTACTAAGTTCGGGGTAAGCTTTGGGAATAACAAAATGGTCGCGTTGGGTGAGGTGTTGCTTGTATCGTTGCAGATATTCACATTCTAGTTGGTAATTAGCTTCAGCGTGGAGCTGTTTTTTGGCTTCCCCCAATAGAGCGTTTATATCAATATCTTTGGGAATAACTCCCACCACATTGAGCAGGGTAGCGACATTGTCGACATCACTATCAATGCTATTACGTATTCCGGGGTATTGAACTTTTACCGCGACCATATCCCCGTCGTCAGTGTATGCTTGATGAACTTGTCCAATTGAGGCGCTGGCTACAGGCTTAAAGTTGAAAGATAGAAATGCTTGCTTCCAGTTCTCACCCAACCCATCGACCAATACAGCGTTGAGCTGCTTAGATAACATTGGATTCGCATCAGAGCGTAAGCGCGCTAAAATTTCCGCCAACTCAGGAGACAGAATGTCACCACTGTCCATCGACAGCATTTGACCGACTTTCATCGCTGCCCCTCTAAGGTGAGCCAGTTGGTCAGCCACGCGTTTGATGTTTGACGGTGTGAGCAGAAGGTCTTTGGTATGAGGCCGCTCGCCTTTAAGTAGCTGCTTAGCCCCTTCTGCGACAACATTACTGCCAATTCGAGTCGCAAGAGAAGCAAATTGACCAAAACGAGCCAAGCGGTGAGTGGGAATTTTAGATTCTTGATTTGCCATAGTGTCGTGTTTAATTGGGGTTCCGTTCAAAGTAAGCCGTCAGTGACCGTAAGTTATTGCTTGTTGTTGCGCAAGTTTTGCGATACAAAATCAAAGGTTTCTGGCTTTTACGTGAAGTCAGCAATGAATGTTCAGAAAAACAAGGAAGAAAAATGAAACACAACGTATATTTTGAGGGAAATGTTCAGTCTCTAGCGTTTACCCAGCAAAGTGATGAATCTAGTGTTGGCGTGATGGCGCCGGGCGAGTACACATTTGGTACCGCCGCTCCAGAAAAAATGACAGTTGTAAAAGGTGCCTTGACCATCAAACGCGATGGTGAAAATGATTGGATAACGTTCCGCGATGGTGAATCGTTTAATGTCGCGGGTGATTCCTCTTTTCAGTTAAAAGTAGAGTTGGCTACGGCGTATCTATGTGAATACCTGTAATTACGGTGCCGTGTATAACGCGCGGCATTGCTCTCGTTATTTGTAATGTTTTCAAACTCACTCTCCTCATTACCGCTTGTATCCATACTCAAACGTGAAACACAGAAAATAATCAACCTTTTGACTATACTAATGTTATTGGTAGTAACTGATGTGAGGAGGTTGATATGGCTGTTGGTCGAAGACAAACTAACTCGAATACTCGTTATGATCCTAACCAAGACTTCACCCAAGACCAACTTCGTCGCTTTGGTCATGTCGCTAACCAAGCGCAAAGTAATCGCGATTTAGAGAATAAACTCGCGCAAGAGCGTCAGCAAAGTCAGCGCAAAAGTCGAGCGTTAACACCGATCGTTAAGATGGGTGACGTCAAAAAAGAGAAATCACTCAGATACGCGATTTGGTTAACCGTTGCGCTTATCGTGCTGCTCTGGTTTATGTATATGACGGGATGACTTCTGTGCGATGTTATGCACGTTGCAATCCATCGGGATCTCCGTCAGGGTAGTTAGGATATCACCGCTGTAGTATTTGAACTGATTTTTACCACAATGCTTGGCTGCATACATGGCTTTGTCGGCACAGCGAGTCAATTCCGATAGATTGTCAGCATCTTGTGGGTAGAGTGCCACACCAACACTGACGGTTAGGTCGCGGATCTTATTGGTATCTGCATAGCTGTCATGAAAGAGGTGGCTGATTCGTTTTAGAATGCCATCTAAATCTTTTTTACTGCGTACGTCATAGAGCAAAATAACAAATTCGTCGCCAGCGAATCGAGCTATCGAGTAGTCATGGTGATTACTCTTTCGGTCTCGAGAGCGAACATTGTTTTTCAGCCGACGTGCAAAATTCTGTAGAACGCGATCTCCAACATCATGTCCGTAGGTATCATTTACCTGTTTGAAATCATCAATGTCGAGGAATACGAGAGCTGTAGTGGTTGACAAGTTACCAACTTCAGAGAGCTTTTTCTGCGCCCAGCTTTCGAAACTCCAGCGATTTGCCAATCCCGTAAGCTGATCTAGGTATGCAAGATCTTCAATGCCCTCCCGATAGAGTAATTGAATATAACGCAGTAGTTTGGCGTAATAATAGGCAGCGGTATTGCAGATAATACAAAGCACAATCAGACCAAATAAAAAGCCAGTCTGCACGCTATGAAGTTCAGTTTGACTCTGCTGGAATATGTTGGCAGCGAGCGCCATCAAACAGAATAAAGAGCTACAGACTAAGCCTATTTTAAATTCGTTAATTGCAATGACTGAGACCATTAATGGGAATAGCCAGACTAACCGCTCGGGATAGTGAGCATGGTACAGCAGTAAGAGTAAACCTTGGAACATGAGTACACCTGAGAGCAAAATATCAGTGTATTGCAGCCCTTGATGGCGTTTGAGGCGCCACAAATTGGTTGTGACAATCACAGTACAAATAAGGTTTATTATCGCTAAGCTGTAATCTTGGTTGTAGAAATGGACGACGCCGTAACCGGCCAGAGTGATAAGTGAAATAACTGAACATAGGCTGACTAACTTGCGCTTACGTGTTGCGCGAATATCGGCCATTTCCTCTAGATGGCCTGCGACGAAATTACTCATCCTTAAGTGTGCTCTCAAGTTCATATTGTAGAACTAAGTCTAGGAGAATATTTCTTTGCTTGAGAACAAGAGAGCATTAAATAGTGTGACGTCGTTCAATTAAATGCATGAATGTATTTATTAGTACTAACGGTTTACTGAATTAATCCCTCGGTTTTTACTCAAGACCAGCCTGCTAATTTAATCCATCGAACTCAGCTCTTAACCAATTTCTGAGTAATAGAACATTTTCGCTTTTTAAACTATCAATCCGACAAGCAAAGTAAAAATCTTGGAATGGGTTGAGTGCTGCATCGCCAATTTCAACCAGTAGACCTTGCTCGACATCATCTTTGATAAATAATCGATGTGTCACAAAGACCCCGAGTTTACGAATACATGCTTGTACGGCTTGAACAGAGGCTGAGAAACTGAGGTTTTTGCTGATATCTGGAACGGCTAGCCCGTTGTGATGACACCACACTTGCCAATCATGCTTGCGTCTATCGTTGGCAGCGGCAATCGCAGGATATTGTGCGAGTAGCTCGGTAGGACTGATGCCATCGCGGAGTAAATCGGGATGACAAACCATCACCAGTTCATCGATAGCGAGTTTCTCGCAGTAGTAGTCAAGCCACTCGTCAGTTTTGCCATGAATAATCGCGACATCGACACCTTCCTCTTCGAGTGAAAAATGACCGATTAATGTCGAAATGCGAACATCCACCTTAGGAGCGTATTGGTTAAAGTTTTGCATGCGAGGTATCCACCAATGCATTGCCAACGAGTTAACCATGTTGAGTGTGATGCGCTGCGAATGCGGTGAAACCATTAGCCCTTGTGTTGCATGTACGATAGTTTCTAAAGCGGGTGCCACCTTGCGGTAATACTTCCTTCCCACGCTGTTGAGTGTTACTTGCCGACCAACACGTTTGAGTAAAGGCTGACCCAATTGAGTTTCTAAAGCTTTGATTGCTTGGCTAACAGCAGAATGACTGACGTTCAACTCCTTCGCTGCCTCGGTCATGCTGCCCGTTTCAGCGACCGCGACAAATGTATAGAGAGATTTCAGTGGGGGTAGCTTTCTCATCTGTAAGTTTCTCTAACAGGTTATGTTAATTTTAATCGTTATTCAACAGGGTATACGCGAGCTACAATATGCGCAACTTTAGGGAGGTGATTATGTTGCGCCAGTGGTACCCAGTTTTTTTTATGTTGTCTTCGACATTTAGTTTGTCTTTGACGGGGCTGTTTTCAAAATACTTGACCAATCAGTTAGAGGCTAACTTACTCAGTTTTATGCGTTTCTTTGTGCCTAGTTTGGTTTTATTGATTTTTATTGTTGGGCGAAAATTGCGCGTACCAAAGCGCGATCTTCTTAAACCAATTTGGGTTAGGGCATTGTGCATTGGTGCTTGCCAAATTTGCTTTATTTATTCTTTGAACCATCTCAGTTTGGTTGAGAGCGTGGTGTTGTTCGGTACTGGCCCTCTGTTTCTACCATTGTTAGAAAAGCTAATTTATGGTGTGCCTATCTCTACCGTCACGATTGCAGCATTGATCACCACGTTTGTTGGGGTGATGCTATTGGCTGGTGATGTGGGGGGGATTGAACTACGTCCTGAGCTCTTTATTGGCCTATCAGCGGGAGCATTTAACGCCGGTTCACAGTTAAGTCTTTACCGAGCAAGCAAAAGTGAACTCAATCCCTATGAGATTAACTTCTGGTCATTTACTTTTGCTGCAATACTCATTGCTCCGCTGGTTCTGTTTTCTGCCCACAGTGGTGAGACATTGTGGCATCCTCAGCAAGTGAGTTCTTTAATGGTCGTGGTTGTGCTACTGCTTTTGGCGGTGCTGATCATCAATACTCAGGTATTTCGTGCGAAAGCCTATCGGCTAGCGGATTCGGGTTCACAGTTAGCACCACTCATTTTTACCAACTTGCTGTTTACTGCTATTTGGCAACTGCTCTTTTTTGACGTGACGTTCCATCGTTTTCAAGTTATTGGACTCGGGTTAATTGTTATTTCGAGTGTAATGAATGTGTTGTTGCCTAAGTGGTTGGAACGCCGAGAGTCTCGTTTGGCCTAGTATCGTCGCCCTCGCGTTGCGGCGAGGGCGACATAGAGATGTTAAAGGCTTTTATTTTGGCTCGAGTCCATAAGGTAAGCGAGTGAATATCTCAGGTTGCTTTTGGTAGGTAGGTGCTTGATTTACTTGCTGCCAGTCGAGCAACATAATTGCCAGCACATTTCTATGCTCACCGTGAGAGAAATCGAAATCACCAGTGACGGAAGGGATCATACCTTGTTGTTTATCGATGGCTTTGTTGATCGCCTTACGGGTTTTCGCGACCACTGGGTCGTTATCTAACCCAGCCAGCAAAAACGAGAGGCCGACTTCGGCGATTACGTCCTCTTTCGCTCTAAGCAAAATTTGATCAATGTTTTGACGGAAGTAGTCGTATATCCATTGGTGATCTTGCTCATTGACTTGCTTTTGGTAGTAGTTAGAGTCGGCAAAGATAATGTGCGTCATGCCATAAAGTTTATTGCCGTATTGCTGCGGTGAGAGCTTTTTATCTATCGCGTCGGGATAGGTTTTGCGAAAACTATCAATAAACTGATCGACGACATCTTGTTCTCCTAGTTGACGCAACCAATATACCTGATTGGCGAGCTGAGCTGCCCACGCTCGAATCATTTCGGGGTCGGTAGCGTAACGGGCAAAATCATAGCGACGGATAACCTCACGCAGTTTTTGGTCTTGTTTATGTTTCAGGCCATATTCATTCGCACGTGCCATTGAGCCAAGCAGGTCAACCCCGAGATAGAGGTATTCAGGCATGTGTTTTGTCGCGTTGAAGCGGCGAATGCTGCGCTCATCATCATCCCCAATGTAGCCAGACAATCTTCCCTCAGAGTAGATATAGATGCTTTCAGGTGTGTTCACCTCTGCCGCAAAGTGGTTGAGGCGACTTGCCACTCTTGCTAGGTCACTCCAGATTGCGGCTGAGTACTTGCTATCTAGGGTTTGGCGATACATTCTCAAACCATAATGCCCTTCCTTGAAAGCGGGTAAGGTGTATAGGTTTTGCTCGTATGTTTGTTTAATGAGATCGGCCGACTCTTGGTACGCTGCAGAGGTATCAGCAAAAGCGGTGTGGGATAAAGAGAACCCAAGTAGTAATAAGGAAAAAGTTCGACGCATTAGCAGTTCCTAGCTCAATGAGTGTTGAAGTGCTTAGCTTAGCAAATATCTTTGCTGTCAATGTGAGCAACATGTCAGATTGATAACAAACATATCGTAGTCAGGCTCTTACGCTGACCTTAACGGAATATCAGCGCACCAGTCGGGATTTGACGCTATTGAAATTCGGGCACGATATAACGGAAAGTAAGGTTAATTCTTGGCTCTGAAATCCGCTTAGTCTTGGGTAGTGAGTGACGCCAGTGGTGTTGTAGCTCTCCAGCCATAACCAATAGGCTGCCGTGGTTCAATTGAAAGTCGAGTTTAGCGGAGCCATCTTTACGTTTTATCGCAAACTTACGCACCGCACCCAAACTGACTGAGGCGATCACTGGGTTGACGCCGAGTTCTTTCTCATTGTCTTGATGCCAACCCATATAGTCCTGTCCATCGCGATAAAGATTAAGCAAAACGGTATTAAATGGCTGTTGGCAAACGATCTCACATTGCTTTTTCAATTGTGTGATGAGTGCTGGCATGGGTTTGGGTGAAAGTACTAGGCCAGAATACTGATAGGCATGTTCCCCATACGATGCTTGAAGGCGAGGTTGAAGAACGTGCCGACCAAACATAGTGATAGCTTCTTGTTGCCACGGTGTCTGATTGAGTAAAGTTTGATAATTGGTATCAGCTTGCGCTTTTGGCAAAAAGTTCTTTATCAATAATAGTTTCCCACCGTCGACTTCATGCCACATGAGATTACTTGACATATCCCTGACACTCCTAAAACGTCATTTTTGGTATTTTTTGTGCAAAATTCGATGTAATTTCACCAGTTTTATTATATTTTGTAATAAATGATAAAGATATAACTCAACATTAAGTATTAGTTGTTGCTTGTATGTTTTAAACCAAACGATGGCGCAAGATCATCGGTTATTAAATCTAATTGTAAATTCAGCTCATTTTTCGGGGGAGTATATGAGGTTCAGACGTAGCTGGCACCGTCCATTGACGTTGTGTTTTGCTATCCTCATCGTTATCACGGTTGCTTGTATAGAGTACATGACCAGCTTGCAGCACCAATACATTAGTCAAATTGAACAGGAAAATGCGAAAGAAGAGTTGTCAATAATCCGAGCAAAACTGGAATCACTGATTATCTCGGATATCTACCTAGTCAATAGCCTACCCGTAGTTGTGGCCACGAATCGAGAGTTCCGCCAAGAACAATGGGAAGCGATCGCCGAAAACATCATAGAGCGCAGTTCACATATTAATGCCATTCTTTTAGCGCCCGATGATGTGGTGGAATATGTCTACCCTAATCACCATCGTCGTTTTATTGGTAGTGATTATCGGGATAGACCAGAGGCGTGGAGCGCTGTACAAGAAGCCAAAGTCGTCGAAGAGGCGCTTATTTCAGACATTGTGCATTTTTCCAGTGGTGAAAGAGGGCTTGTCGCTCGTGTGCCGATATTTACCGATCCTCCCTTCAATCAAAATTACTGGGGAGTTGCCAGCGTTGTAATTGGTTTGAGTAACTTATTACGCGACGCGGGTGTCTATCAACTCTCTAAGCACTATCGACTTAGTATTGTTTCTTTAGATAGCCAACAGCAGGCGGTAAGCCAAATATTTGGTGAGGGTGATGAGCACGCCAATGCTTTTTCGAGCGAGTTAGTGCATTTTCCTCATGGGACTTGGCGAATCAGTTCGACAATCGATAACGGCTTTCTTAGCGAAACGGATTGGTATCAACTTAATGGTGCTCGACTAATTGGCTACAGCTCTTTACTTATGCTGTGTATCGCCTTTGCTGCCGTCTATTTTTTGTATCACCAGGCCAATCAGCGCTCGCTCCATGATGAGCTAACCAGTTTACCTAACCGTCGCTACTTTATGTTTACCCTCAAACGGCAGTTTTCGATGGCGCAGCGCTCTGAGTCCAAAGAGTGCTTTGCTCTGTTGAATATTGATCTCGATAAGTTTAAACAGATTAACGATCGGTATGGTCATGATGCTGGAGACAGCGTGCTAAAAGCGGTTGGTCTGCGTGTCCAACAAGCTTTGCGCGGCTCTGATGTGGTCGCACGCGTTGGGGGCGATGAGTTTTTGGTTTTGTTACCGCGAGTACGGGAAGAAAGCAACGCCAAAACGATTGTGGCGAATGTTGCTCGTTGTCTCTGTGATGAACCATTGGATTACGATGGACACTCAATTGAGTTCAGTGCGAGTATTGGCTACGCGATGTATCAACCTGAAATGGCGTCTGTCGAAGATATTCTTCGCGAAGCAGATGATGCTATGTATCAAGATAAGCTACGTGACACAAAGTAGGTTTTTGCATTATGCGATCCCGAAAAATTGCATATTGCATCGACATTTGCATTTTGCAATGGATTTATGCACGCTGTTTTGCTGCAATCGCTGATTGTTTAACCGTTTTTATAGCATTTATCCCATTTATAAAGTTGGCACATTAAATGCTTTAGATAAAGTGACCCTTATTAAGCCGAGGGTCACCTAGCCAACTGACGTTGTTAGTGAACCTACTAATTTGTTCACATTCATATATAGCCAATCATATTGTTGTGATTGGCTTTTTTTCTATCTGGGTTTCTCAATCGCTGTAGCAACTAGGTTGACGTGGGCAAACCGCCCCACGTGAGCAAATGACACGTGCATCAGAGTCTAACCCTCGTTCTACCCAGTTGATGTTGAGTATCTTCGCTATAGTGGTGAACTCACGTTTGATATGTTGAGGGATAGCAGCACTGCCTCCATTCTCAACACAGAGGGCTTTCAGCTCTTCCGCGATACTTAATGCATGCCCACCTTGTGCGTTGATCGCCGGATTGAGGTCAATACCAGCGCAGAGTACACGATTGTTCCCTGCAGGATCGGTCATGTTCATTGACTCACAACAATAGATTCTTGGTTCATCGCCGACATGAAGAATGGAAATCTGTGCAGAGCTACCAGTTTGAGGTTGGGATAGACGTCGAAACACCGCCCAATGCTGACATGGGTCGTTAACCTTTCGCATGTTTCCCCATGGCAGAGGAATACCATTACCTCGATAGACTGCTTTGAGTTTATTTTCGCCATAGGCATCAAAGTAGTGCCAATGAGGGTAAGGAGAGACCACCGTCATACGACGCATGGCGACAGAAGGAGATACGCCTGCCTTTTTGTGCACATCAATCTCATAACCGTTCCGATCGAGCAATTGCCTAAATGGGACTTTGGGGCACAGCAGAGCCCCAGCAAAAAAGCTCGACTCAAAATCTCGCCATGCTTGAAGAATGTGTTGTGAGTTAAGTTCGGTATTATTGCTTTGCTCGGGCTGCTCTTCCCAGCTGTTCGCATGGCCGACAGAGAGGACGCTCTTCAATCCTTCCTTGCTGTGAAGTACACAGTGACCAATATAAACCGCTAAGTCATATTTCAAGCGCGTAGGGTAATCACGCAGGATTTCATTCAGATAAATACTGCCTGGTGGTTCAAAAAAAGAGGTGACCACTTGCTTAGCGCTCATTCCCATCTCATCAACCACATCTTGTGGGGCGCGAGAAATCCAACGTATGGTTAACCCCATGCTTCGGGCGATATTCATAAGATCTTGTGTCGACAAGTTCAGGCGTTTTAAGCCTATCTCTTCTGCCGCTCGCTCGAGATCGGGAAAATGGTTTTGGTGACTTTCCTGATGTGCCCGAATCAATAGGTGGGCGAACTGGCGACCTGTTATTCCGGTTTGAGAGAGCATTTCAGGGATGGCGATCTGTAAGATCTCTTTGGAAAAAAGAAAACTAGGCTCTAACGCCATGCCACTGATTCCACCCCGGTTACCTTTATCTGGGGTGATGTCCTCTTGAGTCGGTTCATCGTCAAGAAACCATGCGGGATCCTTTTGGAAAACTTCAGCGATAACTTCAAGCATATCGATACTTGGAACACGCTTTCCTCGCTCAATCATCGAAAGGTAGGAGACGGAAGGGGCGTACTCGGGGTTGATGCGAATACAACGGGCAGAGAGATCTTCCATGGTTAAATGGTTACGTTTTCTTAGATTTCTTATCTTGGTCCCTAAAAAATGGGACTGACGGATTAAACTTTTTGACAGCAGCATTTTGTAAAATTCACAGTGTAAAATTTTTGTTGTGAAATTGTAGTAAAAAATTCGCTAATCTACCTAGTAAGCAAGTTCACAAATTTACAATCTCGTTGGATTGCAGGTTTCATGAACTGCCAAGGATATTAAGAATTGTGCGTTATACGCGAGGGAAAGACTATGAATATGCAAACGTTCGAAAACAATGACATCCAAACAAATTCGACTTCTTTTATTGCGAACGCAGTCTTTGCCGTGGAAGCAATTAAAGCGGACCAAGCACAAGAAAAGCAGATGAAGACTAAGCAGTTGCTAGATAAACTGTTCCCTCTAGAGAACGGCTCGCACTGTGATGTGACTGAGTACGTAATTGATTTACGTCACGTTATGGCGTTTTTCAAAGATGGTACGCACAGTGGTCTAAAACACCCTAAGCATTTCGTTGCCTTTACAGGGGAGAAAGAACACCCACATTCAATTCTGTTCCGTGATGGTACAGGTAGCCATATGGAAGTGACTTTTGGTCGTCAAAGAGGTACGGGTAGTGTTGAATTTATTACTATTGACGATATCCAAATGGAAACATGCACGACTTTTCCACATATGGAAGCCAGTTCAGCGATGCGTCATTGGATCAGCTTGGTGAAAGGCGACAAGAAAGGAAAACCAATGGCTTGCAGTGAAGATAAAGAGTACACCGCGAAAAATGGCGATGATTACCGCTTAGACTGCTGCTACAAGCTATAAGCTAAAGTTGTTAGAGAGAAATCCAGCTACGGCTGGATTTTTTATTGCTTAAATTCGACAAATGAGAAGTGAGGGTTATCTAAAGTGACTCGTAGACTTTTGAGGTTGTCGGTGACGACATATTCACGCGTGCCCTCGACTTCGAGGATCAGACACTCTTGTTTTAATGCGTTATAGCCGGTATCGCAAGCAATGCCAGATAGTTCGTGTCCATCAAGTAAGGTCAACTTGACGGGAAAATGATAAAGGCAGGCGATTTCAAGATAGTCGTATTGGCTGCAACTGATCATAGGTTTTCCTTAGTTGGTTTAAGCTCGACAATATTACCCTCTGGGTCTGTGAGGTAAACTGAACGACCAAACCCTTGAGCGCCATAGCGCTCAACAAAATCCTCTGGGCGAAGTTGGTGTTGCGCGAAGAGTGTGATTAAGTCAGTTTCTGATATCGGTTCAATCTGTAAGCAGAGATGATCCATGTTTCTTCCATTTTGCTGCGGTGCTTTACCGCCTAATCGACCTAGCTCACTATCTACCGTGACGATGTCAATTAAAGCGGACCCTGCACGTAACTGAGTCAGTCCCAGCTCGGGTAACGTGCGCTCAATTGGACACCCTAGTTTGTGTTGATAAAACTCCAGCATTTTATCCAGTTGGGTGGTACGCAGCACCACGTGATCTAATCCAACAATCTTAAGCATGCTCTCTCCCAAACTGTTGCTCAAATGATCAGTTTAAACGCTAACAGCAACATGATCATACCAATGGCACTTTCTAACACTTTCCACGCTCGTGCATGACGAAATACAGGCGCAAGCAGCCGAGCGCCATAACCCAAGCTGAAGAAAAACAGAAACGACCCCGTCATTGCCCCAAGCGCAAACTGGAGTTTTTCTGGTTCGTACTGGGTGGAAATGGAGCCGAGTAACACCACCGTATCAAGATAGACGTGTGGATTGAGCCATGTAAACGCCAAACAGAGCAATGCGGTGTGCCACGCACTTGAGTTGCTATTGCCTTGAGGCGTAAGGGCATGGTTGGTTTTCCACGCCGAGTACAAACTGCGCAATCCATACCAAACAAGAAACAGTGCGCCTCCGTAGCGTGCGATCATCTCTAAGTTTGGAAACTGTTTGACCAATACGCCAAAGCCAGCCACGCCTGCCGAAATCAGTAGTGCATCCGATAGAGCACAGATAAAACAGACCAAAAAAACGTGGTGACGTTGGATACCTTGTTTAAGTACAAACGCATTTTGCGCTCCAATGGCGATAATCAAGGAGAGTCCAAGGGCTAGACCTGCAATAAAAGTACTCATTTAAAAACGTGAGTTTGGCTGGGCGAGAAATTCGAGTTCTTCATCGCTACTAGGACGACCTAGGATCTCGTTGCGATGGGGATATCGGCCAAAGCGGTCAATAATCACTTTGTGTTTCAGTTCAAAGTCGTAATTGTTTTCCATACCTGGCTGATTAAAGAGTGTGACGGCTTGTTGATGGATCTGTGCGGACTCACTATGCATATAAGGCATGTAGAGAAATGCCCGCTGCTCGACAGATAGCGCTTGATCCGCTCCAATACTGATCGCTTCTTGAGCCAGAGCAAGCGCGAGCGGATCCTGACTAAAAGCGCGCGGTGTATTGCGATAGATATTTCGAGAGAACTGATCTAAGACAATGATCTCTGCCAAACGTCCGTGCGCACTCTTTCGCCAGTGAAAAAGCTCACATTGCGCAGCTTGCTCAACCAATGGAGCAAAGCGCTGTTGAATATGTTGATCAACCTCAGGGTTAACCATAAACCAATCTTTCGGTTGTAATTCCTCAAACCAAAAGTCGAGAACGTGCTGATCCATGAACTGTCCTTAATTCGTCTTCTATTTGGATTATCAATATAGCCTAAACAAGCCACGCTTGAAATCTTGCGCCTAGCACATATAATCCGCGACACAAGATCCTGACAGCAGTTGCTCTAATGAAATCGAACAAGAAACCCGATCGCATGACAGCGATGAAAAATATCATTGAAGAAGTCTTAGCAGAACTCCCACTGTACGAGCCAGAAACGTTCGTGTGTAGTTCAAAAGGAAGTTGTATTGGTTGTCCAAAGAAGCTGCTCGAGATGGTCGATGGCGAACTGAGTTACTGGCAAAGTGCAATGTCACGCGGTGTGGTGCCACAGTTTGACGAGATTCGTCGTTTTGGCAAGATGTGCAGCAGTGTTCGCAAGGGACTAGCGCGAAATAACTTATTACTTAAGCCCGTTTAAACGGCGTATTCTAAGATTGAAAAAGGGAACAAGATGTTCCCTTTTCCGTTGTTGTGGTCGGCTGGTACTAAAAGCAGGCTTTTTTGACAAAATACGGGTTATCAAATTTTTTCGCTGGTCCCAGTTCTGAAATCACCAACTTGTTCCATAACGCTTTATCAAATTCGCCTTTTGGAATAGAAGGGTAGAGCGTTTCAACTTCTTCGTAGGCAAAACGCATAAACTGCTTTTTCTTGATCTGATTGTACTTGTTGGCAACCCGATTGTGCTTTTTGATCCACTCTAGCTTGTAGTCATGCAGTGCGGGTTCTGCTTGCTCAAATGGCACGCGTGACAAATAGACTCGTTTGTAAGAGACCTTTCGATCCAGCATGGTACGCATCGCAGTTTGGATGTACTTGCCATGATGAGTGATCGATATATCATCCAATTTAAATGGCTTTACGTGCCAACCTGTAGGCAAAAACTCTGGGCGTTTAAATTGCTTGTTTCGCACTTCAATGGCGTTATGCAGAACAATATCTGATGTGCCATTAAAAGTTTGCTGCCAGCGTCCAATACGGATCTGAAGGGCAGTTGGTAAGCGATAAATATTGGTAAACTTATCTTGGTCCATAAGCGTAAACATTAGTTTTGTTGCGCTTTGCTGTAATCGATGCCAAAGAGCGCAATGAATATTTGGATTAGGGATTTTATTCCAAGCTTCGCAACCCAGCGAGCAAAAAAATGTGTAGAGATATATCTACGGCTTAGCTAAGCATTGAACACTTTAGGTTAGAGAATAATGCCAAGCCTGACGCAAGGCAAGTCTCATAGTTGGAAAATGTACTCAAGTAACGTCTAGAAGCTTGGTTCAGCGAACATAACTTGACTGGTAGACTGGGCAAAAAAATCGTAAACGACGTTTACTGACCAAGGAAACTCGCTCCAGTGACATTGCTTAGAATCCTGACCTATAAAGTCACTTGAATATACAGTGTTTAGCAAAATCCGCTGCTTCATTGGCTGTCCAGTCACCCTTCGCTTTTTGCTTCATATCGTCGCACCACGCTTCACTGCCAACCTCAGTACAGCCGATCATCACGAGAGTGACACTGAGCATAATCAATAATTTTTTCACATTAGATTCCTTGATAAAAATAGCCAGCCTCTGGCTAGATAACGACGAATTGCACAACGGCTGAGCAAATCACGTTACAGAAAAGCCCAAGCACAATAGCCTTAAAATTATAGCTCTGATAGGAGACAAGTAGTCAAATTATTGTTTTTATTTGTTTAATTTTTTCTTGGTCAATAAATGGCCTGTCGAACCCCAGTTACTGAGTTTGAACGCAGTATTTCTTATGATTTAAGTGATCAATGTCATTATTGTGTGATGTATTCCTCTCTAATGACGATCTAAATCACACAACGAGTTTTATCGGGATGATCATAAATATTTCTGATCTATATTGTCATCGAAACGTTTCGATGGGTTTTCTATTAACACTGAATCAAGTTTTATAACAGAACCAAATTGTCGAGAAAGCGTGTGATTGAAGGTCAATGAAATGAAAAAAAGTACCCTATTAAACTCAGAAGTTGCTTACTTAGTGTCTACGCTTGGACACACTGATGAAATAACGATTTGCGATGCCGGTTTACCGATCCCAGACCATGTGACGCGTATAGATTTAGCTTTGACCCATGGGGTCCCTAGTTTTATCGATACCGTGCGTGTGATTTTGACTGAATCACAGATTGAAGGCGTGGTTATGGCTAAAGAGTTCGTAGATGTTAGCCCTGAACTACACCAAGCTTTGCTTAGCGAGCTCGAACTCGAGCAAGCGCGTTGCGGCAAAGTATTCAATATTGAGTATGTTTCTCACCAAGAATTCAAACAACTGACTCATCAAAGTAAGGCGGTGGTTCGCACAGGTGAGTGCACCCCTTATGCCAACGTCATTTTCCAAGCAGGTGTGGTTTTTTAACCATACCGAATTGAGGACGAGTTATGACTCAAGCAATTTTACAACTCAGCGAGATTGAAAAAGCTTTCCCCGGCGTAAAAGCACTCGACCGTGCCAGTTTGAATGTCTATCCGGGGCGGGTGATGGCGCTTCTTGGTGAGAATGGGGCTGGTAAGTCAACCTTAATGAAAGTATTGACCGGTATTCATGCCTCAGATTCCGGCACCATTCAGTACCAAGGTAAGCCGGTGGCATTTAAAGGCCCGCGCGACTCTCAACATGCTGGCATTAGTATCATTCACCAAGAGCTCAATTTGATCCCGGAGCTTACCATTGCCGAGAACATTTTTATTGGTCGTGAGTTTACAGGGGCATTTGGTCAGATCCAATGGGCGAAGATGTACGATGAAGCCGATAAATTACTGAAAAGGCTTAACGTTAAACACAGTTCAAAAACACTTTTGGGTGATCTAAGTCTTGGTGAGCAGCAGATGGTTGAAATTGCCAAAGCACTCTCATTTGAGTCAAAAGTGATCATTATGGATGAGCCTACTGACGCGTTAACCGATACGGAAACGGAATCGCTGTTTACCGTGATCAACGAGTTGCGCGAGCAAGGGTGCGGCATTGTTTATATCTCGCATCGACTCAAAGAGATATTTGAGATTTGCGACGATATTACCGTTCTGCGTGACGGCAAGTTCATCGGCGAGTGTTTGGTTTCGGATACGGACGAAGACGGCCTAATCGAGATGATGGTTGGTCGAAAGCTGGAAGAGCAGTACCCACGCATTGACGTTAAGCATGGCGATACTTGCCTTGAGGTTATTGGTTTAACTGGCTCAGGTGTTCACGACGTGAGCTTCACCTTACAACGTGGTGAAATTCTTGGCGTGTCAGGTTTGATGGGGGCCGGGCGCACAGAGCTAATGAAAGTGATTTATGGGGCTCTGCCAAGTGAGCGTGGTGTGATTAACCTCGATAATAAAACGATTAATCCCGTGAGCCCACAAGACGGCTTAGCCAATGGTATTGCTTACATCTCAGAAGATCGGAAAGGCGATGGCTTAGTGCTGGGACTCTCGGTGAAAGAGAACATGTCTCTTTGTGCATTAGACAAGTTGTCAAAAGGTGGTCGAATTCAACATAGCGATGAAGTGCTCGCGGTCGATGACTTTATCAAGCTGTTCAATATCAAAACCCCAACCCGCGAACAGATCATCGGTAATCTATCCGGTGGTAACCAACAAAAGGTTGCCATTGCTAAAGGGTTAATGACTAAACCTAAGGTTTTGATCTTAGATGAGCCGACTCGCGGGGTTGATGTAGGCGCGAAGAAAGAGATCTACCAATTAATCAATAAATTCAAAGCGGAAGGCATGAGCATCATTTTGGTGTCATCTGAAATGCCAGAGGTGCTTGGTATGAGCGACCGCATAATGGTTATGCACGAAGGGCGTGTGAGCGGGATGTTTGCCGCTAAGGATGCCGACCAAGAAAAATTACTCGCCTGCGCAGTAGGTAAGCAGATCAATGAGGAAGCAGCATGAGTACTGAAACCATGAGCAAAACAAACCAAGCTAATGGCAAAAAGCTGTTTAGTAAAGAGTGGCTAATTGAGCAGAAATCTTTGATTGCTTTACTGCTTTTGATTGTGGTCGTCTCGTTTTTAAACCCCAACTTTTTTACCGTTGATAACATCCTGAATATTCTCCGTCAGACCTCGGTGAATGCGATTATCGCTGTCGGTATGACGCTGGTTATTTTGACCGCAGGAATCGACTTAAGTGTTGGCTCAGTGCTCGCGCTATGTGGTGCCTTTGCTGCCACGATGATTGGGCTGGAAGTGCCTGTTATGGTGGCAGTGCCTACCGCACTTGTCGCGGGTGCCGCACTCGGTGCAATTAGCGGCATCATTATCGCCAAAGGTAAAGTTCAAGCATTTATCGCGACTCTTGTAACCATGACCTTGCTACGTGGTGTGACCATGGTATACACCGACGGGCGTCCTATCTCTACTGGCTTTACCGATACCGCAGACGTGTTCGCTTGGTTTGGTACGGGTTACACACTCGGTGTTCCAGTCCCTGTTTGGTTGATGGTCATTGTGTTTGCATCGGCTTGGTATCTGTTAAATCACACCCGCTTTGGTCGCTACGTTTACGCAGTGGGCGGCAATGAATCAGCGGCGCGTCTTTCAGGGATTAACGTTGACCGCGTAAAAATCGGTGTCTATGCCATTTGTGGTCTATTGGCAGCGCTAGCGGGCATCATCATTACTTCTCGACTATCTTCAGCACAGCCTACTGCCGGTATGGGTTATGAGCTTGATGCCATTGCTGCGGTTGTGTTAGGCGGAACCAGTTTAATGGGGGGTAAAGGACGTATCATGGGGACACTTATCGGTGCACTGATAATTGGCTTCCTGAACAACGCTCTTAACCTTCTCGACGTATCTTCTTACTACCAGATGATTGCTAAAGCAGTGGTTATCCTTCTGGCAGTAATCGTGGATAACAAAAATAAGTAACTGACATTTTACACCAATAACTCTAGAGCCAAGCTCGCTTGGCTCGCTCGATACAAAGGACTAATACGATGAAAAAACTTGCGACTCTAATCTCAGCGGCGCTACTTACTTCTACAGTTTCCGTATCAGCTCAAGCGCAGGATACTATGGCGATTGTTCTGTCGACGCTTAATAACCCGTTTTTTGTCACGATGAAAGATGGCGCGGAAGCAAAGGCGAAAGAGCTCGGCTACGATTTGATTGTTTTGGATTCACAAAATGACCCAAGCAAAGAGCTATCAAACGTTGAAGACTTGACCATTCGTGGTGTAAAGGCAATCTTGATCAACCCAACGGACTCTGATGCCGTTTCTAATGCGATTCGCATTGCTAACCGCTCTAACATTCCTGTACTGACTCTTGACCGAGGCGCATCACGCGGTGAAGTAGTGAGCCATATTGCTTCTGATAACGTTGCTGGTGGTGAAATGGCAGGTAAGTTCATTATGGAAAAAGTGGGCGAGAAAGCGAAAGTTATTCAACTAGAAGGTATTGCGGGTACATCGGCAGCACGTGAACGTGGTGAAGGCTTCATGAACTCAGTGAAAGGCAGCGAGATGGAGCTATTGGCAAGCCAACCAGCTGATTTTGACCGCACTAAAGGTCTAAACGTCATGGAGAACTTACTTGCTGCTAATCCAGATGTACAAGCAGTATTTGCTCAGAATGATGAAATGGCATTAGGCGCACTTCGCGCAGTGCAAGCATCAGGCAAAGAGGTGTTGATTGTTGGTTTTGATGGCACGGATGACGGTATTGCAGCTGTTAATCGTGGCATGCTAGGCGCAACGATTGCTCAACAACCTGACTTGATTGGTGCACTTGGTGTTGAGACTGCAGCGAAAGTTCTTAAAGGCGAACAGGTCGAAGCCAACATCCCAGTACCACTTAAAGTTGTGACTAAATAGTCGTAATGGAGTTCCTGCTGCCGTTGGGCGGCAGGAGCTTTCGTTAACTCACTAGTGGCTTTAACTAAGTGCAGTGTGTGCTTACTTAAATCTATTTATCAGAAACACAAATGGTTGTGAAACAACCGAGGATAACCATATGAATAAGTTAGTGGTATTAGGTAGTGTTAACGCTGACCATGTTCTTCAAGTGCCTTCTTTTCCGCGTCCAGGTGAGACGCTACATGGTCATAATTATCAAGTTATCCCTGGCGGTAAAGGTGCCAATCAGGCTGTTGCCGCAGCTCGTCTAAATGCCGATGTTGGGTTTATTGCCTGCGTTGGTGATGACTCATTTGGAATTAATATTCGCGAAAGCTTTAAGCTTGATGGCATTAATACTCAGGGCGTGAAGCTTCAGCCGAATACGCCAACGGGCATTGCTATGATTCAAGTGGCTGCAAGTGGTGAAAACAGCATTTGCATTTCAGCGGAAGCGAATGACTGCTTAACGGCAGAGGCGATAGAAGCAGATTTACCCGCGATTCGTCAAGCCAAGTACCTGCTTACTCAGTTAGAAACGCCGTTGGAGGGCATCGAACGAGCTATCGAAGTCGCAAAAGAAGCGGGCACAAGCGTGATACTAAATCCTGCACCAGCAAAGCATTTGCCGGAGAGCTTGTTGAAAAATATCGCTGTGATTACCCCGAATGAGACCGAGGCTGAAGTCCTCACTGGTATTACCGTTGTAGATAGTGAAACCGCTCAGCTAGCAGCACAGGCATTGCACCTTAAGGGGATTGAAATCGTGATGATTACAATGGGGTCCAAAGGTGTTTGGTTGAGTCAAAATGGTCGCGGTGAATTGATTGCGGGCTATAAAGTAGATGCGATTGATACGACAGCGGCAGGTGACACATTTAATGGCGCATTTGTCACTGGCTTGTTAGAGGATATGCCGATAGAATCGGCGATTAAATTTGCCCACGGTGCAGCCGCAATCAGCGTTACACGCCTTGGAGCCCAGACATCTATTCCTCGTCGTGACGAGGTTGAAGAATTCCTCGCCAAGCAATAAAGGAGAACGATAGCATGGCAACCATGAAAGATATTGCCAGACTGGCCGGTGTATCTACTTCGACAGTCAGTCATGTTATCAATCAATCCCGCTATGTGAGTGAGGAAATCTCTGCACGAGTTAATCAAGCGGCACAAGATCTCAATTATACGCCTTCAGCGCTCGCTCGAAGCTTGAAAATGAATCGAACCAAAACCTTGGGTATGCTGATGACGACATCAACCAACCCATTTTTTGGTGAAGTGGTGAAAGGCGTTGAGCGTTGCTGTTATCAAAAGGGGTACAACCTGATTCTGTGTAATACAGAAGGGGATTCGCAGCGCATGAAAGCTTCGATTAATACTCTACTGCAAAAACGGGTCGATGGAATGATTTTGATGTGCTCTTCATTAGAAGGGGAGCGTATTGATATCTTCGAGAAATACCCAGACGTTCCCGTGGTGGTCATGGACTGGGGGCCGATGCTGTTTGCCAGCGATAAGATCCAAGATAACTCGCTGCAAGGTGGCTATATGGCGGCGAGATATCTGATTGAAAATGGTCATACTCAGATCGGGTGTATCACAGGACCGTTGCATCGTCATCAAGCTCAGATGCGTTACGAAGGCTACAAGCGTGCGATGCGTGAAGCTGGGTTAGAGTTCAATCCCCATTGGATTGTCGAATCGAACTTCGAATGTGATGGCGGTTATCAGGCATTTAACCGAATGTATGATAAAGGCCCTTTGCCAAGTGCGTTATTTGTTTGTAACGATATGATGGCGATGGGGGTGATCAATGCCGCTCACGAGAAAGGATTATCTGTTCCGCAAGATTTTTCAATTATTGGCTACGATGATATTCATATCGCCAAGTTTATGACTCCGCCATTGACGACGATACATCAGCCTAAGTACCGCTTGGGCCAAGCGGCTGTGGAAACCCTGTTAAGTAAGCTTGAAGATTTGTCTCGAGATGCGCTTGTGGTGCAGCTAGAGCCAACCTTGATAGAGAGAAATACGGTTAAGTGTTACGCGCTTTCAACCCAAAGTTAACGACGACAAGTCTCCCCTAATTGCCTTCGTTATCATCGATCATTTTCCAGAGCGCCGATTTAGGCGCTCTTTTTTTACACTTAAAAATACTGTTAACTTATTGTTATCAATAAGTGAGATCTAGATCCTTCCTTGGTGGTTTTATATCGCTTACTTTATAAGCAACCAGTTCACGGTTGCCGCTCAAACTGACCGCAATCGGTGGGTGTATAACGCGTCTGGCAAATCAGCGTTGATTGCCAATAAAACACATGGAGAGTCACAGATGAAAGTTTCTAAGTTAGCCAAAGGTTTGGCTCTAGCTGCTGCATGTATCGGTTTATCCGGCCAAGTCATGGCACAAGAACGTAGCTATATTTTAGCGACCGCTTCAACGGGAGGAACCTATTATCCTGTTGGCGTTGCACTCGCCACATTGAGTAAAGTTAAGTTGACGCCGCAGTATAAGTTCTCACTCTCTGCGATCAGCTCTGCTGGGTCTGGAGAGAATGTAAAGCTGCTGAATGAAAACGAAGCGCAGTTTGCAATCCTACAAGGTCTTTATGGGGCTTGGGCATGGAATGGTGAAGGCCCTTATAAAGCTCGCCAAGAAGAGTTACGTTCGGTTTCGATGTTATGGCAAAACGTTGAACATTTCATCGTTCGTAGTGATTTAGCGCAAACGGGAACCGTGAGTGATCTCAATAATCTCAAAGATAAGAAGTTCTCAATTGGTAAAAAGAATTCCGGGACAGAAAACTCTGGCCGCCAGATTATGCAAGGGCTAGGAGTTGATGTGGCAAGTTTCAATCTTGCTCATATGGGGTACGGTGGCAGTGCGAGTGCGCTACAAAATGGCACGATTGATGGAATGAACACCCCTGCGGGCGTGCCAGTTGGTGCTGTGACTCAAGCGTTTGCTGCCTTGGGCGAGGAGATTCAAATCCTCTCATTTACTGATGAGCAGATCAAACAAGCTAACGGTTCATACAATCTATGGACCAAGTATGAGATTCCAGCGGGTACTTATCCTGGCGTTGATAAAGCGATTAACACCATCGCGCAGCCAAACTTTCTCGCGGTTCGTCATGATGTTTCGGACGATGACGTTTATCAGTTGACCAAAGCGATCTACGAGAATCTACCTTTCTTACAAGGCATCCACAAAGCGACAAAAGCAATGGCGATAGAAAAGGCGATCGCAGGCTTACCGGTTCCGCTCCATCCTGGCGCGGTGAAATACTATCAAGAGATGGGTATTGATGTGCCGGAATCGCTGATTCTTCAATAATCTGGGTAATGCCAATTTAATTGGCTAGTGTTAGCAATGTCTCAACTCGAAAATGAGTTTGAGACATTGCGTCTCTCATTGCTAACGGAGTCGTTATGAGTGACGCCCAACAAGTCAAGCTCAGTCAATTTGAGCTTGCAACTCGCATCGAAACAAAATGGGTAGCGACCACAGTTACAGTATTGGGTGTGCTGCTGTCCCTTTTACATATCTGGTTTAACACCTTTTCAACTCTGTCCGAGCTATGGATTTCCGCAACGCACTTCGCTGGTTTTGCCGTGATGTGTGCCTTGCTCTATCCCGCTCACCGCCGCCTAATTAACAGTAAACCCGCTTTAGTTTTCGATATTATTATCGCGCTGGGGGCTGTTGCTTGTCTTATATATTTGCCGTTCGCGGAAGATGCTCTTTATGAGCGAGGGGTTAAGTTTGTCACCAGTGACTGGATATTTGCCATTATGGCGATAGTCATAGTGACAGAGCTTATTCGCCGAACAATGGGGTGGTTTATTCCGGTACTGATTGTTGTCTGCTTGAGCTATGTCGTGTGGTGGGGAAAATGGGCAAGTGGTATTTTCCATTTTCCAGGTTTGAGTGTAGAGACCTTGTTATACCGGAGTTTCTATTCTTCGGAGGGGATGTTTGGTCCAATTGCACGCATCAGTTGGAGCTTCGTGTTTATGTTTATTCTCTTTGGCGCATTTTTAGTGCGTTCAGGGGTTGGGGATTACATTATCAATGTTGCTCGAGCTGCGGCAGGAAAGATCATTGGAGGTCCAGGATTTATCGCCGTGATTGGTAGTGGGCTAATGGGGTCGGTATCAGGTTCCAGTGTTGCGAACACGGTTTCAACTGGCGTGATCAGTATTCCATTGATGCGTAAAGCAGGTTTTCCTGCGAAATTTGCAGCAGGGGTTGAGGCCGCCGCATCGACCGGTGGGCAATTGATGCCACCTGTTATGGGGGCAGGGGCGTTTATTATGGCTTCTTACACGCAAATACCTTATGTCGATATTATTGCCGTCTCGTTTATGCCTGCGCTGATCTATTTCCTTTCCGTGGGCTTTTTTGTTCGAATCGAGGCGAAACGCAGCGGAGTGCAAAAGATTACTGTTTCTGAAGTTTCGCTGTTACAGGTGTTGATTTCTGGTTGGCACAACCTTATCCCGCTTGCCGTGTTGGTGACGCTCCTTGTCCAAGGGTTTACCCCTACCTACGCCGCAGGTCTATCAATTATCTCCGTTGTTGTAGCAAGCTGGCTGTCTAAAGAGCATCGTATGGGTATCAGTGCCATTGTCGAGGCTTTAGCGCAAGGCGCACGCAATATGGCGACAACAGCGGTGCTGTTGGTTGGGATAGGTTTGGTTATCAATGTGATTAGCACCACGGGGATAGGGAACACCTTTTCCTTGATGATTGATAGCTGGGCAGGTGGTGATCTTCTGATGATGTTAGCGTTAATTGCTTTGGCATCACTGGTGCTTGGTATGGGGCTACCTGTTACTGCGGCTTATATAGTATTGGGTACCCTGTCAGCTCCGGCATTGTACAAATTGCTCGCGGAGCAGCAGTTGCTCGCTATGCTGGTGGCTGGTGAATTGCCGGAGCAAGCCAAAGCAATCTTTATGCTTGCGGCGCCGGATAAGCTCGGATTGCTTTCTGCGCCTATGTCAGCAGTGACGGCAAATGAACTGATTTCACTCGTTCCTGCTGATTTTATGAGTATGTTACTGGAGCAAGCATTGGGTCTTGAAACTGTCGCCTTGGCTTTATTGTCTGCGCACTTAATTATTTTTTGGTTATCACAAGACAGTAATGTGACGCCCCCCGTATGCTTAACCGCATTTGCCGCAGCGACGATCGCAAAAACCCCGCCAATGCGTACTGGTTTAATGGCTTGGAAGATAGCAAAAGGGCTCTATCTGGTGCCGATATTGATTGCTTACAGTGGTTTGGTCAGTTGGGAAATCACCCATGTCTTGGAAGTCGGTCTACTGGCGATTATAGGGACATATGCGTTAATCGCAGCGATTGAAGGCTATTTAGAAGGGCCGCTCAACTGGATGTTGAGGGTAACGATGTTAGTAGTTGGCGCTAGTTTGGTATGGCCCAATGTAGAACTCGTATTTAGATTGGCCGCGCTGGTGCTTTTTGTCATCATATTTGCTTACAGTGCGAAAATGTACCGTCAACGGGCTCCGGCGATCAATTAGTGATTTGATTATCATCAGACATAAAAAAACCGGCGATAAACGCCGGTTTTTCAATTTGCTTAGTCTTCGTTGCGACGACCGCCATCACGACGACCATGACCACGTTCACCACGGTGATTGCCACGGTGATCGCCACCACGGTTACGATCGAAACGACGTTCGCCACCTTCGCGGTTGCCATCACGGTTACCACGGTAGCCACCTTCACGGTTACCATCGCGGTTGCCACGGTAGCCACCTTCGCGGTTACCATCACGGTTGCCGTCGCGGTTACCACGGTAGCCGCCACCATCACGGTTGCCACGGAAGCCACCATCACGACGACCACCGTCGCGACGACCGCCATCACGACGACCACGAGGTTCACGGAAATCATCAAAGTCACATACAACCGCGCCAACTTCTTTCTGACGGATACGTAGTTTACTTAGTTTGCCAGCTGTCTCTGAGCTCATTGCTTTAGGAAGCTGAACGTAAGTTTGACCTTGGTCTAGTTTGATTGCACCGATAGAACCTTTCACTAGGCCTAGTTCGTTAGCAAGTGCACCAACGATGTCTTTAACTTGAACGCCTTGCTCACGACCTACTTGCAGTTGGTAAGTATCCCAATCTTGGTTGTTGAAGCTACGACCACCTTCGCGACGACCACCATCACGGCCACCTTCACGGCGGTCTTGACGACGTTGCTTGTCACGTGCAATTGCTTCAACCATTGGGTCCTCGCCAATGTAGAATAGAGGACGCTTGCCTTGTTGACGCTTAAGAAGGATAGCTGCAAGAGTCGTAGAATCGATCTCTAGCGTTTCTTGTAGCTTCTCAACGAGTTCAACAAACTTGTCTAGTGCTTTGTGTTCTTTTTCTGCTTCTAGCTCTGCACCTAGTTTAACTAGACGTGCTTCTGCTACTGCGTCACGTAGAGGCAGTTGGATTTCTTCCATAGAAGACTTAGTTACGCGCTCGATAGTGCGTAGCATACGAATTTGGTTAGTGCGAACTAGAAGAATCGCTTTACCTTGACGTCCAGCACGACCAGTACGACCGATACGGTGGATGTAAGATTCCACATCAAATGGGATATCGTAGTTGAATACGTGAGTAATACGTGGAACATCAAGACCACGAGCGACAACGTCAGTCGCAACTAGAATATCGATTACGCCATTTTTGATGTGATCAACTGTGCGCTCACGCAGAGACTGAGGAATATCGCCGTGTAGTGCTGCAGCTTTGAAGCCACGTGCACATAGCCAGTCAGCTAGGCGCTCAGTATCTTGACGTGTACGTACGAATACGATTGAAGCGTCAGTTTCTTCAGTTTCAAGTAGACGAGACATTGCTTCGTCTTTCTCTACACCTTTAACAACCCAGAACTGTTGTTCTACTTTGTCAACAGTGTGGTTCTTACCTGCAACGTCAACCATTACTGGTTCGCGTAGGAAGCGCTCAACAATGTTTTTCAGCATTGGAGGCATAGTTGCAGAGAAAAGAACGCGTTGAGCTGATGCAGGAGCGTGCTCCATGATTGCAGTCACGTCATCTACGAAGCCCATGTTTAACATTTCATCAGCTTCATCAAGGATGAAAGTGTTTACTTCGTCAAGGTGTAGACGGTCACGGTTGATTAGGTCTTGAACACGACCTGGAGTACCTACGATCACGTGCGCACCATTCTTAAGTGCACGCATTTGATCAACGATAGAAGTACCACCGTAGATTTCTAGAACTTTAAGACCAGAAATATTTTGACCTAGGTTCTTCATCTCAGCAGCAACCTGAATCGCTAGCTCACGAGTAGGAGCAAGTACGATTGCTTGAGGTTTGCGTTGAGAAAGATCGAGTTTGTTCAATAGCGGAAGAGAGAAAGCCGCTGTTTTACCTGTACCTGTTTGCGCTTTACCTAGAGCATCAGCACCTTCAAGAAGATGCGGAATTGCCGCTGCTTGGATAGGAGTTGGAGAAACAAAACCCATGCTATCAAGAGCTGAAAGGATGGCGTCATTTAGCGCTAATTCACTAAATTGAATTACAGTATCTGTCATTGGGATCCCATTAACAAAAAAAAACAAAAGGTCCCACGAGCTCTACCAATTCCAATACCAATCCAGATTGAGCTGATTCCATTCAGATGCGGATAAGTGTTAAATCGCATCAAGCCGCTAGGGACATAAGGGAGGCGGATTATTCCCTAAAAGCACAAAAAAAGCCAGAAAAAATTGAATTTCATCACAAAAAACTCCTAGAGAAGGTCTGGTTGACTCTTTTGTCGTCACATAATTGAGAATTCGTAATCATTTTGCTCAATTTGGAGAGCTAGGTAGACTTACAAAGTGGCGCTTTGTGTGGCTTGGCACAATGGCGAATGTTATAGTGTGCGCAATTTTACAAGCGATAAGAGTTAAGATGTTCCAAGATAACCCGCTACTGGCTCAGCTAAAACAGCAGATTCAAGAAAACCTCCCGAAGAAAGAAGGGACAATCAAAGCCACAGAAAAAGGCTTTGGATTCTTAGAAGTGGATAGCAAAACCAGCTTCTTTATTCCACCACCGTATATGAAGAAGTGTCTTCATGGCGACAAAGTGAAAGCGATTATTCGCACGGAGAATGAACGTGAGGTGGCAGAGCCTGAAGAGCTTTTGGAGCAAAACTTAACTCGCTTTATTGGTCGCGTAAAAATGTTCAAAGGCAAATTGAACGTGACCCCAGATCACCCGCAACTCAAAAAGCAGTCTCTAAAAGCAAAGGTAAAGAAAGGGCTTAACCCTAATGATTTTGCTGAAGGTGACTGGGTCGTTGCTCATTTGATTGGCCACCCATTAAAAGGGGATAACGGCTTCTTTGTCGAAATCTCGCAAAAGGTGACCAATGCGGATGACAAGATCGCACCGTGGTGGGTAACGCTAGCACAGAATGATCTGCCAAACAGCGAGCCTGCTGGTATCGATAACTGGGAAATTAAAGATGACGCGGATCTAGAGCGCGTTGATATGACCCACGTACCGTTTGTTACCATCGACGGTGAGTCCACTAAAGATATGGACGATGCCCTATATGCGAAGAAGTTAGACAATGGCGATTTTGCTTTAACGATCGCAATTGCTGATCCTACTGCTTATATTACACCGGATAGTGAAATGGATAAGGTTGCGCGTGAGCGTGGCTTTACTATCTACTTACCTGGTCGCAATATTCCAATGCTCCCTCGTGATTTGGCTGATGAGCTTTGCTCATTAATGCAAGACGAAATCCGCCCAGCATTATGCTGTACCGTTACTGTGAGCAAAGATGGTGTGATTGGCGATGATATCAACTTCTTTGCCGCGCATATTAAGTCTCACGCGCGTTTAGCTTACGATCACGTATCCGATTGGCTGGAAAATGGCGAATCAACGGCTTGGCAACCAAGTGAAGAAATTGCGCAGATCGTTCGCGACCTCTACCAGTTCTCATTAGCACGTGCTGACTGGCGTGAAACTAATGCGGTGGTTTTCCCTGACCGTCCGGATTATCGTTTTGAACTCAGTGAAGATAACGATGTTATCGCGATTCACGCAGATATGCGTCGTAGTGCTAATCGTCTTGTTGAGGAAGCGATGATTACGGCAAATATTTGTGCGGGTAAAACTCTACAAGCAAGTTTTGGTTCGGGTGTATTTAACCATCACGCGGGTATCAAGCCAGAGAAAGTGGCAGAAGTGATTGAGATGGTGAATCCAAATGGTGAACTACCATTTACCGCTGAGTCAATTGTAACCCTAGAAGGCTTTGCCGCTTTACGTCGTTGGTTGGGTGCTCAAGAGAGCAGTTACTTTGACAACCGAATTCGTAAGATGCAAACCTACAGTGAAATCGGCAATCAACCTCTTCCGCACTTTGCGATGGGGCTAGACATCTATGCCACTTGGACTTCACCAATTCGTAAATATGGCGACATGATCAATCACCGTATGTTGAAGGCGCATATTCTGGGTAAAGAACCAGAACAGCTAGCTGATGAAACTGTTGGTGAAGAACTAGCGTTGCACCGTAAACACCACAATATGGCGGAACGCAGTGTTTCGGATTGGTTATATGCCCGCACACTTGCGGAGGAGCCAGCGAAAGCAACTAAGTTCAACGCCGAGATCTTTGATATTAATCGTGCAGGTATGCGAGTGCGTCTCGTTGAAAATGGCGCTGCTGCTTTTGTCCCTAGCTCGTTGATTATGGATAATAAAGAGCGCATTGAATGCAATGCCGATAATGGAACCGTTTCTATCGACAAACAGATTGAGTTTCGTTTAGGCGACACGCTAGAAGTCGTTCTTGCGGATGTGAACCAAGAGAATCGTAGTCTCGTTGCTAAACCGACACGAGTGTTTGCAGCGCTAGAAAGTGACGCAAAACAAGAGGCACAAACTCAAGCCTCAGCTGAGTAAGTCACGACAGTTTGATCCCCTGAGTGGTGAATACCATTCAGGGGATTTTTATTTGCTACGAAACCAAATTTTTGGTGAAAAAGAACTAAAGCAAACATATTGTTACATTGGTAGTGAAATATGTGGGTAGCCAAAAGTAAATAGCTATTTGATTACTCAATCAATTGGGCTGTAATTATAGTTTTAGTCAGCGTATTTGAGTGGTTCAATGATAGATTGTTCTAACTATAGTGTGTGTGTAGATCAAAAATACTCATGTATTTGAGATTTATATCGCAGTGCGGTTGCTTTCATTAAAATATTGAGACACACTACTAGTTAAGTTGTTTGAGTATTTCGAATTAGCATAAAAGACTGAAATGTCGTTGATTAATCAGTAAATAGCTCTAGCACATTTGATTGTCCAAAATCTCGCAAAATTCTGGTTGGTCGGAGGATTTATTCAACTAGGGTTTAGCGGGGTTTATAACAATGATAAAGGCGACTACAGGTCGCCTACTGTAGTCATTACTTAACCCAGATGGTTTGGCCGCCGATCAAGTTAAGTAACCTACGAATTTGGTGTTACGCATAGCTGGCTGTTAGCTTAGATTCCTTACTATCCCTACTAACAGTTTTTGTAACCTGCCTGAGCAACCATGCTCAGGCTTTTTTGTTTTTGCGTTGTGGATATTAGAGTGGGAGTCAGGTGTGCGGTAGTGGTTACGGAACGATATGCGATTAGGTGCAAATAATTGTGCTACTTGTGCTTGTTAACTGTGATATGAGTAAGAAGCCTTCCTAAGCTTGTATCAGCTAAAACTCACGACTTGATGGTGCGCAGCCTAAGTATTGCAGCAGAACATAAAGACTCTCTTGCGCGAGTGCGACTCGACGGAAAAGGTCAGCAAAGGTTTCGTCCCCACCAAAACATGCTTGAATGTAGTAGTTGATTTGCTGTGCGTTATAACCTTCGACATACATAGATCTTACCCATTGGTACTCAACCGACTTAGGGTTACTTAACGTATTTTCATCCAACGTTGTTTTTTTCATGCTAAGCCCGAATCCTTGATAAAAGCTATAAGGCAAGGATTTAATCAAATCAAGATGAAAGAAAAATGACAACGAGGTAAATCCCGTAAACAAAGTCGATGTGGATTAAATACTTGAGTAGATATCAGGGTTTCAGGTACTTAACGTGGGCTTGCATTTCTTCGCCAATCTGCTTACGCATGTTCATCAATTTGATTGCCGACTCGCGCAGCTCAATATCATGCGGTTCAGTTGGAATCCATTCTGGTACTGGTGTTGGGTTACCCAATTCATCCACCGCGACCATAATGACTATACAGTGAGTAGTGAGTCGGTTTGATAACTCTTTAGGATCGCTGGCTTGAACATCAATCGCGATGTGCATCGAGCTACTACCAGTGTAAATAACTTTCGCACTTACTTCGACTAAGTTGCCGACATGGATAGGGGATACAAAGCGAATGCCGCCTGCATATGCGGTAATGCAGTATTTACCACTCCAACCTGCAGCACACGCATAGGCTGCGAGGTCAATCCACTTCATGGCTGCGCCGCCATGGACTTTACCGCCAAAGTTCACATCACTTGGCTCAGCCAAAAAGCGTAAGGTGATCTCTCTTTGCTGTTTACTCATCGTCTTACTCCTTGACGTAAAACAGCAATATAACAAAGATTCGCTTCAATGATCTATTGAATGCCTCTCAAAGGCGCTGGTTGCTATTTGCTCACTTCTTCAAACTCACCTTCAATAACATTATGGTGTGCTTGGCCCGCATAGCGTGTGTTGGATTGGGCTTTCTCAGCTGCCTTGACCAATTTTCTTCCTGTTAAAGCACCTAAAATTGCAATAGGGATAGCAATCAATAGGCTGCCGATTAGGAGAAAGAAGCCAGTAATCAAAGCAATAAATGTGGTAATGACTCGAGTCATACTTTTTTCCTCTGTAATAGTCGTTGGTGAAAATGAGCAATCAAAACGTCAACGACCAACTAACATAGAGCATAATAGGCAAAAGATGAATAGAGTATGAATGAAGTTTGGTGTGATTGGATGTTACTGCGAATGATACTGAAGTATCACGCCCTTCCATGGGCAAGCAATATAATGTAGTACGTGAAATCGGCGATTTTACTCAGAAAAAGCGTAAATCTAACAGCCCGACTTGAGTGCTGATTAATAAATTGACAAGTTACGTGCTGGCTAACATAAGTGCAGTGTCTAAGTCTGAGGCTTCTAAAGGCGCATCAGTCACAGTAACGCCGACGCCAGTAGATGATGTGTTTTCACTACCTAGGCGCAAAATTTTGCTGCCAAATCGAATACCCTTGTGATTAATCTGATCACGCATCGTTGCGTCGGTCACGCTTTCTAACAGGGCGCGTAGTTCTGCAGCAAGTTCGTGACTCCCTCTGTTCTTAAAGCTCGGATGGATAAAGCCTTCTTTCTTATAGGTGTAGTTATACGGCTCTATTGTTCGATAAACCAGTTCGCTCACAATTGATTCTATTGACATGACCTTAATCCTCGGGTTGATAAATATGATTGCAATAAGCTATTTGTGTTTCATATATGGTCAATAATGATAGCACGAAAGGTTTAAAAGTGAAGGCTCCTGACGTTTTTTTGACTTATCTGGTTAAAAAAAAACCGCCTTGTTGGCGGTTATAGATTTAGGTAACTGTTTAGCTTCTTTTTTTCCAAACGCCCCATTTCGCCACGCCTAGTACTTCTAAGTTATTAACGTCGCAGACAGTGGTTGCATTTTTGGTGGTATCGTCGCCACGCCATACATGTACTTTGTCAGCGACCATCACTAGCGTATAGAAATCGAACGGGGCATTGACACCAATACGAGCAAAAACAAGATCGTCATTTTGCCACTGCTCATTTTTGGATATTAGAGCGGCGCAGTCCCAAATAGAGGCGAGTGGCCCTTGCAGTGGGTACATTACGCCAAATTGACCGGCGTATTGAGTAGGGACAGCCATGTGCTCGACAGGGTTAACATCATGCCCACTCATTAACGCATTAATATCCGCTCGGCTGTAAACATTCACTGTTGCAGCGCCTGCTCCGATTGAGTCATTGATCGTTTGTCGACATGTGTGGCGGTCGCCAACGCCACATATTAGCCAATGAGGTTCAACATCAAGGTATTTCGCAATCAACTCTAGGTCACACACACTTGGGTAAGTGCGAGTGTGATCTTTTGCAAGATAGCGGCTGATGGTCGCTTTGCCTCTATTCACTCCTTTCGCCAAGCTACCATAGGATTCACGACGCTCTTTCATCACCATTAAAATTCGGTCTTGATAATTATCTTCCATAGTTACTCCACGATTTACTCATTCAAGAAACGCGGAGGTTCTAGCCACGAACTTGAGATGAGTTGATTCAAAAATCTCAACACTTTGCCTTTTTGGTTCAATACGCTGATGAAAATAGCCACTATGGGTTCAATTCTGATTTGAATCAAATTTAATCAAACTGTATCATTATAGCATCATTGATGAAATTTATGAGGGTTGTTTTGATTGAAATAATGCAAGCTGAAGCTCAAAAAAGAATATTTGATCGTTTGAGGAAACACTATGGTGTGGGTTCTGTAGCATTAGGGCGTCTATTCGATATTTCGCGTGCAAGCATGTATCGCTATGAGCATGGTCAGCTCGTATTGCCAATGGATACGGGGATTCGAATCGAAAAAGTCAGCCGTGGTGTTGTGCAGCGTCATGAGATTTTTCCCGCGATGTTTAGTGGGTATGTCCGTGAAGATGGCGAGTAAAAGTGAGCATAATGCAGTAATTGCGTGAAATATTCGCCTGATAGATTTGGTTTCAAATGTGAAACCAAATCTTGAGTGGGGGGGATAGAAACGTTGTTGTGGCATAGGCAAAGTTTTAGCAGAAATATTGGAGGGGAATTTGAGCTGCTTTTCATCTTTAGTGACGAAGGTTGGGCGTCCAGCTGTGTATTTATTGAAAGCGCTGTGCCAACGCACACGAAGTCGAGTCAATGTGCCAAGCATTCAAGTTGATGGTAAAACCTATTGGCAGTTTTCTGGTAAAGAGTTATCAGCGGGGAACAGTTTGATCAAGCAAGAGATCGCTTTTCAAATTCATATGGGGCGATTGATGGCAAAAGGTATCGTTGATGTCGTTAAGCAGGGCAACTATCGCTACGCTCGTATTACGGAAGAGTATCGAGAAATGAGCGATGCTTGTCCCGAGTCTATTGCGTCTGTCTAAAGAGTGAGGTTGCTAAGTAGACCGCGATATTTAGTCGTGACACAGAGATAGACATGCCTTTGTTCTAACGGTACGGGTTGATGAATGATAATCGAGGTTGGAGTATTGATTTTCGCGTTAAAAACGACGCTTGTTTCAAGCGTCGTTTTAAATAACAGAGAGCGCGAACTAAAAAGAGTAGTTAAACATGATTCCTTGCGCGTCTGAGTTACCAAACTGTGCAGGGACAACAGCGAGGTTTTTGTCTTCGAACTTGGTTGTGACAAAGTAGCTTACCCCGTAGGCGAGTGCTGCACCCGCAAGTACGTCGGTTTTCCAGTGTCGGTTTACATACACGCGTGAGTAACCAACGTAAGAAGCCGCCATGTACGCAGGTAGCCCATACTCCCAACCGTAACGATGGTGTAAGAACGAAGCACCACTAAATGCCAGCGAAGTATGCCCTGAAGGGAAAGAGTTGTAGGTGCTGCCATCGGGTCTTAACACTGCGGTAGTGACTTTTAAACCGTGTGTTCCGATGCCCGTTAGCGCCGCCCCTTTTGCAAGTTGCCAAACTCCTTCATTATCGTCTTTACCGAGTGCGACAGCCAGTGCGGCAAGAGGTACACCAAACTGTAATGCATCACCAACAGCCCCAGTTTTTGAGCTGTCAGCAAACGCCAACATTGGACATAATGCAAATAAAATCAGGGCTTTTTTCATTTTGTTAGCTCCACTGCATAGTGTGGAACAGTGAGCGCATCGTGTATTTTATGTGCGCAGGCAGCCAAGGCCACTAATAAGAACAGTACATAGAGAAGAGTGGCTTGTTTTACTAATTTATCCATGATGATACCTTCTACAATAAGACCATTGTTGATCTTGTTGGGTAAAATCGAATCGTTATTGATTCACTCGAATGAACGCGTGACGTCTGCTGCCGTTATCGTGTGTGGGCTTCCTGCTTCGTATCAGTTGCTTCGCTGTCGAAGAAACCTATTACATCCATTCTCTATTACCGAAGGCGTGCGTATCACCTGCTAGTTGGCGCGATCATTCTCGCGTTTAGCGTGACGTTCACAGTTGATGGCTCGATTTAATATTGCTTACTCATATTGGGATGAGCATTTTGTGTCGTGATAATCAGATAGGGTTGAATCACGATTTTGTTCTATTTCCAAACTAGGACTTTGGCTGAACACACCATCATAGAATAGGTGCCTCGTTTTACTGTTTAGAGGCTTAACGTCATCATTGCTGCTCGTATTGAGCAACTGGATGTCACCTTGTGAGAGGGTGTAAATCGAAACAGCACTACCATTTAAGTAGTGTTGAATGTCGGTCACCTTGATCGCCTCATCTGCTTTAACCTGACAGGTAGACCATAAAGTCATGACACTCAGAGCCAGAAATGTCTTTTTCATGCTTGAGCCTAGTGATGGAGAAGAATTGAGCATCCATGCTCAATGACTATCCGTAAACGGTTTTAGTTACTCAATTAGAATGAGAACTTAGCACCCAGCTTGATCGCATTGTCATGGTTGTCATGGTTGTGCGCGTACTGAATGTATGGTGCAACGCCTTCGTAACCAGTGAAGGTTGCTTTTAGTTCGCTAGACCAGAAGCTGTTAGTTTTGCTTTCTAGTAGGCGGTGGTGTGTGTTGAAAGAACGAATATCTTTATTTAGCTCCGACTTATGGATGCCTTTTGCTGTTAAGGTGACGTTTTCTAGATTGTAACCTACTAGTAGGTCAGTACGACCAATAGAACTGCGTGCAGAGTTCTCTACAGTTTTGTTATTGCTGTCTACATAACGTTGGCCAGTTTTACTTGTGTTAGTATCAATACGGTAACGAGCTGACGCAAAGAAATCACCAAATGCAGCGCCTGCTTCTACACCAAACTTAGCGACGTTTGACTTTGTACCAAACTGAGTGAAGTCCAGAATCTCAATGTCGTCATCTTTTTTATTCCACTTGTATACAAAACCTGCAGATGGTTTTAGGTAGAAGTTTTCGCCTAGTTCGAACTTGTAGCTTGCGCCTAGGTCAAGGTCTTTACCTGTTGTTGCTTCTGCGCTTAAAGTTAGGTTTTCGTAACCGTACGCTAGTTCAACACCTTGTTTTGCTGAGCTTTCACCAAACAAACCTTCATTTTTTTCTGTGCCTGTTACACGCTCACCGTATACATCTAGAGTAATACCAGCGATTGCAGGAGCGGCGCCCATTAGAGCGGCAAGAACGGCAGAAGTGACTGCTAATTTTTTCATGATTAATCCTAATTAGTTTAATGATTATATTTTTGAGTTTCACAAATGGTGCGCACTGTATCATTTTGATAAATTGCGTTTCATTTGTGGTTCGAGAGGTACTATACCTAACTCATTTTCGTTTGTGAAGGCTTTGTGATTAGAAAAATCTAAAAAAGTTCCATAAATATATTTCAAAACTTTAATGCTAGATCATATTTGATTGCTTTCTTGTGTGGTTATGAATTTTTTTGAGGTTGGCACAGCTTGGTTTGACTTGATTTAGGGAGGTGTTATTCTTGACGTGAAATCATAAATGACAAAGTTGGTTCTTCTTATTGGTGTTTTTTTCTAGGTGAGCTCAATTTGGAATGTCCTGGGTTCAAAACTGATTGTTAGGTGCCGGGGAGGGGAGCGTAGCTGAACAACGCCATTGTTGAAGCGGTCTTAGTTCAAAACAGTGAGTTAACGCAAGTCGCAATGCTTGCGTTTAGTGATACTGGAAGGAAGTGGCACGTTGAGGGTCTAGCGGTTCTCAATCAAAAATCGCTAACGATATATACGCACCAAGGTAACTCACCATCTAGGAGTCATTCACTGGTCTGGTTTCTACGTTAAACTACTTGAAAATAGACGACTATTTTACGTCGCAGTTTTCCTTGTTCTTAAACCCGTGATAAGGCTCTGAATCCGGCATCTTTAAATCACTTGAGTGTATACACGGGGTCTCAGTGTAGTGATGTGGATTAAATAGTACATAGCCCACGACAAGCATAAAGAGCGTGAAGGAAGCTAATATTAGAATGTGCCTTTTCATTTCTGTTTCCTGCTCGTGTTAGGTTAGACTTGCTGTTCGGCCAAGAAATGAAGCCACACTTCATCCAAGTACAGCATCAGCATTAACAGTGCGACCGGTAACACGACGACCAACATAAAAGCTTTCAACAACCTCATTTGTTCACTCTCTACTGCGATTTAGTCAGCAAAAAAGTAAGCCTTAAGGCGTGGTGTTTGAGCGCTCAAGTGGCTTTTTTTGGCAATGTGATCGGTAGGAAATGTAGTGCGCTCTCTCATCTCTTTAGATATGTTCAATCGGTTGGCCGAGAGCATCTCTAATTGACCACTGAGTTGCTTGAGCTCACTAACAGTGTGCCAGTATTCGTTATTTCTCAAATAGCTGATTTGTTCGACTCTTTGTGTGACTTTTTGGTATGCACTACTGATGGTCTTTAAGTACTGTTCGGTTTTATCCGATAGGTAGCAAAGTGCCGGTGTGCTCATGGCGCACAACTCTTGGATGGTCAATATTCTTACTGAAGTTTCCATAGGTTCCCCTCATTTGTTCTCGACATAACACGCTGTACTTTTGCGTAATCTTGTATAAATGAAGTGTGGAGTTGCTCAGACACTTCTAAAGCTTCATTTAACTTTTGAATGGCTTGTTCTTTACTTTTCACCAAAGTCGCCGACCAAAGATGAATTTTAATTTCTTCAATTGCAGCATTATGCAGTGAGTTGGCAGTGTGCTTTGTCTTGTCGAATGTCTGTGCTAGTGACAGCCGCTTCTCTTGTGTATCAATAAGATGAGAGCGATGTTCATGCAGCAAATTAATCGCTGTGCGTAAGTTCTTATTCAAATGGAGTAGTTGTACAAGTCTCATTGGTTTACCGCTAAGCGTGAGTTAAGAGTGGTTGTCGTTTTGAACGCTACAACCTCGACAATCAAAAGTGTATTGAACCTATCTTTGTTGGTTCTGTGTCTAGCCAATACATAAAGCCAGATAAATTAGCCCCATCACAATGCGAGGAACCCAAACTTCCCAATCAATCATAAAATTGAACTCCGATTATTTGCTGGTGTGAACGTCGTATGTTTTACCCAATAGTGCAGATGGCACTAATCTAGATACATATGGCCATTGATATAGTGTCCGCTATCGTAGGCCTTGACGATTTCTTCTTTAACTATCTGCTCATTGCCATAGATATCTAACACCGAGACATTGAAAAGCATTGAGCATGACTCGTCAGTACAGTTAAAGACGACTTCGAAGTCATCTCGAAACATTTCTACACATTCGATGATTTGCTCTTGCTCAAACATGCGTCCGGTCTTGATAGTCAAATTTTTCATGTTTTAGCCCTAGATATCATTATCAAGCATTATGTTTATGATAATTTCATTAATGATTTAGATTGTCATGTTGGTGTCATTATGGGATCGATATGGAAGTATTTCATGTGCTAAATTGATGCAAAATGTAACTCAAAAATCGGTGATGAATTCTTTAATGATGTTTTATTGTGGTTAAAGGGAGAGTGTTTGCAGCGGGGGAATTACCGCGAGGCTGTTTGTACGAGACATCATCACGGCTAAAACAACAATAAGGATACCGCTGACTATCTGTAACACTCGGGAAATATTTTGCGAGTAGGGCACAAGGCTACATGACAACGCAGTTTTGGTGATCAGTACCATACAGGCGAGGATGCTTGTGGTGACCGTCACCCCCAAAGCGATCGAAAAGGATGCCAGCAAGCCGACATAATGGAGGTTTAGCATGCTTGAAAACAGCATCGCCATAAGCGTACTTATACAGGGTCGGCAACCTAGTGCGAGTATCAACCCGTAGACAGTGTTCGCTTTACTCGCGCCACAAAAACTACCCCAAACTGAAAGCAGGCCAAATATAACTAGACCAAAGCAACTCACTTGAGATACCACGTTGAACATAGGATGGGGGTGATTAATCGACGAAGTCACAAGGCAACTTATGGTCATTACTAGAAGGGTGCTGAGGGTTTGCAGTAACGACGTTGCGCTTGTAATGAGCAAAGCGGTGGTGATGGTTGTTTTGTGGGCGATTAAGTATGCGCACGTTACAGCCTTCCCATGCCCAGGACCAAGGGCATGCACCATTCCATACAGATAACTCAATACCACTATCCATAATGAGTTCCAACCTTGGTCGTCTTGGAAAGCGTAAATGGTATCAGTCAGTATATTACCCACTTCTCTTTGAACACTCATTGCGTTGATAAGTAGTAGGTTCCAGTACTTACCAAAGAAAGCAAGAGTTAAACAAACAATCGAAAAGGCAATGAGTCGATCGCCTAACCGGTTCATATGCTCTCCGTTAGCAGCCAATATGGACTAAGTTGAACAGCAGTTCGCCATTGCTAGCTTGATGAACATCAAGGCGGCATTGGAATAAGTTTTGCCATGATGGCTCTGTAGTATCTAACTGCTTATCTGTAGAAATAGTAGTAACAAGCTTTCCGTCTTTATCTTCATACTCATCCAAAAAATACCCTGATAGGTCAACGGCTTTAAGTAGGTTCTCTTTGCTGTTATCCACGTGACCAAATTCTGTCTCGATAACAATGTTACCTTGAGCGAAACTTGCCGCAGGTATGCTCTCGATACCATGTCGAACCGCCTTGGAGTAAACGAGGCTGTCCGCACTTTTTACCGCACCTTGAGCGCCTTTGAGAACGGAAATCCGCGCATCGCTACTTAGGTTCAAGAAGCGCGGTGCTGCTGTTACCGCGAGAATGGCAAGAATGACGATGACAATGACCAACTCTATTAGGGTGAAACCTTGACTCTGTTTCATAGCTTGATCTCTAATTGTTGCTAGATTCTAGTAATGAGACTTTCTCTTCCCAGCGAGCAAGCTTTCTTGCTGAGATATGACGCAATGTTTCTGCCATTTGTTCAACAGTCAGATCGCCGGTTTGAGCCATCGCAAGAAACGCAATGTCCAGTGCGACGTTGACGACATCAACGGCCTCACCGACGATACCGTCTTCTCCGCCTTTGGATTGAGGTAAACGACCTTGATTGATTTGAACTTCTATCGCGAGTTCACCCACTTCTTCGACAAGCTTAGCGAGGTCAAAGTCTAGAGTGCGTGTGAATCCTTGTGTGCCAAGTTTTTTGGCTTGAACAAGTTTCATTGTTTCTAACATGGGGGCACCTTGATGTGTTCAATAGAACTAAAAACAAACAGTTCGTTAGTTGGGTGAAAAAAAAGGTCGCGAACGACCTTTGAATTAGGACAGTAAACTAAGTTAGGCGTCAGTCTTAGACTCCTATAAGTGATTACTCCGGACATTAAGTAAATCACTGGTAGAAACCAAAGAATAGAGTTCTTAGGATACAAAAATGAGCGTTTAATGGAGTTTGCGAATCAAATTTGCTCCCGATTGCTACGTATTATACATCTTATGTTTCAGATGTGAAGTGTTTTGATGGTTTTTCTGAAAATTTGGTGCTAAATATGGGTTTTTAAAACAAAATTTCTCTTGTCTGTTTTGAAAATGATTTCTAAAACTAAAGGAAGTTTCGTGTTTGAGGTTTGTTGAGCTAGAAAAAACTAGGCCTGTGTCGGCCTAGATTGAATATGTCATTGTTTTGCCTAAATGGATAAGCTTTTAGCTCAGGGGGAGTTTTATTGGTGGAAACTATTTTTCGACAGCTTCGCCAACGATGACCACATTCCCTGTCTCTTCATCTAAGTATGCGCCAATAGGTTGCGGCATTGCCTCATATTCAAACTCGTAACAGGTTCTTGCTTCCCAAACGCCAGAACGATTTTTACTAGACGTTGCTTGCATGTTTGGTTGATTTATTCGCAGCCACTCGTTGGCAACATCACGCAGGGGTTGCTCTTCTGTGCTTGAGAAGACACCGGAGTTTTGATAGCAAGCAAGTACTTTTTGCTGCGCCTCGTCGCGATGAGGAGAGACAATATATTGTGACCCATCTTCTGAGTTGAAGATGGATTCATTGCCTACTTTGTAGTCCATCAGCATTGAAACGTCTTGAACCGTGTTGTAAACAGAACATCCTCCAAGCACTGAAGAAGAGAGTAGAGCAAAAGAGAGTGCTTTAGTCATGTTATTCATTATTGACTGCCTATAATAGTTGAAAATAAAACGCTAGTGCGTGGTCCGTTGTGATATCGTCATTGGTAGTTATCAATCTAACTTTATTTGAATCATAAATGATTTCAAATGATAGTTTATTTTCAATTGTGATTTTTAATGTCAGCATGATGTCAAGGAAAGTTGTGTTGAAGGTTGAAAGATGATTGATGACTATCTCGGTCGCGATCAAGTCATCGCTATGCTTTGGAAGGTCGTTATAGGCAGTCTTTGTTTTTAATGGAGAGTCGCAGTATGAATAAGTCCCATCATGTAGTCGCGTTGATCTTTGATGACTATGAAACTCTAGACCTACATGGACCTATCGAAATGCTAGGTCGTGTGGAAGGTGTTGCAACTGCAATCACTTTGGTTGCAGAGAAAGACGTCATTACCAGTAGCCAAGGTACCCGAATTCTATCTGATCGTCTGGTGTCAGAGCCTATTCCTTGCGATATGTTTATGACCATTGGCGGCGTGGGCACGCGTAGTGAAATCGACAATCAGAAGTTATTAACTTGGATAGTGCATCAATGTGAGGTGTCTGAGAAAGTCTTTACTGTGTGCACGGGGGCGGCTCTACTCGCACGAGCAGGTGTGCTTGACGGCATCCCTGCGACCACCAATAAATTAGCTTATGATTGGGTGGTCTCGCTTAACGACAAGGTGTTGTGGCAGCGCAAAGCTCGATGGGTAAACCATGGTAAGTTTTTGACTTCGTCGGGAGTTGCTGCCGGTACTGATGCGTCACTGGCATATATTGCGGAGCGATTTGGATACGAGCAGGCGAAGCAGGTCGAAAGAGTTACAGAGTACATTTGGAATGAAAATGCAGACGACGATCCGTACGCCTAACAAGAAAGCCACACTTCACCAAGTGCGGCTTTAACTGTTACGTCTGAAATAGTGCCTTCCAAACGGTGGCAAAAAGAAAACGCGACGCAAAGCTCTAAGTCGTATTTCTCTTTACAGCCCTGCATGTAAAACTTCAGCGTCTTACCGCGTAATCGCTAGGGAAGGGTTTTATACCTAACACCCATCATTTGCTCCATGCAGTGCACAACTTGGCAACTGTATCCAAACTCGTTGTCATACCAAATATACAGAACGCAACGTTTGTCTTGAGCAATCGTTGCTGCGCCATCGACAACGCCAGCAAAACGGGAACCGACAAGGTCGGTCGACACGACTTCGGTTGAATCTGTGTAATCGATTTGGCCTGATAGCTCAGAGTTGAGTGCCATTTCGCGCAAATAACTATTGAGGCTTTCACGGTCGGCAGCATTAGCTAGATTTAGATTGGCAACAGCCATAGAAACATTCGGTGTTGGCACTCGGATAGCATTGCCTGTTAGTTTGCCTGCTAATTCTGGCAGTGCTTTAGCAACCGCTTTGGCTGCTCCGGTTGAAGTGAGTACCATGTTCAATGACGCGCTGCGTCCGCGGCGTTCACCACTATGGAAGTTGTCGATGAGGTTTTGATCATTGGTGAATGAGTGAACGGTTTCAATATGTCCAGATTCGATACCATAACGATCATTTAGCGCTTTCAATACCGGAGTGATGGCATTGGTGGTACAACTTGCCGCAGAGATAATCGTATCATCTGGTTGGATCACTTGATCATTTACGCCAAAGACAACGTTCTTGATATCTCCTTTCCCCGGTGCTGTCAGAAGCACTTTTTCTGCACCTTTAGACGCTAGATGCTTACTCAGTCCTTCGCTATCTCGCCATACACCTGTGTTGTCGACCACCAAAGCGTTGTTAATTCCATACTGAGTATAATCAACGTCTTCTGGTTGATTTGCGTAGATAATCTGGATGTAATTGCCATTGGCAATGATCGCTTTGCGTTCTTCGTCTACAGAGATACTGCCGTTGAATTGGCCATGTACCGAGTCTCGACGCAGTAGACTTGCGCGCTTCTGTAGATCGCCATTCTTGCCGCCACGTACCACGATTGCACGTAAACGGAGAGGGTAACCAGGGCCGCTTTTTTCAACAAGTAAACGTGTCAGTAGACGACCGATTCGGCCGAAACCGTACAGAACCACGTCTCTAGGTGTACCAACGCCCTCACCATTCATCGCGGTAACGAGTGCCGAATGAAGAAAGTCTTTAAGAGCATGTGTGTCGGTATGGTTTTGCCAATATTGGTCAGCGAGTTGACCAACATCGACTTTGCACGGAGAAAGAGGTAATTCCGCGAGTGCTTGAATGATGGGTAAGGTCTGGGTTGGGGTGAGTGCTGTGCCACTATAGTGACGGGAAAGGCGATGGGTTTTGATGATGTCGATAGTAGCGGCGTTTACCAGTGTCTTACCAAAGACGAGGACTTCAACACCCTTCAGTCGATACAACTGTCCAAGTAAAGGGGAGATTGTTTCAGCAATGGTTTGGTTCGTTTGCCAGTCGAGCAGATGTTTTTCAGGACTCATGTAACTTAGGACCTTTTCACGTTTTGGTTTTAGCTTCCACGCCAAGACAGGAGTGGTGAAAATGTTGTAATTTTTATGTGGCGGGAGTGTAATGGCTGAATACTTATTCTGCTAGCAAAATTAAATTTGCTCCTACTTGGGATATTGTCCCTTCTTAGTGGCAACCCATGAACGAAAACTGCGCAGAAAAGGTAATTGACATTTTAGAACTTGCTGACTTTTTTCGTAAGGAAAAATACTTACCCGACATATAAATGTAAGGCTGAGAAATTTTATTTGTGTTTTAGTGATAATAATCACTAAATCAACGTTTTTAGTAAAAATAAAGAGCTGAATATATGGTTTTATCAGTCTAATAGTGACGAACATTAACTGCTTCAGTGCCTTACGCCTAGATAAGATGAATAAATGTGATGCGGTTAACGTTTTTTAAAGTGGTGTGTCGGAGGGAAAAGGTAGGATTTGGTTTGATAGCTCGTAAATAGAGGCGCTCCAAACGACAGCGCCTCACTATAGTGTCAGTTAGCGCGCAGATCCTCCGAGCTCATCTAGAGGCAGCCAATTTACTTTGACACCGGCTTGTAAGAACATTTCTTGGCTCACAGAGATCTTGTCTCCCCATCGGGATAGGAAATCTTCGGTTTGCTCAGGACAATGTACGGCAGAAATCCCAGTTTGAATGATCTTGGCGGCACAGTTTGGGCAAGGGAAGTGAGTAACCCAAATTTCACAGCCATCAAGATCCCGTTTAGCAAACAGAATTGCATTTTCTTCAGCATGCAAAGTCTTAAGATACTTCATTTCTCGGTCATCAGTGATGGCACTGTCTGAAATACCATGTGGGTAGCCATTAAAACCAACCGACACAATGCGGTTTTGCTTCGTAATCACTGCTCCAACTTGCGTTGACGGGTCTTTACTCCAAGAGCCAACAAGTTCTGCCATTTGGTAAAAACGTTGTGCCCATTTTGAGATCATTTCATTTCCTCAGTCTGATCTACCCAAGCGACTTGGATAGAGTTGTACATTTTTTGATTTTTCATTCTTCATATTATCCCACTTTTTAACGGGTTAGTACCTTGTTTGGTAAATTCCCCCCAAGTTGTACTTAGAATCTGACCTCGTTATTTGCAAAAGGAAGGGATAACTGCCTGTTGAATTTGTAAGAGATTTCTCACAAGCGTGTGCGAAAGTTGATGTTTTACTCTAGTGTATATTACCCGCAAAAATATTAAATCATTGTTTTATATTGATTTTTATCTATTGCTGAACTTGATGAGGTCTATTTTTGGCGCTAGGTTGATTGTAGATGATGAGCAAATGACGTAATTTAAAGGTGTCGGCAGGAAGCGGACACGGAACAGGAAAGACCCAAGGATAGGTCATCTTCAGGAAGAAGATATAATCGTCGCGGATTGACGGTTAGCAAGGAATGCAAAGGACACCGCTAGGACAGCGATGTTAAGGAAGTGCTGAAGGATACAGCGTACTATCATGGAATAGATGCAGGGAGCACCTATTAGTAGCCGGATGCTGCGAGTAAGAATAGACCCCGCTAGGCAAATGCCTAGCGGGGTTTTCTTTTGTCTCTCACTTGGTTAAATCCATCATGTATTGAAGTGCAATGAGCCACATACAACTCATCAACAGGCTTGTTGAACTGAATTATTTCCCGTTCTATTCGTAGAAACTCTGACAACAGACATTCTGTGTCTGACCTTTCGGTTATGTTCGATGGTAAATAAAATGATGCTCAAGTGTTAATTGAGAGCTTTGCATCAGTAAATAATTATCGATAACACTATAATATGCTTAGCTTTCACATAAGGAGATAAATAGATGAAACTTCGTTACTTGCTTTCTACTTTGGCTATCGTTACTGCAGCATTTTCAGCTCAAGCAAGTGCTAGCTGTGAGGTGACAATTGAAGCAAATGATATGATGAAATTTTCTACGGATATGATTTCTGTTCCTGCCACCTGTGAAGAGGTTTCGATTACTCTTAAACATACAGGTAGTCTGCCAGCAGCCTCAATGGGTCATAATATTGTGATCACAGATACCAGTAATGTGCAGGGAGTAGGCACTGATGGTATGACAGCAGGTATTGATAATAGCTACATCAAACCAGGCGATGAGCGTGTTTACGCATTTTCTAAAGTGATTGGTGGCGGAGAGCAAACCACACTAACATTTGATACGTCGGCTTTCACTCCGGGTGGTGATTATACATTCTTCTGTTCTTTCCCTGGCCACTGGGCAATTATGAAAGGTAAGTTCGAGTTCAAATAATCGGCTCTGGTTGCGAAAAACGCCTCGATTGAGGCGTTTTTTATTGAAAGATTTTTTTCAACCAACAGAGTATAGGATTGGTGAACTGAGTCTTTTGACCGCGAGCTAAGTAAAAGCTTGCCATAAATTCACTTCTGAGTTGCTCTGCATTGCCGCCTTGAATGCCGACCAACATCGTAGCACTATTTTCTGCATGATCATTTGCAAGGCTGAAATCCATCGCCAGATAGCCCTGAAGATAAATCCAGATATGCGTAATGAGCAGAAGTAGTTGACCATCTTGATATTGAAACTTAGCTGCGTGTGATTCGCCTAGTTCCTGTTTAAAAGTACTGTTCATTGCGCGAACAGAGTCTTTATCAGCTTCAATTTGGCTCAGTACTTCAATATGAGCTTTGGTCAATACGCCCAATAAATGATGGTGAACGTCAGTCTCTGGCTTTACTTGCTGTATTTTCGCAAACAACTTGGCATTGTTTTTTTCAAATAGCTGCCAAGTCGTCGAACTAAAATCGAGTACCGTTAGTTGCGTGGCTCCGATTTGTTCAAGAGCCTGTTGTAAGCTAATCATGGGCCTGTAGTGTTTCCCATACTATTTCGTGTGAGCCTTCACTACCGTCGACAAACAAACTATTGCCAGTAATCAGAACAGAGAGATCCATTCCCCTTTGAACTTGGGTTGCCAATGACTCAATGGCATCACCATCAAACTGGTAAATATTGACTGGCAGTGGCGCGATTTTGGTTTTTGATTGGCTCCACCAAACATCAGACTTGGAATTGAAGGTATAGATCTGCACTTTTCCTGCCAACCGTGACGCTTTCTTAATTCGGTCTACAGAGGGCTCGCCAACCTCCACCCAATGCTCAATCGTTCCATCGAGTGACTTTTGCCATAAGTCTGGCTCCTCGATTGTAGATAAGCCTTTGGTAAACACCAAATCGGGAGAGGCATTAAGGCAGTACGCTAATACTCGTGCCATCATTCTTGTTACCGTTTCAGATGGATGAAGAGCAATGGTGCAAGTTAGAGCATCATAATAATCACGATTTGTGTCAGAGAGCGCGATACGGAATTTATAGATCGTTGGTTTAAGAGCCATAGATATTACTCAATTTGCCGTTAGCGAATGCCTAACGGAAAGCCATTTTAATATGGGCACGATGTTTTCAAGTAGTGCAACCAAAATAAAAATAGCCAGCTTAAAAGCTGGCTATTAAAATCTATTTTGTCGACAAATTAAAGAACTTTAATGTTCTCTGCTTGTGGACCTTTCTGACCTTGAGTAATGCTGAATTCAACAGCTTGGCCTTCAGTTAGTGTACGGAAACCGTCACCTGTGATTGCACTGAAGTGTGCGAAAACATCTGGACCATTTTCTTGCTTGATAAAACCGAAGCCTTTAGTTTCGTTGAACCATTTTACTGTACCAGTCACTGTATCTGACATCTGTCTTTCCTTTGTGTTTCACTGTTTCGCCTAAAGTGGCACGGATAGCGTGGAAAAGGAGATTGCTATTGCGCACGACGTTACGGCAGAAATACTCGAGTTCCAACGAAACGGCGTTCTAGACAAGAACCGTTTTCTAGCTACTAACCAGTCTAAGGTTTAACCAATCTAAGTCAATAAAATTCCAATGATATTAAACGAATAATTTGAACTAAATATCGACATTGGAAAAATTTACCGGAATTTAATACTGAAAAACTTACGTTGGTCACAATTCTATGTTTGTCGGAACGATAACTGCATGACAAAATTATCGCACGAACGTGATTTGCATAACAAATATATCGTCAAACACACACGGTCTAAAAATATGGAATAGAGAATAATTTTAAAATATATCTCTATTGAATGGTTATTTTATAATATTAACCTGCTAGTGAGGTTGAAATCAGAAATGTATTGATTGATGTGTTTTAACTAGCTTGCCAACAACTCGCGCTTTGGGGGCCAGTCACCGGCGTGATTTTTACGTCAAACTACTTGAAAATAGATGACTGTTCCATGTCGCGGTTTTCTTTGTACTCGTGCCCGTGACAAGGCTTTCAACCCTTTATCTTGACGTCACTTGAGTCTCGATATGGGCTTTAAACTGATACCTACTGTTTAAAGTTCACATTTTCATAAAATTTGTTGATTGATTTCGTTGTTAAAAATGAGGTTGATTTAGATACATATGATAGGAATCTCTATTTAACTCCATGATTTTTAGTTGGATTGCAAAGGTCAATTGTTAATAAAATGTTATTATGCCGCATGTATTAGTTTTTTTGTCACAATGGCTTAAAATTTAGCACTTGAAATCTACGCTTTTGGTGAGAAAATATCCGCAAAATGAGTTTTCATTATTGAAAGGATGCTTTAACCACTTTCTAAGGCGACACATATGAAACTAGTTCTGATTCTAATGGCATCAATCTCCGCAGGTGCGGCATCGGCTGACCATATCCACTCTTTTATGTTGGGTTTATCTGTTGCATCTTTAGCGGTGGGGAGCTGCTACTGGTTTGCTTTTCGTACTACTCGCTTCCCAGAGTTTGCCGTGTTTTTACTAATATGCGGTTTGTTTTCTAAACTGGCTATCACCATTGCTGGAGTTGCATTCGGAATTTCTCAAGCACTAATTACTTCGCCGTTCGTATTTGTGTTGTCTTATTTATTCTTCTCCTTAGTGGTGAGTTATTTATGGTTTGCTTACCGAGACTCAATTACTAAGTCACCACAAGCCGCATAATAATATTTATCCGAGAGGCCAGCTTTTTAGCTGGCTTTTTTATTTCTCGAGATAAAAGTTTCGACCAGCGCATCATAATCTGTCTAGTTGCATAATCTATTTCACAATTCTTTGCCTCAAATCTTGTATAACAGTAACTAAGCGTAACAGAGAGGCTGAAACCACCTACGCTTTGAATATACTGGAATCATTCTTTTATTTGGTAGATCGCCATGGATAGTAAACGTTTAGTACAGTCTGCGTTGTTAGTCAGCGCATTGAGTTCATCGCTCGCGTTAGCAGCGCCTTCGATTACTCCGGATCCTCCTGTTCTTGGAGCGAAAGGTTACATATTGATGGACTACAATACGGGTCAAGTATTGGTGGAGAAAAATGCGCATGAGCGGTTGAATCCTGCCAGCTTAACTAAGCTAATGACGGCGTATGTTGCAGGACAAGAGGTGAATTCTGGCAATGTCACTTTGAATGACCGAGTGACGATAAGTAAAAATGCTTGGGCAAAGAATTTCCCTGATTCTTCAAAAATGTTTATTGAAGTGGGCACGTCAGTTGCGCTGATGGATCTTTATCGAGGTCTGATCGTCCAATCAGGGAACGATGCGAGTGTGGCAATTGCGGAGCATGTTGCAGGAAGTGAAGGTGCATTTGTTGGGTTAATGAACAGTTGGGCGAAGCGACTTGAGTTAGATAACACCGCATATACCAACCCGCATGGTTTGGATAGTGAAGGTCTTTACTCAACCCCTTACGATATCGCCCGGCTAAGCCAAGCGATTATTCGCGACTTACCGACCATCTACCCACTTTATAGCGAGACATCATACTCTTACAACGGCATTACTCAGTACAACCGGAATGGGTTATTGAGAGATCGAAGTTTAAACGTTGATGGCATGAAAACTGGTTACACGAGTGGCGCGGGTTATAGTTTAGCAACCTCGGCAACCAACGGTGATATGCGCTTGATATCGGTAGTGATGGGCTCAAGCAGTACAAAAAGTCGTGAATCTGAGAGTAAGCAGTTACTGAGTTATGGTTTTCGTTTTTTTGATACTGTGCAAACCAGCGAAGCGGGCGTGCCAATCAATGAGGCTCGTTTGTGGATGGGAGAAGTCGACACCATTCAGGTTGGAACCAGCAAAAACATCTACATTACTCTGCCAAAAGGGGATGTGGGTAAGGTTAAAGCTGAACTTGTGTATCACGGTGATTTAGTGGCACCGATAACATCGGGTCAAGTGCTTGGAGAAGTGCTTTACACAGTCGATGGAACCGAAGTGGCTAGGGCTGATCTGACCGCATTGAACGATGTCGACGAAGGTAGTTTGTTTAAACGCATCATAGATTGGGTGAAGAAGTTAGTTTCAAGCTGGTTCTAACCATCGGCTCGGTTATCAACTAGGTGAGGTATCGGCTCACCTAGTGTTTTTTCATTCCTACCATCAGTTTTATTGCAGTGTTTTTTGAACCTGTGGCACGCCTTTACCTTTCTTGCCCTAATTATTAACTGCCGTTTACTTTGCACTGACATTCTCATTGGATAGTTCGACACAATCCGTGTCTAAAGATTGAATACTTGAGCCGTGGAAACAACACGCGGACTCGAGACAATAGTCGTTTAAGACTACGCAGTGTAGAAATAGGAAACCATGATGGAATTTACCGCAAAAGATAGCGAAGCCTTGTATCAAGTATGGATGTCACAAAAATCAAAGATGCGATTAACACAAATGGAGTTTGCTAAAAAACTTGGAATGAGCCAACTTGAGTTTTCAAGCATTCTTAGAGGCGAGCGTCCGCTCTCAATGGCCTTTGTTTCTCGTTTTTGCAATTTGCTTAATTTGGAGTCAGACCGCGTGATCCCATCATTACGTTCGAAGCCCGATGTCAAAGAGGTGTACTTAGAGAGCCGAATGACGGTCGACGGTGAAATAAAACGTGCTTATATTGAAGGTAATCAGGTGGTTGTCGAATATCTCCATCGTGTCACTCATTAGTTGGCTAGAGTGGAAACCAACGCGAGTCCTTTAATCGCATGATCCTCTGTTCAATAACATATGGCAGAACAATATCGTAAATTGATGATATCTTCGCCACAAGCCGTGCAGTTCAATTGTTTATGGAATATCATTCTCTATATTTTTTGTAGTAGGGAATGATGAAATGAAGCTGATTAGATTGATTCTGGTTGTTGCTGCCTCGATGTGGTTGGTCGCATGTGCCTCTGGTCCGATCGCGAAAGCAACCAAGTTTACTTCGTACGAAGATTTTCGCCCCGGCCCAGAAGGCGGCGTTGACTTAGTGTGGGCGAGACTTGGTTTGCGAGACCAAGAACGATTGCAAGCAAAGTTGTCTCAATATGATTCGGTGGTCATTGACCAAATTTTTGTGGTTGTGGAAGACAATAGTGTTGATGATGACGATGTGAACGAGTTAACTCAATATATGGTGGATCGAATCACGCAAGTCATCTCTCCCTACAAAAAGGTGGTTGATCAACCTACGGATAAAACCTTACGTTTGAATATTGCGCTGAGTAATGTCGAAACACCCAACCCCATTTTGGCGGTCACAAGCAGCGTGTTGCCATTTGGTTTAGCGATGTCAACTATATCCAAAGTGACCACGGGAGAGCATACCAATGTCGGTAGCGCGAGTATTGAGCTTTTGGTGAGTGATGCAAGTACGGGACAACCACTGTTTGCAGCTATAGATCGCCAAGCAGGAAACAAAGACTTCTCGACAATCATTGATTCCTTAGATGATGCGAAAGATGCGATGGATTATTGGGTCGAACGTCTTGCGGTCACGCTAGAGCAGAAAGAGAACCAAGCCTAGTTGTGAGCACCAAGGGACGATGAGCAACAGATTTGTGGAACTCCACTTACGTTACTTATTACTCGGCTTTATTGGTGTTGGCGACAATGGTATTCTCTGGCGATTAATCATGTCCTATCAATGATGCTATGTTAGAAAAAGAGAACTTGCTTAAGTTAGCTCGTATGCAAATGCCATTTGGCAAGTACGCTGGCCGCGTTTTAATTGACTTACCAGAAGAGTACCTGCTTTGGTTCGATAAAAAGGGCTGGCCAAGTGGCGAACTGGGAGAGTTGCTCAAGCTCTGTTTAGCGCTCAAAATTGAAGGTTTAGACAGTGTCGTCAAGCCGCTTAAACGCATGTAACCCGCCACAGAAAATTCTTACAATTAAAAGACTTACTATGAAATTAGATATCAACGCCTTGAAACATCACCAATTGGTTGAAGATGGCCAACTAGAGGGTTGTTTCCTTCATCAGCCGGCTCAAGGTAGCCAGCCTGACGATAAAGCGGTCTTGGCAGAGCGCCAAGCTTTGGAAAAGATGGGCTACAAGGTAATACAGGTTCAAGCGAAAGGCGGGTCAACTACCTTTGCCGAGGCGATGCAAAAATTTGCCAAGAAAACGGCTCATCAGCCTAAAGAGTAAGCGACCACAACCTGCCATGTTGTCACTTTTGTTAGTGTCCATAAGGGAGGATCCAATATTCCTACTTAAGTGGATCTGTATGGTTTTTCATGAAACATAGTGGTGTCTTTCCGGTCAGTTTCTTGAAAAAGGCAATGAAAGCACTGTCAGAAGAAAATCCTAGCCAATGAGCGGCATCACTGACTTGCATTTCTCTAGACAGTAATTCAATGGCTTTTAGGAGGCGCCATTGTTGTCTCCAGTCTTGATAGGACATTCCCGTCTCTGCTTTGAATAACCTGGTCACTGTCTTAGGACTTGCACCTATTGACTGCGCTAGTGTGGTTAGAGACGGTACCAAAAAAGATTCTTGCATCAGTTGTTGGTAGAATCTTTTTAATCGACGATCTGACGGCAGAGGTAATTGGAAAGAATGACACTTAGCCTCATAAAATTCTTCCCAAAAAAGATCCGTCGTCTTTTTCATTTCATTTTCAGGTTTATCCCATGCCCACAGTGCCATCTTATCAATCAGGGCTTTAAGCACAGGGTTCACTTCTATTGTCGTCATGTCACTAGGGCATTCGAAAACTGAGCAATCAAAATATAGCGAACGATAAGCCACCACGTTGGTCATCATCGCTTGATGTTGGGTATGTGCTGGAATCCAAACAGCTTTTGTTGGAGGTAAAATGCAGATTGAGTTCTCTAAAGCGAAGCTCATGCATCCTTGAGATGCATAAAGAAGTTGACCTTTCTTGTGCTGGTGCATTCCCGAGTCGTGCCTACCAATGTCGGCCGCTATCCCTACAACACAAGCTGTCAGTTTATCTGCATCGAACAGAGTGTGTTCATCAATAATTGCCATTTGTCCGAATCTTGTTGTTTTTAGTATTAATGTTGTTAATAGGTAAAGAATAGCCTCATTTATACTTTGCGCCAAGTTCATTGATGAGGACACAAGATGAAAACAAAACCTTCGTTATTGCTTATGGTTGTCATGTTGATGTTTCCGCAAATCGTGGAAACCATTTACAGCCCGGCTTTGGCATCGATTGCTCAATCATTTTATGTAAGTGACGCCCAAGCAGCTCAAACGATGTCAGTTTATTTTTTAGCCTTTGCTATCGGCGTTGTTATTTGGGGAGTGTTGGCAGATAGACTTGGCAGACGCCCAACAATGATTATTGGTCTATTTATATATGGTTGTGCTTCTTTGGTTGCTATGCAAACAAAGAGCTTTGATGTCATCATGATTGCAAGAGTATTTAGTGCATTCGGAATTGCTGTTTGCTCTGTTGTGACACAGACTATGCTTCGCGATACGTTTAGTGGCGCGGAGCTAGGCAAGGTGTTTAGCCTAATGGGGATGGGGATCTCTATTAGTCCCGTAGTAGGAATGCTATTAGGTGGTCAACTAACGGCAGTTGGCGGTCACCATTATGTGTTCCTTGCTCTATTTGCTTTGGCACTAGTACTATTTCTGTACAACCTGTTTAAGCTTCCTGAAACTCAAAAGGAAAGCCCGCGCATGCAGCTAGGTAGCTTAAGTGTTCGTATGCTGAAAGATTCGCACATATGGTTGTCAGGATTATTGATTGCATTGTACAACATTGCACTATTCTCTTATTACCAGCTTGGCGCATTTACTTTTGGGGAATTAGGCTTTAGCCCCGCTCAATTTGGTTACAGTGGTATCGTATTGGGGTTTGGGACATTACTAGGCAGTTACTTAAACAAAGCTCTACTTTCAAAACTGGTGTCACAACGGTCACTTTTACAGTTATCCGCAATGCTGTTAATTTCTGGAGCTATAGGGGTATATACCATATCTGATTCTATTTGGTTTGTGGCACCAATGATGTTAGTGGTGATGTCCTTTGGTGTTGCGATACCAAACGTACTGACAGCTGCCTTAATTGATTATCAACAGGATGCCGGTAGTGCCGGTGCTCTATTTGGACTTCTGTATTATCTGTTGATTGGTGGAGGTTTAGGTCTAGCTGGTGGGATTCACCATTTAGGGATGGTACTCATAGTATGTGGGGGCGTGACGGTATTGGTGACGTTAGTACACCAACAATTGCAAAGAGCCTATTAATCGTATGGAGCAAAGGATGTGCGCAATAGGGAGTGCAACAACCACTTATAGCACCAAAAGACGCAGACAGCTTTGCTGCGTCTAAATTTCAACGGCTTGATAGTAGCGAACAATGTGTTCGACTGTTTTTTTGCTTCCAAACTGGATGCGTTGATAGTGAGCTAAGGTTTTTTCTAAGTACTCCCTGACTTCTACCAATTGTTCGGTTGTTTTTGTCTGCCAGAGTTTGTCGCCAACTGGAGCAACCAGAGTGTTCCCCTGCAACTCAGTCGAGGCATAAATGATTTCGTAAAATCTTTGATTCTCTTTAATTAAGCATTCATCGATTAGGCCGCATTTTAACCTGCGTAAACTTTGGCGCAGCGTAAACTGATGGTGCACAGGGCAAAGCAGAAAATCGATCTTCTTAGTGGGGTTGCTTGTGATTAAGTTCTCAACAAATTGCGTCATGAGATCGCCACCCACGCCAGCAATTATAACTAGGTGAGTGCCAGAAAGTTCACCAAGAGGCAGAGTGGAAACATCCTGACAATGGATATGCCACTTGGATGCTGTAAGAGTAGGGAAACGTTTTAACTTAGCTTCAAGTTGTTGCATTAAGGTCGGTACGATATCGACAAAATGGATGTTCGCTGCCGCCTCACGTTTGAGTAGCGTCGCACCCAATAACCCGTGGTCACAACAGCAATCCCACACGTGATCGTAGTTGCCGCTAACCAGTTGCTCAATTCGTTCTAGTCTCTTACTCAGTTTCAATGGGTGTTCGCTACAAAATTTAAAACCGACGTATTGTAATGATTTTCTTTTGTTTGGCTATAGCGGTTATCAGTGGGAAATCTTTGTTGGAGTGAGGTGAGTAAGAAGTGTATTGCATAAAGAACATGTCAAAACCAAAAAAACGTATTCCTTACTCAGTTGCGGATTGAGCAAGTGATGATTCTAGAACGACTGGCTGCTTGTCGGTTTTGACATTCACTGATGGTGGTTTTATAAAATACTTCAATTGTTGCTTTATTTTTCGATAATTATCGGGTCAGGATAAAAAACTCAAATCTTGAAGATGAATATTTCTATATTTTGTACGATAGATGACCGAAAAGAAATGTAAATATTTCTTTAACGACCAGTTCTCAATTAATATTTTGGTAAATAAAATATACCCCTATTTCTCATTTTGATTGTGTAAATATACATAAAAGGTCTTGAAAAACGGTCTGTAAAAAGTTTTGTACATTCCAAACGCAAACGATGTACATGGTAAAAGTGTTCGCGAAGTCCCATTTACCTGCGTTGATGCAAATTTCAACACTGAATGCTAGGTATTCACCTCTTACTTTTTTAATTAAAAGACTTGTGATCTCTCACTTTTTAATTATTTATCGTGTTGTTTATTATATACAACATAGTCAATTATCTTTATTCCTCTTACTCTTTCCTCCGTTGGAAATGCTCTATTTAATAAGTGTCAGTACCTACTGTTAATAATAAAAAGGCAACATATGGAAATAACAACAACAACTCCAAAAAATAGCACCTCCAAGGTGATTGGCGGCGGTTTGATTATCGCTGGCACATCAATTGGTGCTGGTATGCTTTCTATCCCGCTGATGTCATCAGGTCTGGGTATGGGCGTATCTGTGCTATTGCTATTCGGTTTTTGGGCACTTATGACTTACACGTCGATGTTAATGTTAGAAGTTCATCAACATGCTGATAGCTCTGCAACCCTACATACTCTTTCGACTCAATTTTTAGGTAATGCTGGTAAGATCACCGCGACAATCGCAACGTTTATGTTGCTGTATGCGTTGTGTGCTGCGTACGTAGCAGGTGGTGGTAGCAACATGGCTGACCGTCTGTTCCAACTTACCGGTATTGAGATTCCTGCTTGGTTGAGCTCTATTATCTTTGTTACTATCGTCGCGGCACTTGTTGCAGCAGGTACGGCGCTAGTTGATAAAGTAAACCGCTTCCTATTTGGCGCAATGATGATTGCAATGGCTGCGGTACTGATGTTCCTAAGCCCGAACATTTCTGGTACTTTGCTAGCGGCTTCTCCTAAAGGTTGGGGTCTATTCTTTGCTGCACTACCAGTAATCTTCACATCGTTTGGTTTCCACGGTTCTATTCCTTCAATCGTAACTTACTTCGAAGGTGAGACTAAGAGCCTACGCGTAGCGATGCTTATTGGTTCATGTATCCCTCTAGTTGTATACCTATTCTGGCTTGCATGTACGCTTGGCGTAGTTGAGCAAGACGTCCTTATGGAGAATGGTGAACTAGGTAAGATGATCGCTATTCTTGGTGAGACTCTAGGTAGCTCAAACATTGCGGTAATGATCGGTCTATTCGCTGACTTGGCACTGATCACTTCTTTCTTGGGTGTTTCTCTAGGTCTATTCGACTACCTACGTGATACAACAAAAGACAAGCTAAAAGGCAACCGTATCTCTGTTGCTATGGTAACTTTCCTACCACCACTAGCTTTCGCTTTGTTCTACCCACAAGGCTTCATCATGGCACTAGGTTACGCTGCAATCGCTCTAGTAGTAATCGCAATCTTCCTACCAGTTGCTATGACTATCAAGTCTCGTCAAGTACACAAAGAAGAGAACTTGTACCGCGTTAAAGGTGGTCCAATCGCAATGGGTCTAGCAACTCTATGTGGTGTGATCATTATCGTTGCTCAGTTCGCTGCTTAATTCGGCACTGACAGGTCTTAATTGAAAAAATGCCGTTCACCGAGGTGAGCGGCATTTTTTTGTCTTTGAACTCTGTTAAATCACTAAACTTGCCAGTAGATAGCCATTTAGCCCAAGAACTAACGTGACAATAATGACACCAAGTACAGACACAACGCGATTGTTTTTAAACTCTCCCATAATTTGACTGCGGCTGGTGAATATCAGCAGTGGAATGATTGCAAGTGCAACGCCAAAACTCAAAACCACTTGGCTAGCAACAAGAATATCAGTGGTACTCACTCCCATCGCAATAAAACCGAATGCAGGAAGCATGGTAACAGTGCGTCGTAGCCATAGTGGAATGGAGAAATGCACGAATCCCTGCATCACTACCTGTCCAGCCAATGTTCCGACTACCGTTGAAGATAAACCCGATGCAATCAAAGACAGTCCAAACAATAGAGCCGCGCCTTTACCAAGCATGGGCGTCAGTGTTTGATAGGCATTCTCTATGCTGGCGATGTCACTGCGTCCCGTGTGATGAAATACAGCGGCTGCCATCGCAATAATCGCAATATTGACAAAGCCAGCGATGGTCATTGCAAGCAGCACATCAATACGAGTCATTTTTAAACGTTGTTGAGCAGTGTGTTCGCTCTTTGCGCTAAACAGTGCTGAATGTAGATAAACCACATGTGGCATCACGGTAGCACCTAAAATTGCTGCGGCTAAGTAAACTTGTTTTGGGTCGTCTAATGTTGGCACAATCAAACCTGTCGCCAATGGGGTGAGCTCTGGCTTCGCCATCATAAGTTCAACCACGTAGATCACCGCCACAAATACCAGTAAGGCGCCAATAAACATCTCTAATGGTTTTTGACTGCGTCGACCTAGTGTGAGGATCGCTAGGCTTAATAGCGCAGTGATCACGGCACCTTCGAAGAGCCCGACACCTAATAGCAATTGAAAACCGACTGCGGCACCAATGAATTCGGCTAAGTCAGTCGCCATGGCGATAATTTCGGCTTGAATCCAATATGGCACAACAGCCCAACGGGGAAGATTGTCACGAAGGTGTTCAGCGAGGTTTTTGCCCGTCACTATCCCCAACTTAGCGGATAGGTATTGGATTAGCATTGCCATCAAGTTGGCCCAAAGTACCACCCAAAGTAATTGATAGCCATACGCCGACCCAGACTCGATATTCGTTGCAAAGTTACCTGGATCGATATAACCAATAGCAGCGATAAATGCCGGGCCAATAAGACGTTTGCTGCTTGATTTCAAGCTGGCAGCGTTTGGCGAGTTATCGCGATTTATCTCTGAAGTAAGCGTGGTCATAGTTCAATTCCAGTCATTTTGATGAGAGGAATTTACGCCTGCCGTGCGCAAGGTGCTAACTCGTCTTAACTATCAATTTGATAGCATTTAACGATGAATGGATGTTCAGCTGAGGTTGACGAGATGTTTCAGCTTTATTACGGCGGAATGAATAGGATATAATCCGTGAGAGATAGATCAACATTCAAGGTAATCGTTCAACGATGCAAAAGAAGATCACTTTAAGTTTACTGATCGTGTTTCTCTCGATGCTTATCGTCGTGACGGTAGATACTTTTCTGTTGGGAAACACTGAGCAGCAGGCGTCAGAGAAGGTAACCGAACCCCAGCCGGAAACGCAATTGCGTGCAATTGACCCGCATCATGCTTTGCTGGCACTGTTTGAGCGGTCAGGTTCTGATTCCGATGATGTGTTAGCAGACCTCCATCACTGGCGAGAGGAGTTAACTCGTCAACCACAAACCATCGAACGTATTTTTCAACTTTGGATTGAGCGCAATGTTGCTCGCAACCTAAAACAACATGATCAGATAGTGCAGTTGGATCACGAGTTATGGGAGATTGCGACAGATGAGCCAGTGCCGTGGTTAGAAGCGAAGCTCTATACTGAGAAGGCAACAGAGTTGTTGCGAGAAGATTCCTATCAGCAAGGGGTAGATAGCATCAAGCGAGCCATAGAGATTGCTGAAGAACACCATGCCGATTTTATCCTTCTTGAGTCTTATAATACCGCGGGCATTTTGCATAACGCTTTGAATCAACTCAAGCAATCTCAGCTCTATTTTAGCCAAGGTTTGGAGCTAGGAGAGCGTTTCCCGGATAGTGACTACGTGGGGCGCTTTAATAACAACTTAGGCTTATTGTTTGTTCATTTGGAGCAGTGGGATCAATCGATTAACTATCTGCTGAAAGCTAAGTCCTTCTATTTGGCACCAGAGCGGAATGGTGCAGCGCCATTGCCAGTTATCTACTTTAACCTATCCTATGTCTATAGTGAGCTTAAAAACGTCCACAAAGCTCGTGAGTATTACCAGAAAGCCCTTAAGTACATAAATTCAGATAGCTCACGCTACCTTCATATCGTCGCTGATAAAGCGAAAGGAAGGGTAGATCTATTAGCAGGGGATGGTATTGAGGCTGAGCAATCGGCACTTCGCTGCTTACAGGATGTCGGAATCGAGAAGTATCCTAAGCAAAAAGGGATATGTTTGTATCTACGTTCAATGGCACTTTACCAGCAGGACCAGATACCCGAGGCATTGAGTGTTGTGTCCGATAGCATTGATGTGTTCGAAAGCATTGCTCATCAGAGATGGTTGATCCGCAGTAATCTACTGCTAGCTAAAATTCTACAAGCTAATGGTGACTATCAAAAAGCGCTGTCAATCTACCAGATTTATCATGCCAAGGAACGAAGCCAAATCATAGGTGAGTTTCATGCATTAGAAACGGCTTTTGAGGTGAGGAATCTCGAGAAAGAAAGGGATTTGCTCAGCGTGCAGAACCAATATAAAGACCTAGAGGGACAGGTTGTCGCAGACCGATTTAAAGTGTTAGCACTCTGGCTCACTATTGCGTTATTGGTCGCAGGTTGGTTTATCGTTCGCTCTGTGCTCGATCGCCGACAAAATAAACGTCTGCGCGCCTTGTCTTATCTTGACCCGCTCACTGGTGGTGGTAATCGAAGGCTGTATTATCAGGAACTACGTCAGCCAGAAATTCTTAATAATCAATGGCAGTATCGCGTGGTGGTGGTTGATATTGATTGGTTTAAGCACATCAACGACAAATATGGACATGATGTCGGGGATGAAGTGTTAGCCGCGGTGGCATTAAAACTCAAATCTCGCATTGATGAAGAAGAGCTATTTATTCGATGGGGTGGTGAAGAGTTTTTAATGTTGGTCAAAGAGCGTGAAGACTTTAGAGCTTTTGCGCAGTCTTTGGTAAGTGTCATTAATCATGCGCCCTTTGTTTTGTCTCAAGAGACGCTAAACGTGTCGGTATCGGTTGGTGTGAGTAGTTCATACCATATTGATCAAATTCGCCATGACTCAAGCGCCTTTGCTAAAGCGGATAAATGTTTATATAAAGCCAAAGCACATGGTCGCAATCAATATGTTATCGCGGAAGATTTTGCTGATTAATCAGTTCCTCCCTAACTATCAGACTCACCGTTGTGTAAGAAAAAAAATAGTGCGACAGGTCATGTGCTGGATTATGCCAAGATGACGTTGTGGCGAAAACCGGAGAGACTACGAATCAATATAGGGGCGTTTGGTGAGAGCGATGTCTGCCAAACGTCGTGATTGTTGTTCTTTAGGGAGGAGGTGAAACCATGCTGATTGGTTTGGATATTGGCGGTACCAAAATCGAGGGTGTTATTGTTTCACCTGACAATTCTGAAGTTATAGAACGTTTGCGTGTAGACACGCCAAAAACTCATTACGCAGACTTTCTCTCTGCGGTTAGGTCGGTTATCGACAGCTTAATGGAGAAGACCTTAGCCAGCTCTGTAGGCATTGGTTGTTGTGGTTCAATTAACCGTACGACAGGAAAAATGCAAGGTGCCAACATTCTCTATCTCAATGGTGAAGACTTTTTAGGTGATTTACGTTCCTATTATAATCTGCCAGTCGCGTTAACCAATGATGCTAACTGTTTGGCGATATCGGAGTTTAAGTCTGGCGCTGCGAAAGACGCGCAGGACTCTTGTCTGGCCGTTATTATCGGTACAGGTTGTGGCGGCGGTATTGTGATTCATGGCAACATCGTGGATGGTCAGCACGGTCTTGGCGGCGAGATTGGTCACAATCCTTTACCGGGTTATCGCGTGGATACCGACGGACCAACGACTCAATGTTACTGTGGCTCACATAACTGTAATGAGTTGTTTGTATCGGGGACCGGCTTTGAGCGAACTTGGGCATTAAAGCATCCCAAGCTATCCGCGAAAGAGATCTTTAATCGATATGCGAATAAGGATAAAGACGCCGTTGAACACGTTGAGTACTACGCAGATTGCCTCGCGAGAATTTTAGGCGCCATCGTTAATGTGATTGACCCTGAAGTGATCGTCTTGGGTGGTGGGGTGTCTAACCAACAAGCGATCTACCCATTGGTTGAAGACAAATTGAAAAACTACACTTTTAGTAAGAATGTCGACACCCCTGTGAGACAAGCTCTGCACGGTGACTCCAGTGGTGTACTTGGCGCGGCTTATCTTCCCGTTATGAAGGGAATGGTGAATTAAATCAGATGAGTATCGGGGCACATAACGTCAGCTCGTGCCCCGATTGCTTTAGTTAGCTTCTTGGTGTGCGGCGTTTACTTTGGAACTGCTTAATACTTTTCTTGTTATTAGTGCGGCGGTTTGCTTGTTTATCTCGTGGCGCGCGTTTGCTTTCACCACTTGATGGTGTGTCGGTCACTGGAAATTCTGCCATCTCAATCAGAGGCAACGCGCGCTGAGTCAGCTCTCTGATTGCATTAAGCGCCGCAGTTTCTCCGTGGCAAACTAGAGACACGGCGACGCCTTGTTTGCCTGCACGCGCCGTTCTACCGACACGGTGGACATACACTTCCGCATAAGTGGGTAGTTCAAAGTTGATTACTACGGGCAGTTCATCAATATGAATGCCACGAGCAAGGAGATCGGTCGCGATCAGTACTCGAGCCTCGCCTGACTTAAACTCCGCTAATGCTTGTTCGCGTTCTGGCTGAGTTTTATTGCCATGCAAACATGTCGTCTGAACCCCTGCCTTTGAGAGTTTTTTACTTAAGTTATCAGCGTTTTCTTTGGCACCGATGAATACGATGGCTTGGCGCCACTGATTGTGTTCAAGTAGGTGGATTAACGCTTTGGTCTTACTGCCTTTGTTTACCAGATACAGCATTTCAGTGATAGCTTGGTTGGTGCTGTTAGGCTGATGCACCGCGACTTCGAGAGGTTGGAACATCAATTGTGCCGCTTTTTGTTTTAGCTCCGCGGAGAAGGTAGCGGAAAACATCGCTGTCTGACGTTTTGCCGAAATTTGCCCTGCGATAGCTTGTACATCTTGCCAGAATCCCATATCAAGTAGGCGGTCTGCTTCATCCAGCACTAATTGCTTGATGCGTTTTGCGTCAAAGGCAGCGTCAGCCAATAGGTCGAGCATTCGTCCTGTTGTGGCAACCAAAATGTGTGGGTTAGCTGTTAACGCTTGTAGTTGTTCTACTTTATCTGCACCACCCGTTAAACAAACGGTAGTAAGTTGTAGTTGGCTGGCAATCTCATTAATCGTCGCTGCGACTTGATTTGCCAGCTCACGAGTTGGCACCAACACCAAGCAAAGACTCTCATCGCTGGCGTTCAACTGATGTTGAATTAGCGGTAAGCCATAAGCGAGAGTTTTACCGCTGCCAGTGTTTGCCAACGCCAGTAGGTCATGCCGAGCAAGAAGCTTACTAATAGTTTGTGTTTGAATATCAGTTGGATTGTTGATGCCATCAGGCAGTGAAGCGATGATTTCAGCGTGTAGGCCGAGAGTAGAAAATGACATGTGTTTACCTATGTGATGGCGAAACTCGCAAGGCGCGCACTTTATCACACGCTTGGTTTGATGGGGATAGAAAACTTATGAAGAAGATAAGCCTAGCTATTATCAGCTTATCTTCATTGTTTAATTGCGCTATTGAGTGTGGTTATTGAGGAACTCATCGAACGCTTGCCATGATTTTTCATCCGCATCTTGACGGTAATTTTTCGAACCAAATACAGTGAACGCATGCGGAGCGCCGCTATACGTTACCATTTCATGGCGTACTTGGTTGGCTTCCAGTTCAACCGCTAACTGGGCAAACTGACTCATTGGTATCGCCTTATCCGCCGTGCCGTGCAGCACTAAAATCGGTGCTTTGGTATTTGCATAGCTTTGCCCTTCGGGGGTTTTTAGTCCACCATGAAAAGTGACAAAACCTTTTGCGGGCATTCCAGCTCTTGCGGATTCAAGCGTCGCAGCACCACCGAAACAGTAGCCCATCACCACCATATTCTCGGTATTACCACCGAGTGTTTGCGCTTGTTGTACTCCCGCCTCCATCAATGTTCGCAGTTTGTCGCGGTTTTTATAGAGTTCACCGGTATGTTGTCGCTTGTCTTCTAACTTAGTTGGCCGAACACCTTTACCGAATAGATCGACCGCAAAGACGTTATACCCCATCTTATTGAGCATTTCAGCGCGTTGCTCTTCATACTCAGTTAGGCCATCCCAATCATGTACAAGTAAGACTAAAGGGGCATCATCACTCACTTTAGACCAATAACCTTGATAGTCTTGATTATTGGCTTGGTAGGTAACCACATCTCCAGCCAATGTATGACCGCTGATTGCGATAAGAATGGCCGCGACGCTGTTAAGATTCATAGCATATTCCTTTTGCTGGTTTTGATGGGGGTTCATACGAATATAGTGAAAAATCAGATTTTTGCTTCTGTAGATCGCGTACTTCAGAGCTGAAATGAATGACTGCACATTCTTAATCAGGCGATTATTGGCAGTGGTAGGTTTGCTACTGAGTGACTGTGGTACACTCGCAATGCCCGCTAGCCGAGTCGTTGACTTGAGTCTGTCGCTAGCTTTAAGGCTCTGACAAATAGACACTATTTATTAGCGCGCAGGCGTGCCCAGTGGTGGTTACTCTGACAATGAGAAATGAACGAATGCCACGCACGCTTTGCGTTTTGAGAACAATGATGAAAAAAATACTAATAACAGGGTTTGAACCCTTTGATGGCGCATCGATCAACCCTGCGCTGGAAGCGGTGAACAAGTTGTCCCAAACAAAGCTTGATGGTGGCGAAATTGTGGTTTGCGAAGTGCCAGTCACTCGCTTTGAATCCATCGATAAAGTGGTGGCAGCTATTGAAATGCATCAGCCAGATTATGTTATTACTGTTGGTCAAGCAGCAGGGCGGGCTGGGATTACGCCAGAGCGAGTTGCTATCAATGTGGATGATTTTCGCATTGCTGACAATGGCGGGAATCAACCTATAGATCAACCCGTCGCCGTTGATGGCCCAGATGCGTATTTCTCCACGTTACCGATTAAAGCAATCACTCGCACATTACAAGAACAGGGCATCCCATGCCAGGTATCGAATACAGCGGGGACCTTTGTTTGTAACCACTTGTTCTATGGTGTGCAGCACTATTTAAGAGACAAAAATATCGGTCATGGTTTCGTGCATATCCCTCTATTACCAGAACAAGATACAACGGGAAACCAACCAACGATGTCACTTGATGTAATTGTTGAAGGACTTCGTTTAGTTGCACAAGCGACCATCAATCATGAGCAAGATGTTGTAATTACCGCAGGTCAAATTTGCTAAATTATTAAATAGTTTTATCGCCCGCTTTATGCGGGCTTTTTGATATCACGATTTAACTGTAACAGATGATTTCACGTCGCAGATTAGTGAACTTGGTGAGCGAAAATAAGGAGAAAAAAGGATAATGTACCGTAAAGTTTAATACACTGGTGCAGCGAATAGTGTCAGCGCCAAATATCGAGTATAGGTAAGGAGTAAACGTGGAAATAAAGGAATTGCAGAGCGTTTTTGGCTACGAAATTGACTTGAGGGACTTGTTGATTGATAGCGTAGCGCACAACGCTTCAATTGGGTTTGTTTTACCAATTGAGAATTCCGAAGCAGATGATTATTGGCTGGGAGTTGAGGCAGATTTGCGCGAAGGCGGTCGAAAGTTATACGTTGCATTTGATCAGGAGCAATTGGTAGGAGCGGTGCAACTTAGCCTGTGCTCAAAATCAAATGGCACTCACCGTGGAGAAGTTGAAAAACTGATTGTAAAAACCAGTCATCGTGGACAAGGGATCGCCAAGCAATTGATGTCCCTTATTGAGTCAGAATCTCCGTTGTTAGGTGTATCGCTGCTGGTACTTGATACTCGCAAAGGAGACATTGCCTCGTTCCTCTACCGTAATCTTGGTTATCAAGAAGTCGGAGAAATCCCTCTGTTTGCTCGTAATCCAAATGGCGAGCTAGAGTCTACAATCTATTTCTACAAGCAGTTAGCGCTCAGTTAGTAGGTTTCGATAGACGTAAGTAATCAATGCGATAACTATAAGCGATTAGAGTTGTGGCACGTGTTTGGCTAATCTCTTGTTCATCTTAAGTTATGATGTATTCAAAGAGTTTAGTAATGACAAACAAAGCGTTAGTGGTAGAAGGCGGAGCCATGCGTGGCATCTTTGCCAGCGGTGTATTAGATGCCTTTCTTGAGCAAAACTATAAGCCCTATAATTTTGTCATTGGTGTTTCTGCTGGAGCGTCTAACTTACTTGGCTATCTCTCAAACGCGCCACATCGCAGCTATCAGGTCATCACCGAACTTGCAACAGACAAGCGTTTCTTTAACCGTACACGCTTCGCTCGTGGTGGTGATCTGGTTGATGTTAAGTGGCTGATTGAAGAATCCAATCAGCGCTTTCCTCTTGATGAAGACGCACTCTATCAAATTCCTATGTATGCAGCGGTAACCAATATCGAGACCGGCAATGCAGACTACTTTCAGCTAAAGCCATGCAATTTAGAGAACGTACTTGAGGCAACCACCGCCTTGCCCATTGCCTACCGCACCACACCATGTTTTTCCGGAGGTTGCTACACCGATGGTGGTGTTGCTGATTCTATTCCAGTCAAAGAAGCCTATCGAAGAGGGGCGCGAGATATTACGGTTGTGCTGTCTCAACCTTTAAATTACCAAATGCGTCCTACTCGTGCGCCATGGCTAATGAAGCGTTTGTTGTCACGTTATCCAACGGTTGCTGAGTCCATGTTGGTAAGGGCAGATAATTACAACCAGTCACTCGACTTTATACGTCATCCCCCTCAAGATGCTACGATACGAGTGATTGCGCCGCCTGATGAGTTTGCCGTTAAGCGTTTGACCATGAACAAGGCGGTGTTGGAGCAGGGTTACCAAATGGGTGTAGAAGCCGGTAAGCAACATATTGCGAGCCGCCAAGGAAACCATGGTTTAGACGATCAAAATTGCCATTTTTGTTTATAACCTATGAAGCACCTAGATACAGTCAGAAGGAAGGATTAAATGACGAAAGCGAAGCTTTATTATGTTCATGACCCAATGTGTTCTTGGTGCTGGGGGTATCAGCCAACATGGACACAGATCGAGCAAAGTTTGGAAGAGGAGTTTTCTTCCTCATTAGAGGTGCATTACTTAGTGGGTGGCTTGGCACCCGATAGTGATGAGCCTATGACGCAAGCTATGCAGCAGCAAATTTCGTCATATTGGCGCAAGATATCAGACTATCTGGGAACCGAGTTTAACTACGATTTCTGGCAAAATAACACTCCGAGACGCTCAACCTATCCCGCTTGTCGTGCGGTTCTTGCGGCACGAGCGCAAGGCGCTGAGAAAGCGATGATCAGTGCGATTCAAAACGCTTACTATTTAAGAGCGCTCAATCCCAGCGATATCCTGGTTTTGCAGCAACTTGCCGCTGAACTTCAATTAGATACTAAACAGTTTCAGGACGACTTACAGAGTGAACAGCTCAATCAGCGATTATTACAAGAAATCGATTTTGCTCGTTCAATTGGTGGAAATAGTTTTCCATCGCTGTTTTTGCAGCGTGATAAGGACGTTGTTGAGTTACCGATAGATTACCAAGACAAGCACAAAACAGTGCAGCAAATTCGAGCTGTGTTAACCGCTTACCCTAGTTCTCAATAGGGCCCCCACGGGACTTGATTGGCGTTTAGTGTCGAAGCGTAAGGTTGTTAGCCGATGCAGCGATAAACTAACATTTATCGCTGATTAACTTGTACTCGACGTTACCCGACGACTCTCGCGGATAGAAAACTTCATAGTGACACTTATCTAATGCATTTGGGCCACTACCATTGCCATCACCGTCTTCGTCACCAGTGGCAAACCCAAGAAGAAAATAAGGTTTATCGGCGGGGTCTCCTGGTCGATATGGCATACTGATAGAAAATTTCAGCACGTCAAAACCAGCGAGTTCTTCGGCGCTGACCACATAACGAATTAAGCCATAGAAACCAATCACATCGTTGTGCCCATCATTATCGAGGTCAATGTTTCGTATCGTAGCAACCTCGTCTTCTTCACCTTGTAACAAGGCTTTGGCAAAGACCAGGGTATTAGCGGTAGCAAAAGCGTCTTTTGCTCCCATCAGTGATGCGATTTTCGCTTCCTTACGATAGTTTAGATAGGCACTTGTGGCAGACACGGCGAGTACGCCCAAAATAACCACCACCACCATAAGTTCGATGAGGGTAAAACCATGCGCCCTTTTGGGAAATTTAAGTTTGCGGTTGTGTAAATTACGAGAGTGATTTTGATTCATAACTTGCTTTACATCAATAAGTTACCTTGAAGGATACCGATGAACCATAGCTCGTCTATCTCTGAGATTTTAAAACACGACTTACGCCTCATAAATGAGTCAGCGTGATTCGAGAGTGTTGTAAAGTTTCACTGTATTGATGGGATGAAGCAGACGCAACGGGATGTGTACCGTGATGCAATCGCGATGAAATGTTCTGCATGCAGAGTCGTTGCCGAAACAGAGTGCAAAAGGGCTGGAAGGTACGCTGAATATGAATGTCAATGCTATTTAGTAGGACAGACGCCAAATATGCCAATTGACCTCATGCCTAGTTCACATTACTTGCAAAAATGTAATAATGTGATTTATCTCGCAAAATATCGTACGTCATACATTTGTTAAAAATAATCACAGATAATTAACGACTTATCTAAATAAAAATGTAAGTTAATATTCGTTTTATGCATATTTCCGGAAATTTCTTTCATATCGAATTTGAAAGTTACAGTTCTGTTACTAGCTTTTAGGTGGGAGCAGCGGAGGGCAGTAGATCCGTTGATTCGGCTTGCTACTAAATAGAATATGGAAATACATAAAATGAAAATGACAACTCTAGCCATGGCAGTGGCGACTACTTTTCTGGCTTCAACCAGTGCATTTGCTGCACAAGTATACAGTGGTGATGGCACAACATTATCGGTTGGCGGTTATGTTGATGTTGGTGTGGGGGAGCGAGGTGCGATTTACTCCGATCCTAACTTTGAAGTTCACCAAATCTCACCTCGACTAAACGTCGAAGGTAAGAAAGAGATTGGCAACGGCGTGACTGTTGATGCAAAAGGTGAGTGGGCGATTAACTATCTAGATGGCGGCAATACATCCTTTACTACGCGTTTGGGCTACATGGGTGTATCACACGACCAAGCTGGTAGATTAGTCGTAGGTACTCAGTGGGCACCATACTATGATGTTGCGGGTGTGGCTGATAAACCAATCGCGTTTGCCAATGACTTCCTCTATGGTACCAATTTTAATCAACTAGGTTCAGCTCGTGCCGAGAAAATGGTTAGCTACCGAAATACACTAAGGGTGTCTGAAGATGTGGCATTTAATATTGGTTTAGGTTGGCAAGGTGAGACCAGCGATGAAAAGATAACCCCAAGTTCGGGTAATGGCCTTGTCACCTACACGAGAAGTAGCGCGGATTATGATGATCGAGCCCAGATAGCGATTAGCACTGAGTTTGCTGGGTTCGGCCTTGGTTATGTATACAACGGTGGCGATGTCGACAATGAAAAAGCTCGTTCTCACGTGTTTGCTGGTAAGTACGGTACATATGGAAATGGCCTGTATATCGCCTTAGTTTATGGAGACAATGAGAACTTCTATAATGGCTTAGAAGAGAGCAAACAGTATGAAGCTGTAGGGGCATTTGGCTTAGATAACGGCTTAAATATTATCCTTAACTATGAAGCTGTAGAGGACGATAAGAACGATAAAACACAATTTAGTCAAAGTGCGATTCAGCTAGAGTATACCGTCGCTTCTGGTTTAGTCGCCTTTGCGGGTTACCAGTTCGACCTAGGTAATGACATCAATAAAAACGAAGATGATCAGTACTCGGTGGGTGCTCGTTACTTCTTCTAATTCCATTTAGTTCTGCCTTTTTTACTCAGAGTTTGCTTTTGAGCGCAAGCTCTGAGTTTTTTACTCTTAATTGCAATTAATGTTTGCCTGAAATAATCTTTGGCTAGAATGTGCTTTCACTTAATACTCAGGGACGATGGCATGCACTCTATTCTTGTTGAAGACAAACCGACTCAGCCTAGTAAGGTACTATGTGTTGGTCGTAATTATCTCGATCATATCGCAGAGCTAAACAATGCTGTGCCTGAGCAAATGGTGGTTTTCAATAAGCCTTCAACGGCTATCACCAATCAATTATTTGCGTTTCATCAAGAGACTCTGCACTACGAAGGTGAAATTTGCTTTGTCGTAAACAATGGCAAGTTGTCTGCAGTTGGCATCGGATTAGATCTTACTAAGCGCTCGTTGCAATCTAAGTTAAAGCAACAGGGATTGCCTTGGGAGCGAGCCAAAGCTTTTGATGGTTCAGCGGTTTTTAGCCGTTTTATTTCTCTTGATAATCTAAATATTGATGAGTTAGAGATTGAACTGTTTATTAACTGTGTGCGTGTACAACGTGGTGGTGTAAAACAAATGATGTATTCACCAGAGGTGATCATCAATGAGTTAAAAAGCTATACCACGCTTTGTGATGGTGATGTCATTATGACGGGTACGCCGAAAGGAGTTGGTGAAGTTCAGCAAGGTGATATCTTTTTAGGACGACTGCTCCATGCAGGCAAGACACTGATTGAGATTGAGTGGCTTGCCAATTAATTGCTTGCGTTAGTAACGACTCTAGAAAACCAGATTATTCAGTACCAGAAAAACGGCCATGCTAAGGATTGTAGTTAGCAAAACGTTGCCTGTTTTATAGATAATCAGGCCTGCCAGCAATGCAGCAAGCAAATAAGGGTTGGTGGGCGCCAGCCAAAGTTCTCCCTCAGGAGCAAAGACGATCGGCGCAAGAATTGCGGTTAAAACCGCAGGTCCTGAGTAACTGAGCATGCTCTGAATTTGGGGCGCGAGTCGCAGTGGTAGTTTAGGCTCAAGGAACACATAACGGCTAAAAAACACCAACGCAGCCATTGCCACAATCGATAACATAATCATTGTTTTTTCCTTAATATGGTGTCGACGAGATAACCTGCAAGCATGCCTCCTAAGCTCGCAATCATAAGCGCGCCCTCAACTTTCATCAGATTAAACGTGACAGACAGTACCAACGCGACGGTGACTGCCATCAAGGTCGGGGAATCTTTAATATTGGGTATCACCAACGCGATAAAGGTGGCTGCCACGGCAAACTCAAGTCCGAGTTCATTGAGAGCAGGGATGTAACTGCCCGCGACAATGCCAACAAATGTCGCGATGTTCCAGCAGATGTAAAAACTCAACCCTGCACCTAGCGCATACCAAGGTTCAAATCTCTGTTTGGATTGGTTTCCACAAATAGCAAACAATTCGTCCGTTAGTAGATAGCCTAATGCGAGTCTCCAACGCAGTGGCAACGGGCCTATTCGGTCACGCATCGAGACACTATATAAAAAGTGGCGCGAGGTAATAAATAGCGTGGTGAGTAGCAAGGTCGTGAGCCCTACGCCCGCCTTGATCATCCCTGTCGCCACTAACTGCGCCGAGCCCGCAAACAAAATAGCGGAGAGTGCTTGGCTCTCAAGAGGGCTTAAACCCGATTCAATGGCATAGGAACCGGCTAACAACCCCCAAGGTATAACAGCAATACTGAGCGGAACCATGGCTATGCTTCCTTGCATAAACAGTGTGTATCGATTTGGCATTATTTGGACATCTGTGTTCATTGATCCTTCCTAAATGTGAGAGTTCTGATAGCCCAGCATTCACGTTTTTGATAAGGGCTGAGGTTATTTCGCCATAATTCAGGAAGAGGAAATTGGATAAAATTGCTCTTTATTTGTCAGTGATTTCACGTATTGCTTCGGTGTAACGCCCATTGCTCGTTTAAAATGACGATGCAGATGACTTTGATCGTGAAAACCAGACTCTTGAGCGACGTCAGATAGCGTTCGACCTTGCTTCATCAAGCGAAGCGCATAACGAAGCCGCGATTGCACCTGATAGGCATGGGGTGGGAAACCAAACTCCTTTTGAAACGCGCGAGCAAAATGATAAGGGCTAAGGTTGGCAAGTTTCGCCAGTTCTTCCAATGAGACATCGGCTTGCGGAAAATCATCCAGAAACTCCTTGGCCACCAGTAGCTGCTTTTTACTGCGTGAGTTGGGCTCATACTCACGTCGCTTCTTGCCATGGCGAGCCATTAACTTCACCAATGTACCGTAAACTAATGTCTCTCGTAATAAGCGGTTGGAAGAGTTTTCTAGGGTATTGAACACCAACCTTAGTTGCTGCGCCATTTCAGGATCATAAACCACAGGTTCTGGGAAATAAGGAATAGTAGGTTCGTTGCTAATACCTTGTGTCAGAGAGGCAAATTGCTCGGGTAGCGGGTACATAGCTTTGTATTCCCATCCATCCTCAGTGGCACTTTGCCCGTTATGAACTTGGTCGGCATTAACTAAAATGATGCTGTCTTGAGGAGCAACATGATCGCCACCGTTACGGAAAAAGCGCTGTGCACCTTTCTCAATCACACCGATAGTAAAACCTTCATGGCTATGACGTGAGAAGTTGTGGGTTTTATATTTGGCAGTCAAAAACTCTAAACCACCCAGCTCGTTGGCTGTTTGAAATATTGCCCCCTCCTTAAATCTCTCTTGTCCCATGAGTATTGCCCTCTTCGATCCTTGTCACAGCATAGCGTAGTTCAAACTGAGGAAGAGTTTTTGTACAAAATTGCTGTATTGATGTTCAACATAACATGAAATTTGATTTTCACCTTATCACTGAGCCCGAAGTAGAGTGCTCCACTAGTGTCATATAATCTAATTTTTGATTAATGATTGGTCGTATTGGCTAGATCTAAAATACTTTGCAATATAAAATGCGCTCCGTCCTATTCCGAACAATTTATAATTATGATCGATATCTCTATTCTGCCGTTGTATCTCACGGCAGTGGTGGCGCTATTGCTGCTACCAGGCCCTGATATGTTGCTGATCGCGAGCTCTAGTATGAGCTACGGGCGCCGTGTTGGCGTTTTTGCAAGTTTAGGTAATGCAACATCGGGCATCATTTTGACTTTCTTAGCAGCGCTCGGTGTCTCAGCATTGATCGCTATGAGTCCTTTAGCTCTGAAAGCACTGCACCTTTTAGGTGGTGCATATTTGCTTAAAATGGGTTGGGATTGTGTGCGCTCTCAAGCGGCAGACGCTCCTGAACTGGATAAGCAGAACAAGATGGCGACAACCTTCTATCAGCGAGCGTTGATCACCAACTTACTAAACCCTAAAGCGCTGGTCTTTTTTGTGATGTTTTTGCCTCAGTTTGTCTCAAGTAATATTGAAGCAAGCTCAGGAGAGCAAATGCTAGCCTTAGGTTTACTGCTTAACGTTCTTGGTTTGTTGTTCAACCTAGTATTGGTTGCGCTAGTGGGTACTTTAGGCAAAGGCTTACTAGAGAATGCTAAGTTTAGAAACTACCAGCATAAGTTTATGGGTGCGATTTTCCTAATCTTAGCGATTTGGATGCTAAGCTCTTTCTTCAGTGCTTAGTCGAGATTGATAAGATATTAGGCCAGCGATAAGCTGGCCTTTTTATATCCCCAAGCAACCTTAAGGTGTTTGGGGAAGCTTAATAAACAATACCTTGAAAGAGTGGCTTAAGAGCCTCTAGTTGTTCTTCTTCACTGATTGGTTCTACTTCTACTTTAATAAGAGGGCCAACGCACTCGACAAACGGTTCAATATCAAACTGTTGCGCTTGGTCTACGTTGCCGTCAACAGAGAAATCCCCTTTAAAAAGGCTGGGTGTTTGTGTTTTATCGACGGAAACCTGAATGGAAACCGTGTACTGATGACCTTCGGGTAGTAGCTTGGCGCAGTTTTCGATATTGTGAATATCACCGTAGGCATACACATTGGTCGCCACACCAAGCGCAAAAATAGCTAAAGTCTTAATCATCCTTGCCTCTGTTATTCAGATTGTCCATTTAAATGGCATCGTTAGCATAATGGACGAGCCAATAAATAGAGCATAGCAAGCGTGGTATATTTTGCCTGTAAACTGATTAAGCGGACAAAATGCCCGCTTAATTGGTTACTTATGCAAAGGTTGTTATTGCCGATTCGGTCAAATCATATGTTGATGCTCAGCAATCAGCATATCCATTGCCAGCTGCGCTTTATCTTGTGCTGTTTGGAACGCTTCCTGTTCGGCAAATGGCTCAACCACTTCGTAGTAACACTTAAGTTTAGGTTCAGTGCCTGAAGGGCGAACAATCACTCGAGCACCGCCAGAGAGGTGATAGATAAGCACATCGCTTGGAGGAAGGTCGATCTTTTCAGTTGTACCATCAGCAAAGGTCTTTTCTAAGGCTTTAAGATCATCAATACATTCAACGGTTCGACCTGCGATTGCAGTTGGCGGGTTCGCTCGAAGTTTTTCTCCTACTGCAGGCGTGTTAGGTGCTAGGGCAATACTACGCTGAGCATTGACATACATACCATGCTGACGATAGAGATGTTCGAGTTGATCCCAAATGGTCTTACCTTGGCTTTTGAGTTCGGCCGTCAATTGAGCAAAAGCGACGAGTGCCGATAAACCATCTTTGTCCCATACTTGATTGCCCACGGTATAGCCGAGAGCTTCTTCATAAGCGAATAAAAACTGGCTTTGTGGCGTCTGCTTTTGCATTGCGACGTTGGTTAGCCATTTAAAGCCAGTAAGGGTTTGGTAGTAACTCGCTCCGTGAGATTTGGCAATTTTACTCAACAGGCTTGAAGAGACAATCGTGTTGCCCACTAACTGATTGCTTGCCTCGGTTTGGCAAAGTAAGTAATGACCAAACAATGATCCTACTTGATCCCCTGTGAGCATTTGATACTCACCGTTGGGTTTTCTTACCGCGACAGCAAAGCGGTCTGCGTCAGGGTCATTGGCACAAGCAATATCAGCATGGTGCTGTTTGGCTAGTGCTACCACCATATCCATCGCCCCTGCTTCTTCAGGGTTAGGGAAGTTCACGGTTGGGAAAGTACCATCAGGTTCACGTTGCTCTTTTACACTGTAAACCTGATTGAAGCCGGCGTCCGCGAGTAAAGTTTCTGCCATACGAGCCCCAACGCCATGCATGGCGGTGTAAGCAATACCAATACTGTCTGGTTTAGTGTGGTTTTTTAATAGAGGATTAGCATTCATTGCGTCTCTATATGATTGATAATAATCATCTTCTAACCAAATGAGGCGATCAAGTGCCACGGCTTCTTCGACAGAGAGCAACTCGAGTGGAGACTGTGCTGCAATATCGATATGGTGCGCAATCCCAGAATCATGTGGTGGGATAATTTGAGCGCCATTTTCCCAATAGACTTTGAAACCATTGTACTCTGGTGGGTTATGGCTTGCAGTGACGACAACGGCTGCCACGGTGTTTAGGTGTCTAACGCCAAATGCGACAATTGGAGTGGCGGCAACATCATGGGTTAAATAAACCTTGATGCCCAAAGCGGTCAGTACCGCTGCCGTGTCATGAGCAAATTGCTTTGAATCTGGGCGACCATCATAGCCAATCACAACGCCCCGTTGCTTTGCATCGTCAAATTGATGTAACAGATATTGACCTAATCCGGTTGCCGTTTGCTGAATAACGAGACGATTCATACGATTAGGACCCGCGCCCACTTTGCCGCGCAAGCCTGCTGTACCGAACTCTAGCCGACAGCGAAAGCGATCTTCTAACTCCGTTGTTTGTTGTTGCTCGATCAGAGTTTGCAACTCTTGACGAGTTTTCGGGTCAGGATCAATAGCTAACCATTGAGTCATTTTTTCATTCATCTTGTTTCCCTTAATTGCAGCTAACTTTAGGCGTTATATTGAAATACTAGTTGATAGTGGTTCTCATTTACGAGAGCGCAATCGCTAAACTAATTTGTCATTCACCAGCTTGCACATTTTTAAATCGCTAACTAGCCTTAATTAACATAAATATAACATTTTGCGTTAGTTTTAGGTTAGCCCATTCGAGTCATTACTACCTAGTCGACTTGAAAATCCAGATACGAAGCGCATGGATGACGCGATATCGCAAGGAATGTGATTGTATATCGGGTGTTCTGCGTAAAAGTGATTGAACCCTTGGTTTTTGGCTACTCGGAAGAGTGCGGAGACAAAGAGGAGAGGTCTTTTGAAAAGAATACCACTATCGGTTTGGCTGACATTGGAAGTTTTCGCCGTCACTTGGTCAACAAACAGTCTTGCGCAAGAGAGCGCACTTAACATGACTCAAGGGGTTACGCAGATTAGCTCAGAGGTATATCACCTCCATATGCTCATCTTTTATATCTGTTGTGCCATTGCGTTAGTCGTGTTTGGTGCGATGTTCTATTCCATTTACAAGCACCGTAAATCCAAGGGTGCGGTCGCCGCACATTTTCATGAGAGCACCAAAGTTGAGATTATCTGGACTGTCATCCCGATCATTATTCTGATTGCGATGGCGATTCCTGCAACCAAAACTTTGGTTGCCATGGAAGACACCTCTCAATCGGATCTCACCGTGAAGATCACTGGCTCGCAGTGGAAATGGCACTACAGCTACTTTGAGCAGGACGTGGAGTTTTTCAGTCTGCTTGCCACTACGCAAAATCAAATCGATGGCATCGAGGCCAAAGGGGCGCATTACCTATTGGAAGTAGATAACCCACTAGTGCTGCCGATTAATCGCAAAATCCGTTTTCTGCTCACTTCTGACGATGTTATCCATTCCTGGTGGGTACCAGATTTTGCGGTTAAAAAAGACACCATCCCCGGATTTATTAACGAAGCATGGACAAAAATCGATCAGCCGGGTGTCTATCGCGGCCAATGTGCAGAACTGTGTGGGCGAGCACATGGCTTTATGCCAATCGTGGTTCACGCGATGACGGAAGCGGATTACGACACATGGTTAGCCGACAAAAAGGCGCAACTAGCTTTGGCGAAACAGCAAGCCGCCGCCGCTCTGAGCAATGAGCTTAGCTTGGAAGAGTTAATGCAAATAGGCGAAAAGATTTACACCGAGCGATGTTCCGTTTGCCACCAAGCTAATGGTGAAGGGATTCCCGGCGCTTTCCCTGCAATTAAAGGTAGTGCCATCGCGACCGGAGCGATTGATCAGCACATCGATATTATCGTCAATGGTCAAGCAGGGACGGCAATGCAGGCTTTTGCCAACCAGTTAACCGAGCAAGAGATAGCCGCCGTGATTACCTACCAACGCAACGCTTTTGAGAATAACACCGGTGATGTCGTTCAGGCATCTGATATCAACGCCTTTACCATGCAGGCGCAAGGTAACAAGGAGGAACTATGAAACCATCGACTCCTGACAACCAAAAGTCATCGCCAGTGACCGATGCTGATCTAAGCCGAGCAAACTCAACAATTGCGATTGATCATGACGAGCATCATGCGCCAAAAGGGCTTGCTCGATGGTTGTATTCAACGAACCACAAAGATATCGGCACACTCTATTTGTGGTTCAGCTTTATTATGTTCCTTACCGGAGGCGCGATGGCGATGATCATTCGTGCCGAGCTGTTTCAGCCAGGTTTACAACTCGTTGACCCGCAGTTTTTCAATCAAATGACCACGGTTCATGGCTTAATTATGGTGTTTGGCGCGGTAATGCCTGCCTTTACAGGGTTAGCTAACTGGATGATTCCAATGATGATTGGTGCACCAGATATGGCGTTGCCTCGCATGAATAACTTAAGCTTTTGGATCTTGCCGTTTGCTTTCGCCATTTTGCTTGCTTCACTGTTTACGGAGGGAGGTGGGCCAGATTTTGGTTGGACCTTCTATGCTCCACTCTCGACTACCTATGGCCCTGATAGCACCGCATTATTCGTTTTCTCTGTCCATATCATGGGTATTAGTTCGATTATGGGGGCGATCAATGTCATCGTGACTATCGTCAATATGCGTGCGCCCGGAATGACTTGGTTTAAAATGCCGATGTTCGTTTGGACGTGGTTAATCACCGCATTTCTACTGATAGCAGTGATGCCAGTATTAGCCGGTGCGGTCACCATGGTGCTAACAGACAAGTACTTTGGAACCTCCTTTTTCGATGCGGCTGGTGGCGGTGACCCGGTGATGTTCCAACACATTTTCTGGTTCTTTGGTCACCCAGAAGTGTACATCATGATTTTGCCCTCATTCGGTATCATATCGGCCATTATTCCAGCCTTTAGCGGCAAGAAGCTTTTTGGTTACCACTCGATGGTGTACGCCACTTGTAGTATCGCCCTGTTATCGTTTTTAGTTTGGGCGCACCATATGTTTACTACGGGTATGCCAGTCTTTGCTGAACTCTTCTTTATGTACTGCACAATGCTAATCGCAGTGCCAACTGGGGTAAAAGTGTTTAACTGGGTAGCAACCATGTGGCGCGGTGCGATGACATTTGAAACACCCATGCTGTTTGCTATTGCGTTTATCGTCCTGTTCACCATCGGTGGTTTTTCAGGTTTGATGCTAGCGATTGTCCCTGCGGATTTTCAATACCATGACACCTATTTTGTGGTGGCTCATTTCCATTACGTACTGGTTTCAGGTGCGGTGTTTTCTATTATGGCGGCGGCTTACTACTGGTTGCCAAAATGGACGGGCAATATGTATGACCATAAGTTGAGTCTCTGGCATTTTTGGTGCTCGATTATTTCGGTCAATGTGCTGTTCTTCCCGATGCATTTCTTAGGTTTAGCGGGTATGCCGCGACGTATTCCCGACTATGCGATTCAGTTCGCTGATATCAACCAGATAGTGTCCATTGGTGGCTTTGCTTTTGGGTTGTCACAATTGATCTTTTTGTGGCTAGTGATCAAGTGTATCAGAGGGGGAGAAAAAGCCTCGGCGAAACCTTGGGAACGTGCTGAAGGGCTAGAGTGGACGGTTCCAAGCCCCGCTCCTCATCATACTTTTTCTACACCGCCCAAAGTCGATTAAAGGTGGTGGAAAATGCAGGACGATATTGAAAACAACAAGCAAGCAGCGAACCGCAAACTGACGCTGAAACTGCTCGGCGCCACGGTGGCGATGTTCGGTTTTGGTTTTGCTCTGGTTCCGATATACGACATCATGTGTGAAGCGCTTGGTATTAATGGCAAAACCAGCTCCGAGGCGGTAGAGCAGCCAACTGCGCTTACACCAGACAAAACGCGCACGATTAAAGTTGAATTTATTGCCCATCCCAACCCCTCGATGGCGTGGGATTTTAAGCCGCAAGTCGCTTCAATGGAGGTGCACCCTGGTGAAGTAATTCAGACAGCCTATCTCGCCTACAACCGCGCCAACCATACGATAGTTGGTCAGGCTGTACCCTCTGTCTCGCCTGGTCTTGGCGCTAGTTACTTCAATAAAGTTGAGTGTTTTTGTTTCAACAAACAGCCGCTCGTGGCACAGGGACACGCGGAAATGCCGTTGATCTTTTATATCGAGCGCGACATACCAGACTCCATTCATACATTGACACTTTCTTACACCCTTTACGACATTACCGATACTGTTTCTGAACCAATTTCGACGGCTCAAATACAACCTCAGCCGGCAATCAAACAGGAAGGAGCAACCCCATGAGTTCCAAGCATCAATCCTACTATGTTCCGGCACAAAGCAGTTGGCCAATTGTAGGCGCTATTGCTCTCTTTTTAGTCGCTCTGGGAGCGGGTTTAACCGTGCAAACGATGGCAGAAGGAGGAAGCGCGAGTGTCTTTTCAAAGATAGTTCTTGGTGCAGGCTTTTTGTTTCTACTCTATATGCTCGCAGGTTGGCTATCTAATGTGGTGAGCGAATCAATGGATGGGCTCTACTCGGAGCAGATTGCGCGTTCATTTCGTCAAGGCATGAGTTGGTTTATCTTTTCTGAGGTGATGTTCTTTGGCGCGTTTTTCGGTGCTCTATTTTACACGCGCATGATATCGGTGCCTTGGCTGGGCGGTGCTGATAACAATGTGATGACCCATGAGGTTCTTTGGCCTGCCTTTGAAGCAATCTGGCCGTTAACAACCACACCTAGTGGACAAACAACCACAGCGATGGGGTGGCAGGGGATACCGTTAACCAATACCATTATTTTGCTGCTGTCGTCGATTACATTGCACATGGCTCATACCAGCTTAGAAAAGAATAAGCGTATGGCGCTGATTGTTTGGTTGGAAATCACCATCGTACTAGCGGCATTCTTTCTTTATTACCAAGGCGTTGAATATATCCATGCGTATCAAGACTTAGGACTCACTTTACAGTCTGGCGTTTATGGCAACACCTTTTTTATGCTCACGGGATTTCATGGCTTACACGTGTTGCTAGGAACCGTATTTCTCATCGTGCTGCTAGGAAGAATTGCGAAGGATCACTTTACACCTAAAGACCACTTCGCGTTTCAGGCGGGGAGTTGGTATTGGCACTTTGTTGACGTGGTTTGGCTGTGTCTGTTTGTGTTTGTTTATGTGCTTTAGTTAGAGGCTTTAGTTAGGCAATGAAAGCGTCCTAAAAAGGCCGAGAATTGGGTTCTATAAATCCACTAAGGAGTGCGACAAGCATCAATATGACGGCAAGCGCGGAGAGGATGACACGTTTGCCAAGGTAGTGACTCATTGGCGGCTGGTCTTCGGATTCTTCTGCATCGTTTGGGCCTTTTACCATCTCGATCAGCGCTTTGGCGAGGTTAGCAATGATAAAGAGTAGTAGTAAAACCAGCACTGACTTGAAAATGAAAACCATAGTGTGTTCCTTTTCTCGTTTAACCAAACAGCCGTTGTTTTGGCTCGCCCTGTTACTAACCTTGGTCGCTATTTCGATATTGGTCAACCTAGGGATGTGGCAACTTGACCGCGCAAGCCATAAACATCAACTGCAAGTTGAACTAGAGAATAATCAGCAAAAACCGCTTCAGAGCCTTGGCAGTATAGAGTTTGTAGGCAACCTCAATGGAACGGTCGCTTTGGCTAATCTCACACCAATAGCTGGCTATTATCTGTTGCTAGATAACCAAACGTACAACGGGGAAGTGGGTTATCTAGCGCTCCAGCTTATGCGCTCAAGCGATAGTAAGTACTTCCTGTTTGAAATGGGCTTTTCGAAAGCTCTCGCAGCACGCACTGACCTGCCGGTGATTGAATGGTTAAGCCGCCAATATGTGGGAGAGGTTAGGCTCTATCGACGCTCGGCCAATCCGTTGAGTGATCAATTGATGATAGAAGAGACTCAGCCGCGACGGATACAAAACTTAAACCTAGAACAACTTGCGAGTTATTGGCAATTGCCACTAGAGAGCTATGTATTGCAACCCTTGGTGGCGAACTGGCGATATCCACAGCCTTGGCAGCCGATTCCTATGGGGGCGGAAAAACACACTGGATACGCGGTGCAATGGTTTGCAATGGCCTTGGCCCTAGCCGTGATTGGCGTGATTTGGCTACGCCGTGCAATGATCAGTTCGACTAAGGAGAGTCTATGAACCAAACCCTTACTCGCAGTCGGTTAAAACTGCTGGCGTTAATTACGGTGTTCGCCCTGCCTGCTATCTTGGCAAAATTGGTACTTTCCCAGCATTGGTATAACTCGGGGGTAACCAATAAAGGCGAGCTAATCACGCCAACGTTAACTATGCAAACATTGGGGCTAGACAACCCGTATCAAGGTGAAAAATGGCAACTAGGGTACTTAGTTCCGCAAAGCTGTCACGCCTTGTGCCAACAGCAGATTCACTATCTTCAGCAAACGCATATTGCATTAGGAAAGTATCAACAGCGAGTTGTCCCCGTGGTGTTGATTGATGGTAACAGTGACCCAGAAGTTGTGGGTGATATTGGGCTTGATGTTGTTCGTATCAACGCTTCATTTACGGATGTTGTTCATCAATCGGAGTACGTGATTGTCGACCCGCTCGGACAGTTGGTGATGCGCTATCCGCAGGTCGAGTCCCAGCAGAGATTGATTAAGCAAAACAAAGGCTTGCTCTCTGATCTGCGTAAACTATTGAAACTGTCTCGTGTTGGGTAGGGAGGCAAAATGATGCTGAAACGCTTGTTGCAGTTGACACTCGTCATGACATTTTGCGTGATCTTGCTGGGGGCCTATACCCGCTTAGCTGATGCCGGACTTGGATGCCCTGATTGGCCGGGGTGCTATGGGCAACTTGATGTGCCTTCGAGTCAAGCAGAGTTGGCGAAAGCGAACTTGCTCTATCCAGATTTAGTGGTTGAAGCTGATAAAGCTTGGTTAGAGATGATCCATCGTTATTTCGCGGGTAGCTTGGGATTGCTGGTATTTGCTATTACAGCGTTGGCGTTAAAACAGAAGCAGTTTGGCAAGTTGTTACCGCTTTCCGTCTCTTTTGTGGTGATTTTCCAAGCTTTACTGGGAATGTGGACGGTAACCATGAAACTGATGCCAGTCGTGGTGATGGGGCATTTATTGGGCGGCTTCACTCTGTTCAGTTTACTGGCTCTGCTCTATTGGCGAGTTAGCCACTCAAACCAAAATTCGTTGCTCAATAGAGCCAGTGTTGGGTTAAGAACGTTGGCATTGATTGCCTTCGCTGCGCTGACACTACAGATAGCATTGGGTGGCTGGACGTCGTCTAATTATGCGGCGCTAATGTGTACTGAGTTGCCAATTTGTCAGGGAAATTGGCAGGGATATTTAGACTTTGAAACCGCCTTTCGTCTTATCCAACCTGAGCGAGATAGCTACGAGTTTGGGACTTTAGACTATGGCGCTCGGATGACGATTCATGTCTCTCATCGAGTTGGAGCAATCATTACCAGTGGGATTTTCCTCATATTGATTGTGCAATTGTGGCGACAGAATCAAGGGCGCTATCGCCGTCAGTCAATCTCGTTAACCCTGCTACTTGTGACGCAAATTGGCTTGGGTATCAGCAATGTTTCGTTCGGTTTGCCTTTGGCTGTCGCGGTGGCGCACAACTTAGTTGCTGCACTGCTTTTAATTAACACCCTTTATGTCAATCATCTGCTTTGGCTAAGTGCTGCAGAGAGTCGATCTCATGCTTTGCGCACCATGGGCAAGGAGGCCTATTATGAGTAAAACGTTGACCGCAGAGTTGCGCCAAGAACGCTCAATATGGCGTAGTTACCTTACGCTGACCAAACCTAAAGTCGTCGCTTTAATGCTGTTAACTGCGCTGGTCGGTATGTGTTTGGCTGTTCCTGGAGCATTGCCGCTGCAACAAACCGTTCTCGGTATGTTGGGGATCGGATTAATGGCGGGATCGGCAGCGGCATTCAATCATCTGATTGACCGTCGTATTGATGCAATTATGTTTCGTACTCACCGTCGCCCTCTACCTTGTGGAGAACTGGCACCGAGTCGCGTTATGCTATTTGCGACCTCGATTGGTTTATTGGGGTTTGCCATTCTGATTTTGGGTGTTAACGCTCTCACCGCTTGGTTGACGTTCGCCAGTTTGCTCGGTTATGCGGTGGTTTATACCATGTATCTCAAGCGGGCGACGCCCCAAAACATTGTTATCGCAGGAATCGCTGGCGCTATGCCTCCTTTGCTTGGGTGGACTTCAGTAACTGGTGAACTTCACGGCAATGCTTGGCTATTGGTGATGATCATCTTTATTTGGACACCTCCTCACTTTTGGGCGCTTGCCATTCATCGTAAGGCAGATTATGCCAAAGCGGATATTCCTATGTTGCCAGTGACACACGGTGAAGAATACACAAAAACATCAATCTTGCTTTATACGGTTTTGCTGGCGATTATCTGTTTACTACCTGCGTTAGTTGGCATGTCTGGCACCCTATATTGGGTCGGCTCGACGTTTTTAAGCGCTGGTTTTATAGCTTATGCATGGAAGCTGAAATTCAATCCTAATGAAAAAACCGCGATAGAGACCTTTAAGTTTTCCATTTACCATTTGATGTTACTGTTTTTGTTGTTGCTTGGTGACCACTACTGGGGATAGTCGGTTTGTCTCAAATTTAAACACAAAAATAACAGGGGGTGTCTTTTCACTACGCGACAAGTCACGTATGCTGTTGCGCTTCCAAGGAGTGGACGGTGAATCGTAGTTTGATATGCATAGTGCCTATTTAATCATTAATTTTCGTGCAATTTTGTTGTTGCTCATCGCTGTGGTTGCAGGTTGTGCATCATTAGCAAAGTCGCTGAACTACTACTCAGACGTGGTAGTGAGTATTGAACAGATGCTTGGTGGAGACTGGGCTCTGCATGCCATTTTTGCTTTGGTGCTCGGGTTTACTGCGCACTGGGCTACACCGGTTGATTATTTTTACTATCGACGCTTTTGCGCCGCTCCCTTGCTCGCATTAATCCTATTTTTAGTTGTTGTTGATGAATTTATGCAAGCCTTTATTCCTCATCGTGAGTTTTCATGGCTTGATCTCTCGATCAACGTCGTCGGGTTACTTGTCGGTGGTTTCCTCTATCGTCTCTACTTGTACCGAAAAGGGATTTAACCGATTCAAAAGCGAGATGTCGTTTCTGTGATTTGACACCGTGTCCACCGCACGTTCTCTATTTCAAAACTCACCACTTTAGTCGATGCATTTGCATGATATTTTCACGAAATTTCTGCAGGTGTAGCAAACTTTATACGTAGTGGTGGTTTTATATCCTCTTGATTATTAATCGATATTTTCTTTGCTTAATATGAAAAAACGGTAAAAATTTACGCGTGTAATAAATAATTTACAGTATTCCTTGTTGGTTAAAATTAGTGAAATATTGCCTTTTGTAAAAAATAATGGTTGCAAGCATCTATTTGGGCGGATAAGTTACTAGGGACAGGATAAATACAGGTAGGCACGCGGACTCAAGTTGAGTACACGTCGATGCTGCCGAATAACAGGAAGAAGTTGCGATGTTTCAAACCGATGATGTACGAATTAATAAAGTAAAAGAATTACTCCCACCAATTGCCGTTTTAGAGAAGTTTCCGGCGTCAGAAATCGCGTCTTCAACCACATTTCGCTCGCGCAAAGCAATTTCAGACATTTTGCACGATAAAGATGACCGAGTTTTAGCGATTGTCGGCCCATGTTCTATCCATGATCCTCAAGCTGCGTTGGAGTATGGCAAGAAGCTAAAAGTACTGCGAGACGAGCTAGGCGAGGAGCTTGAAATCGTGATGCGTGTCTATTTTGAAAAACCACGCACTACCGTTGGTTGGAAGGGGCTGATTAATGACCCTTACCTAAACGACACTTTTAAGATTAATGACGGTTTGCGTACCGCACGCAAGTTGCTGCTTGATTTGACGGATCTAGGCATGCCAACGGCGAGTGAGTTTCTCGATATGATCACGCCTCAGTACGTTGCTGATCTAATCAGTTGGGGTGCGATCGGGGCTCGTACTACCGAATCACAAGTGCACCGTGAATTATCATCTGGTTTATCTTGTCCTGTTGGTTTTAAAAACGGCACTGATGGCAATATCAAGATTGCCTCTGACGCCATCCGCTCTGCGAGTGCATCACACCATTTTCTTTCCGTGACTAAATTTGGCCACTCCGCGATTATTGAAACTGGTGGTAACCCAGATTGCCACATTATTCTTCGTGGTGGTAAAGAGCCAAACTACAGCGCGGAGCATGTTAGTGCTATCAAACAGGAGCTTGAAGCGTCAGGCTTACCGCAAAAAGTGATGATCGACTTTAGTCATGCGAACAGCTCTAAACAGTACCAACGTCAAATGGTGGTGTGTGAAGATGTTGCTAAGCAAATTGCCGGTGGAGAAGACGCAGTATTTGGCGTGATGATTGAGTCTCACCTAGTGGAAGGACGCCAAGATCTTGTTGATGGGCAGGCACCGACTTATGGTCAATCAATTACTGATGCATGCATTGGTTGGGCTGATACTGAAGCGGCACTAAAGCAACTGGCTGAAGCTGTTAAAGCGCGTCGCGCTGGCAAGTAAAACGAATCAATCTTGAAGGCTCCTATTTAGGGGCCTTTTTTATTTCCATTATATTTGTAGGGTTATGTGTTCTAAACTTAACCGTGATGAATAAAAAGCGTTCAGATTGGTCTAGCATGTAATTTTGAGTGCGGCGAATGAAATGATCTGGAGTGTGCGTAGTCGCTCAAATCTAGCACTCGTTTACACTTCGTCACCTTTTGCATATTGAGTGCTTATCTATTCCGGCATAGCCTAAGTTCAGATTATTTAGGAGGGTAAGACATGGTGTCTAAAGTGACTGTTGGGCCACAAGGTCCAGATTTGTCTGAGTTAGTGCAAGGCTATTGGCGTTTAGCAGAATGGGGGATGACACCTCAGCAGCGTCTCACATTTTTGAAGCAGCATATTGATCTGGGTATTACCACGGTCGATCACGCTGATATTTATGGCAACTATGAATGTGAACAACTGTTTGGCGAAGCGCTAAAGCTTGATCCATCAGTGCGTGAACAGATTGAGATTGTCACCAAATGTGATATTAAGCTGTGTGGTGATAAGTTCCCTGATCGCAAGGTGAACCATTATGACACCAGTGCTGCGCATATTTATGAATCGGTGAACAACTCACTTAGCCGTTTAGGCGTTGAGCAAATCGATTTGCTCTTGATTCACCGTCCTGATGTATTGATGGATGCAGATGAAGTGGCGGAAGCGTTCGCAGAACTGCATAAAGTCGGCAAAGTGAAACACTTTGGGGTTTCAAATTTTAGCCCTAGTCAGTTTGATTTATTGCAAGATCGTGTACACAAACCGTTAGTGACGAATCAAGTCGAAATCAATCCACTCAACTTTGAAGTTGCCCATGACGGTACATTGGATCAGATGCAAAAAGCCCGCATTCGCCCTATGGCATGGTCATGCTTGGGTGGCGGTGCAATCTTTACGGGTGAAACCGCTCAGGCTAAGCGTGTGCGCGATGAGCTTGAGTTGATCCGCAAGGAAGTGGGCGCTAAGTCAATTGATGAAGTGATTTACGCTTGGGTACGTAAGCTACCATCGAAACCACTGCCTATTGTTGGTTCAGGTAAAATTGAACGCGTAGAAAGCGCGATCAACTCACTGGCGATTGAGCTAACACGTGAGCAATGGTATCGAGTGTGGGTGGCATCTAAAGGTCACGGTGTGCCTTAGAACGACACTTTTACCAAATAAAGAAAGCCAACCTTCGGGTTGGCTTTTTGCTAGGCGGTAAGGTTGGCGGTCTGCGCATAGCGATTGCTCTCGCTCAGCTTTAGCAACGCTTCCGGTTTGACAGGGTAAGAGTAATAGTAACCTTGGATATAACTGACGCCGAGTTTTCTCAGCAGCTCAATTTGCTGCTCGGTCTCAACGCCTTCAGCGATCACCTTCATATTTAATTCTTTAGCAAGCTGAATCATCGAGACGAGCACAGGAGTAATGCTCGACTCTGAATGCAAACTCTTGATAAATACTTGATCGATCTTCATTACCTGAAAAGGGTGGAGGCGAATAAAGTTCAAACCAGAGTATCCAGTACCAAAATCATCAATGGCGAGCTTAAAGCCTAGCGCTTGGATTTGGTTGAGATTATCGAGAGCAATCGTGAGCTGTTGTTGGTCAAAATCAATATTTTCAGTCACTTCCAGCAAGATGCTATCAATCAGTTTAGGGTAGCGTTTAGCGAATTTTCTTAGGTGATTGAGAAAATGTTTATTAACAAGCGATACACGGCTTACGTTGACGCTAACGTACTTTGTTTCCTGATAGTGAGGGTTTTGCTCAAGGAATCGTACCACCATGGAGAGCATTTTCTCTGTTAGGGTATCGATCACCCCCAGTTTTTCCGCAAGCGGAATAAAGATCTCAGGTGAGATATGTCCCTGCGTTGGGTGATTCCATCTCACCAAGGCTTCGCTGCCAACCACCACGTTATTGTTGAGATCAACAATAGGTTGCAGGTAAAGCTCGATTTCATCATTGCTAATCGCGTTCAGCAAGGTATGTTCAATTGAACGCTTAGCTAATAGATGATAGCCAATAATGAGGTAGAGCAAAGAGCATGCAGAGGCAAACAGAATGGCTTGCCATAGGTTAGCCAAATAGTGATAACGATAGGTGCCAAGAGTTGGGTGCAACTCTATTTTGAATGGGTAGAGCTTGGAGCTAAATGCGAATCTCTCATCATAAGGGACATCATTTTGATAAGTGTTACTCTGTTCGTAGTCGAGAATGGTTAATGTGTACTGATACTCTCGAGCGTCGAGAAAAGGCGCAATAAGATCCGTTAATCGCTCAGGTGGCAATAGCGCATTCAAGCCGAAGTTATCGTCGATTGAAGCATAGATGAAGAAGGTATAAATATGGCTATCTGATTCGCCAATCGAAATAGTGATATGGTTTTCCGATTTGGCAATGCGATTGGGAACCCCCTCGGAAAGCGCAATTTGGCTTGGTCCTTCGTTGCTGGTGCAAAACACCTGTCCATCTTGAAACATTCCTACTTCTTTAAGAAACTCTGAATGGAATGCGTGCGCGCGTAAGGTTAATTTGTCTTGCGTTGAACAGCGGTTGGTCAGTTTTCCGTTGAGCAAATAGAGCTCGCTGGCGACCTTATCAATGTATCCGTCTAATGAGTTAACGATATCGACACCATCTCGCTCAACGGCACGTTGAGTCTGGTAATAGTTGTCTAAAACCGAGAACATAAATGCTAACAGGAAAATCGCCGCGACCGGGAGTAGGTTAGGCAAGTAATTAAAGATACTTTTTCCTAATCCTGTTATGGTTTTTAGATTGAGTTTAGTCGATACCATTGAAATTTAGTCATGTTACGTTTACTTACCCACTATAAATACTAAAAACCAAATGTAGATGACTAACGTCCACTATTTGGTCGGTGTCTTACAAATGAATCGAGGAAAAATAGCGCTGTCTTAACAATGAGAAGATAAATCAATCTCAGTGTAGATGAAAGTGTAAATGACAGATTTACCGACGATCTGCATAACTTGAGAGCGTCTATACTTAACATAATGCAATACAAATCACTTAAATTAATGAAATGTAACACCTAAGTGTAAAAATTTGTTACTTTCTGATGATAAAAGAATAAATAACTAAGTGATGTATAAAGCTTAAGATTTCGGGGGAAATTTTATGGACGAGAAAGTGGTTGCCGAAGGAGCCAAAGTCGTCAAGATCATCGGCGAAGTGATCGCTGTTGATAGCTCAGGAAACGTACGCCAACTTAAAGTTGGCGATGTGCTTAATGGTGATGAAATCATTGTGACAGCAAAAAACACCAGTGTAGAGCTTGCTGAAACCAATGAAACGATAAACCTCACTCAAAACTGTGTTGCCTGCAATAATGAACAAGGTTCTTTGCAAGGTGTTGACCTTGATGGCGATGTGTCGCTAGACCTAAGCCAAAATGCAGATTTTGATGCGGATCAGCTTGAAGCCATTCAAGCTGCGATTTTAGCGGGAGAAGACCCGACCCAAGTACTAGAAGCTGCGGCAGCTGGCGGTGTGGTTGGTTCTGCTAACGCAGGTTTTATAACCATTGAGTACAATAACCCAGAAGTTTTAGCACAAACCTTTTTCGAAACCAGTGGTATTCAACGTGATCAAATAGACGACCCGCAAGAAGAAGGGCGCTTTACGGTGTTTGCTGCTGGGGGGGAGTCTATTTCGGAGCTGTTAATTGAGGGCGATCTCGACGCCGCAAACGGCTATCCGACCTCAGTCACAACGACGGTGTTGATTGAAGCGGGAGATTTGCCGCTAGATGCTGACAGTTTTGTCCCTGATCCCATTTCGCTTTCTGCACTAATTAACGAGCTAAATTCTGATATTACGACTTCAGAGCAAGACGTAACCTTTGTTTATGATGCTGCGCAAAATGCCATTGTGGGTAGTAATGGCAGTGATGAAATTTTGCGGATTGATATCGATACCACCAATGTTGGCAAAAACATCCAACTGTCGCTGACAACAACGCTGAATCAACCGATTGACCATGTGCCTAGTGTTGGCGGTGGTAATGTCGCGCTAGTTAATGATCAAGTGGTGGTCACGTTTGATATCACAGGTGCCGATAGTGGTGGCAACCCAATCCTTTCGCCGATTTCAGCAAGTGTCACTATCGGTGATGGTGAGGATCCAAGTTTTACTGATGTGCCAAGTATTACCGTTAACGAAGCGAACTTGACCGATGGTACGGCAACCAATATCGCTGAAACGGTTCAAGGCAGCATGGTTGATATGAACTTGGGTAGTGATTACGTTAAGCAATATCGTTTAGATGTTGATGCGTTTAATCAACAAGCGGCGCTCAAATCTCAAGGTGAGACGATCACCATTAACGAAGTTGAAAACAGTGATCTGAGCTATAGCTATACAGGCACTAATGCCAACGGTACCGTTTTTACTTTAGTGGTTGAGCCTGATGGTGATTACACTTTCACGCTTCTGCAACCTATCGATCATGCGGTTGATAGTGATTCGACCACAATAAGTTTGCCAATTATTGCTACTGATTTTGATAACGATACCGCACAAAGCGTGTTACCGATCGTTATCTTAGATGATAAGCCACAGCTCAATGGTTTTACTGGTGATACCGACGTGGACGAGGATGACCTCGCCACCGCCGCACATCAAGGCTCTGATGATGATAAAGAGCTGACGTATGTCACGGGCAATTTTGATATTGTCGAAGGTGCCGATGGGATCAAAAGCTACCAAATTGACACCACGTCACCAGACATTACTTCGCTGAAATCCGGTGGCGAAGCGCTTAAGTGGAGCGATGACTCGCCAGTACAAAACGGCACGGTCTTTACCTACACCGCTGAAACCGCATCGGGTGATAACGTGTTTACCATGGTGTTTGATACCAATGACAACAGCTATCGCTTTGAGCTATTGAAACCACTCGACCATGCGACGGCGGATGGTGAGAACGACATTAATATTGGTTTTAATATCAGTGCGACCGACTTTGACAATGACACCACGCCACCCAAAACGCTGACGATTAAAGTCACAGACGATGTGCCAGCCATTACCGATGCTGACCCACTATCGGTGGATGAAAACGACTTAACACCATTAGGAACTGATGGTTCGGACCCGCTCAGTGCCAGTGGTAATTTTGACACCACTGAAGGTGCCGATGGTGTGGTGCTGTACCGTCTTGACCCAAGTGACAACCCAGTGGATGGACTTGAGTCGGGTGGGGTGCAGATAACGCTAGAAAATCCGGTTATCGACAGCAGCAATAACACTTATACCTATGTGGCGAAAGCCGGCAGTGTTGAGGTGTTTACTCTGACGTTAAGAGCGGACGGCAGTTACACCTTTGAGCTAAAACAGCCGATTGATCACCAAACCGGTTCGGACAGCGAACTGGTTAACTTTATCGTGCAAGCGCAAGACCAAGATGGCGATTTAAGTCCGTTTACCTTGCCTGTCACCATCAATGACGACGCGCCAATTTTACGCGGCTTTACTGGTGATACCGACGTGGACGAGGATGACCTCGCCACCGCCGCGCATCAGGGCTCAGATGATAATAAAGAGCTGACGTATGTCACGGGCAATTTTGATATTGTCGAAGGTGCCGATGGGATCAAAAGCTACCAAATTGACACCACGTCACCAGACATTACTTCGCTGAAATCCGGTGGCGAAGCGCTTAAGTGGAGTGATGACTCGCCAGTACAAAACGGCACGGTCTTTACCTACACCGCAGAGACCGCCTCGGGTGATGACGTGTTTACCATGGTGTTTGATACCAATGACAACAGTTATCGCTTTGAGCTATTGAAACCGCTTGACCATGCTACGGCGGATGGTGAGAACGACATTAATATTGGTTTCAATATCAGTGCGACCGACTTTGACAATGACACCACGCCACCCAAAACGCTGACGATTAAAGTCACAGACGATGTGCCAGCCATTACCGATGCTGACCCACTATCGGTGGATGAAAACGACCTAACGCCATTAGGAACTGATGGTTCGGACCCGCTTAGTGCCAGTGGTAATTTTGACACCACTGAAGGTGCCGATGGTGTGGTGCTGTATCGTCTTGACCCAAGTGACAACCCAGTGGATGGACTTGAGTCGGGTGGGGTGCAGATAACGCTAGAAAATCCGGTTATCGACAGCAGCAACAACACTTATACCTATGTGGCGAAAGCTGGCAGTGTCGAAGTGTTTACTCTGACGTTAAGAGCGGACGGCAGTTACACCTTTGAGCTAAAACAGCCGATTGATCACCAAACCGGTTCAGACAGCGAACTGCTCAACTTTATCGTACAAGCGCAAGACCAAGATGGCGATTTAAGTCCGTTTACCTTGCCTGTCACCATCAATGACGACGCGCCAATTTTACGCGGCTTTACTGGTGATACCGACGTGGACGAGGATGACCTCGACACCGCCGTGCATCAAGGCTCAGATGATGATAAAGAGCTGACGTATGTCACGGGCAATTTTGATATTGTCGAAGGTGCCGATGGGATCAAAAGCTACCAAATTGACACTACTTCACCAGACATTACTTCGCTGAAATCCGGTGGCGAAGCGCTTAAGTGGAGTGATGACTCGCCAGTACAAAACGGCACGGCCTTTACCTACACCGCTGAAACCGCCTCGGGTGATGACGTGTTTACCATGGTGTTTGATACCAATGACAACAGTTATCGCTTTGAGCTATTGAAACCGCTCGACCACGCTACGGCGGATGGTGAGAACGACATTAATATTGGTTTTAATATCAGTGCGACCGACTTTGACAATGACACCACACCACCCAAAACGCTGACAATTAAAGTCACAGACGATGTGCCAGCCATTACCGATGCTGACCCACTATCGGTGGATGAAAACGACCTAACACCATTAGGAACCGATGGTTCGGACCCGCTCAGTGCCAGTGGTAATTTTGACACCACTGAAGGTGCCGATGGTGTGGTGCTATACCGTCTTGACCCAAGTAACAACCCAGTGGATGGACTTGAGTCGGGTGGGGTGCAGATAACGCTAGAAAATCCGGTTATCGACAGCAGCAACAACACTTACACCTATGTGGCGAAAGCTGGCAGTGTCGAGGTGTTTACTCTGACGTTAAGAGCGGACGGCAGTTACACCTTTGAGCTCAAACAGCCGATTGATCACCAAACTGGTTCGGACAGCGAACTGCTCAACTTTATCGTGCAAGCGCAAGACCAAGATGGCGATTTAAGCCCCTTTACCTTGCCTGTCACCATTAACGACGACGCGCCAATTTTACGCGGTTTTACTGGTGATACCGACGTGGACGAGGATGACCTCGACACCACCGCGCATCAGGGCTCAGATGATGATAAAGAGCTGACGTATGTCACGGGCAATTTTGATATTGTCGAAGGTGCCGATGGGATCAAAAGCTACCAAATTGACACTACTTCACCAGACATTACTTCGCTGAAATCCGGTGGCGAAGCGCTTAAGTGGAGTGATGACTCGCCAGTGCAAAACGGCACGGTCTTTACCTACACCGCTGAAACTGCCTCGGGTGATGACGTGTTTACCATGGTGTTTGATACCAATGACAACAGTTATCGCTTTGAGCTATTGAAACCGCTCGACCACGCTACGGCGGATGGTGAGAACGACATTAATATTGGTTTTAATATCAGTGCGACCGACTTTGACAATGACACCACACCACCCAAAACGCTGACAATTAAAGTCACAGACGATGTGCCAGCCATTACCGATGCTGACCCACTATCGGTGGATGAAAACGACCTAACACCATTAGGAACCGATGGTTCGGACCCGCTCAGTGCCAGTGGTAATTTTGACACCACTGAAGGTGCCGATGGTGTGGTGCTATACCGTCTTGACCCAAGTAACAACCCAGTGGATGGACTTGAGTCGGGTGGGGTGCAGATAACGCTAGAAAATCCGGTTATCGACAGCAGCAACAACACTTACACCTATGTGGCGAAAGCCGGCAGTGTCGAGGTGTTTACTCTGACGTTAAGAGCGGACGGCAGTTACACCTTTGAGCTAAAACAGCCGATTGATCACCAAACCGGTTCAGACAGCGAACTGCTTAACTTTATCGTGCAAGCGCAAGACCAAGATGGCGATTTAAGTCCGTTTACCTTGCCTGTCACCATCAATGATGATGCGCCGAGTATTGATTCGATTTCAGCACCAACCGATGTTGATGAAGATGACATAGTTAATGTCGGTTCTGATCGCACAGAGTCCAGTTCAACCAATGGTACGTTTACTTACACCGAAGGTGCTGATGGTATTCAATCGGTCGTGGTGGCTAACCAAAATACGGTTCTCGATACACTGCGCTCTGGTGGAGAAACGCTAAAATGGAGTGATGATACGCCAGTTCAAAATGGTGACCAGTTTACCTACACTGCGCAAACCGCATCGGGCGAAGATGTGTTTACGCTGGTCTTTGATATTGACGCTAAAACTTACCAATTCACTCTGCTTAAAGCGCTCGATCACCCCGAGGATCTATCTCAAGCTGAAAATAGCTTGTCTATTGGGTTCGATATTAGCGTGGTCGATAATGATAATGACCAAAGCACGCCTTTGCCGCTCAATGTCAAGGTGATTGATGATATTCCTAATATCAACTCGGCTGATCGATTAAGTGTCAATGAAGATGATTTATCGACGGGCTCTAGCCCTGATGCCGCGGAGTTGACTGACACAGGTAGTTTCGACACCACTCAAGGCGCGGATTCCGTTATACAATACAGTCTGCAATCGACGTCTGATCCCGTTGCAGGGTTAAAATCTGGTGGCGTTGATGTGACTATTGGTGCACCTGTCATCGACTCCGTGACCAATCAGCATGTTTATACAGCCAAAGCGGGCGGTGTGGATGTATTTGAACTGACACTCAATGCTAATGGTGACTACAGTTTTAAACTACTCGCGCCGATTGATCACGCTCAAGGCTCAGATCTCACCACTTTAAGCTTTACCGTGGTTGCGAAAGACCAAGACGGGGATACTAGCAGTAAGACAGTTTTGGTTGATATCAATGATGACAAGCCATCTTTGACAGGAACTACTGGACAGACAAGCGTTGACGAGGACGATATCCCCAATATTGGCTCGGATAGAACCAAAGAAAGTACCACAATTGATGGCCAGTTTACCGTGGTTGAAGGGGCAGATACGATTGCCGAATACCAAATCACGAACTTAGATACGCTGCTTGATTCATTATCATCAGACAATCAAGGATTGGTTTGGGATACGGTCATTGAGTCGGGTGACACGGTTACTCATACTGCGGTTACCGAAACCGATGGCGATGCGGTCTTTACTCTGGTTTTTGACAACGCTAATAACACCTACTCCTTTACTCTATTGCAGCCATTCGACCATGCGCCCGTGCAAGGACAAAATGCGCAACCTATTGGTTTTGACATTAAAGCCGTTGACTATGATGGCGATGAAACGGGTGAAACAACCCTGACAATAAATGTGGTTGATGATGTCCCGCGTATTGCCAATCGCTCGATTGAGGTAACAGAAGGTGAAACACGCAGTACTAATGTCAACATGTTTGGTCGACCGGGTGCGGATGGTGCGGAAATCACGCTAGTTGAGGCAAACAGTACTGCTGACTCCCAAATTCGCTTTGAAGTTGCAGCGGATACTTATGTCGAAAGCCTTGACCCGAATGGCTCCATCACCACTGTTTATGTGGTCGAAATGCGACCAGATGGCAATGGTGGTTTCAATTATGAACGCTTAGGTGAGCTGGAAATTCGCCCAGATGATTCACAGCGTGGCCGATTCCTCTTTACGCCAGTAGACAGCCTTACTCATGATGGTGGTGAGTTAACATTCAGTTTGAATGTGACCGCGACGGATGGCGATCAGGATACCTCGGTTCGTACTTATTCAGTAACGATCTTTGACAAAGATGCAGAGATAAAAAGTGCTACTGTAACTTCATTCGAGGATTCAGGGCGCTCGGATACCTTAACTTTTGCTCCTGCTATTGACCAGAGCAACACGCAAGACAATCAAGGTGGACTGGCGGTTGAGCCGAGTAAAGTGACGCTCACGGTCGATCTGTTTGATATCGATAACGGTGAGGAAATTGGCGATGTGGTTATTGGTCCGGGTAACTACAACGGACAGTTCTACTTCTTTGATGCCGCCACTTCCACCTACAAAGCACTTAATGTAGAGAGTGATGGTAGCGTTCGCCTACTGAGTGGCGATGTCGTGCAAAGCATCGGTAGTGATAATGTGGCAACCCTTGAGAATCTCTATTTCGTTCCAGATAGAAACTATTCTTCTTCTGACGCGGGTTTTGATATTCCGATTGCTGTATCTATCTTGAACGATAACAGCACTGACCACACCGTGACTTCTCAACTGCATATTGAAGTAGAAGCCGTCGCCGATATCGCGACTTGGAATACCACCAATACTCAAGACCGCTACTCAATTGTTGAAGATGATGCTAACGCGGTACTTAAAATTGAAGCTCAAACTCAAGATACCAGTAATCCAGAGTCGATTACTTATCGTTTAGAAGTGACCGGTGGTGAAGGTAAGTTTGTATTAGAGAATGGTGCAGGACAACCGATTACTCCTGTTTCTTCAGGGGTGTACTTAATTGATGCTGCCGATATTAATGATGTGCAAGTTAACCCTATTGATCACTTTTCTGGTGCAATTACATTCGATGTATATGCGTTGACTGAAGAAGGAGACAATCCTTTAGCGGGTAAAAATACAGCAGAATCGGTGAAGCAAGAGCTGGTGATTAATGTTGCTCCGCAAGCTGACCAAGGCACATTTAGTGTTAACCGTATTACCATTTTTGAAGATAATGCTGCCACGCAAGACACCATCGACCCTGATACAGATCACTTAGATTTTACCTTAGATAAAGTGATTACCTTAGGTTCTACAGATGATATTGACACCGTAGACGACAATTCAGAAACGCAGTTTGTGCGATTAAGTAATTTCGTTGCAGAGAATGGCGATCCGTTAGTTGGCTTTGAGGTTCGTTGGATTGGTAGCGGCGATGACCCAATCGTTGAAGTTTCGCCAGGGGTATATCAAGTGCCTCAAGAGGCATTACCATTTGTTGAGGTGCAACCGCCTTTACACAGCAATGAGAACTTTAGATTTGATGTGCAGGGCTTTGTTAAAGACACCGCTACATTGATCGATGCTTCTGGCAATCCAGAGCAAGTCGATAACATCAAGCCGATGACAGACACTCCTAAAACGGTCAATGTGACTGTAAAAGGGGTGGCTGATTTGCCATTTCTTCCAAACGTGCCAGAAGAGCCAGATCCAGCTTCAGGGGGGCCAGAGCTCGGTAAGTGGTATCAGTATGACGATGGTTCCGGTATTTTTGGCGCGCAAGTTACCATAGATGAAAGTACAGAAGTCGGTATTAGCTTCGCCGTACTATCGGGCGAGGTTAAAGATGGTGTTACTGACAACTCTGAGTCTTTATCTGCCATTTTGAGCAACATTCCGGATGATGTTGAGCTACTTGATGCCAATGGCGGCACAATTGATTTAGTTTATGTTGGTGAAGGACCGAATGGCTCACTTTATCAAGCGAATATTACGCAAGATGAATACGATGCGGGCATTACGATTCGTCCGTCAAAATACTCTACCGACGACATTATTATCGACGCCAAAGTGATCGTTACCGAAAACGATGGTCATGTGCGAGAAGTCGAAGGTAAGTTGCGGGTTAACATTGAGCCTGTTATCGAAGCCGGTGGTGATACCAACACTTACACCAGTAGTGAAACTGGCCGTGAAGATACCTTCATTGAAATTCCGTGGAATGTGACCACGAATCCAAATGCGCCAAACAGAATTGACGCTCCGGACAGTCAGCCAACGGCAGATGGACGCGACTACGAGTATGTCTCTCAAATCGAAATTACTGGGTTCCCGCCGACAAATGACCCGGATAACCCTTGGGTAGACGTTGAGATTAATGGTAAACCTTGGGACGAGTACACGGGTGCGACATTTGATGGGTCGACATTAACGATTAGCGGCTTAGATCAGTCGAGCACTGCGCCAGTTATTACGGTTAAACCGCCGCAAGACTCGAGTAAGAACTTCCCGCTTACCAGTACGATTACCATTAAAGAAGTGGATGCAGATGATCCTACGCTGATCAAAGAGGCGCAGGTGACTGGCAACATCACCATGATCGTCAATCCGGTTGTTGAACCTGATGGCACATTGCGGATTGAAGACAAAGATGGTAACCCAGTGACTGAAATACGTGATGACCCTTATCCGACCAATCAAGGCTCAGATGATGGCAAGATCTCGTTCACCATCAATGATAAAAATGGCGACGCCAATATCGTCGTGTTTGAAGACCTCGACCCAAGCTCTGAGGAGCTAGTTGAACAAGTAGTGGTGCGCTTTAAAATCCCTGCGGGTGAAGATACCGATGCGGTATTGGACCAACTCTATGTCTTTGGCGGTATTAACAACGGTGACGGTTCATGGACGATTGTCAATGAGGAAGACTTCTCTATCGCTGCGCCTGACGGCTTGAAGTACAACACACCCACTGGAGAGAGTAAAATTACTGTTGAGTTCATCACTCAAGTGATTGACAAAGGTGACGAAGGTGAGCGCAGTGCCCCACGTGAAGTGAGTACAGAGGTTGATCTTATTTTCCCTTACTCGGTGGATACTCAAGATAGTGTTGCTGCGGAGATTGACCCAATCACGTTGACTGACGATGTGACAGCGATTGTGATTGGCACCGAAGACAATGCCTTTGATGTGAGCTCACAACTGTCTAGGGTATTCCAGTTGGAACCTAATACGGCAGACACGGTAGCAGACCAAGTGACGGTAGTCATTGCCGCTGCGGATATCCCTGCTGAAGTAGGAGGGCTAATCATATCGGGCGCTCAATACGACTTTGCTAATGAGATGTATATCTTCCAAGGTAGCGTGAGTGACACTGGTATTCTGACTTTCCCTGCGGGATTAACATTTACCACACCAAATGATTATGCAGGTGATTTCCTTATCCCTATGACGGTGGTGACCACAGACACGAAGTCAGGCGATGAAAACTCTGTGCGATTTGATGTGCCCGTTGCTGTGAGCCCTCTTGTGGATGTACCGGTTGCAGACGGCGGAACGCTTCAGCCAGGTGACAATGTGACGCCAACCATTGACGTGAATGCGTCATCGGTTGCTAAAGGGACAGGCGCAACAATTTCCGGTGATGCGTTGGAAGACAACCTGATCAAACTTGCTGTCGATATTAATCTTGCCGATGGGCGAAATGCAGATAATCAAGGCAAAGAGGTTCTTACTAAAGTAGAAATTGAGTTAGTGGATAGTGATCTCGGCTATTTTGCTGACATCAATGGTCAGCCGCTGTCGCCAACAGAGCCGGGTAAGTTGGTCATAGAGTCAACCAATCCTGATGATATCGAATCGGCTCTGCAATCGATCTACTTTGTGCCTAAGGAAAACTACCCGACAGGTAACAACCTCAACACCGTGGATATCAAGGTGACGGGGACTATTACCGATCAAACCGTCTTTGACCAAACGTCGACAACCCAGACTCCGGATACACAGTCAGGTTTGAGTTTTAGCTCAGATGCATCGTTTAAGATAACGCCAGTGATTGACCCTGTCACCATGCCAGACGATACCAGTATCGTGGTTGTTGGCGACGAAGATACTGACATTAAGTTGAATGCCGGTGGCTCAGGTCTAATGATTGCGCTTAATGATACCGATGGCTCGGAAGTTTTCTTGTCGGTTAAACTGACCGGACTGCCTGATGACTTTATCGTGAACAGTACATCGAACGACTTTGTTGTCAAAAACAACGGTGGTGGTGAATGGACGATTCAACTAAGTAGCCCAAATGTAACCAGCATTGACTTGTCGTCAATTACCATTACGCCTGCGGCGAACTTTAGTGGCAAGGCAGATATTGGCATTGTGGTTTATACCCAAGAGAAGTTGCTTGGTGTACCTGTTGAGCATCTTGGTAAATTTAGTATCGATGTTACTCCGGTTGGGGATGTTGTGGACACCGATGCAGTGGCAAGTGTGACTGGCAAAGAAGGGGAAAATATTGAAATTGCCATCAATGCCAGCGTGACTGACAAAGTGGACTTGCTGCCGGGCGATGCCACTCAAGACCAACCAGAAACGCTACTGGTGACGGTGGAAAATGTTCCTGATGGTGGTGAAATCTACTTTGCCGATGGCGTGACATTAGCGACCAACTTAGGCGGCGGAGTTTGGCAGTTAGAGGTCGATGCACAATCACTGGATAAAATTGTCTTTAACTCGGGTGAGCAAAACCAAGGTACATGGGATCCAGACAAGCTGACTATCAAAGTACAGTCGGTCGATACTAAGTACAACGGCGATAAGTTCTATGGCCCAGAAAGTGAGCTTGAAGTGAGTGTTACGGTAGAAGCAGTCAATGATCGTCCATACTTTGATGCCATCGCGGACTTACAAACCGAAGAAGACACCACAGTAGCTGTGAAAGGCTTCACTATTAACGATGTTGACGCCACACTCGATGACCCAAATGCTAACTACACGCTGACATTAACCGTGGACAGCGGAACGCTTGCTCAAGATGCGTCAGTGGCCGCTGCTAATGGCTTGATCGTGACGACCACGGGCGGCAATACCATAGAGATTCAAGGTACGGTTGAGTCAATCAACAAAGCGCTTGGGGAAGATTTAGTGCTGTTTACCCCTGCGTTAAACAGCAACAATATTCTCGATCCAGATGGTGTGAAAGTCACCGCAACGGTTAACGACAATGGCAATCTTGGTCTTGTTGATGGAACGGATGCAACATCAAACGAAAACCAAGCTGAGTTTGTGATTAACGTTTCTGAAGTGAACGATCAACCAACGGCTGCGGACGTTGATTTAGGCACGATTACTGAAGACAACGCTATTCAAATTAGTCCTTCGCAGTTAATAGGACCAGGGTTGAGTACTGACCCAGATCCTGAAGGACATACATTGACCATTACTTCAATGAGTGTGCTAGCGTCGCAAGGATCAATTGTTGAAAACTCTGATGGTACATGGACCTTTACCCCTGCCTTAAACTTCAATGGTGATGTTGAAATCACTTACGAGATTGAAGATAACGGTACGGATAATGGTGTAAATAACTTCCTGACTGATAGTGGCACCATCTCCCTTACCGTGGAAGGTGAAAATGATGCTCCGGAGATTGATGTTAACTCCGCTACCTCAAATATTAATGAAGCGGCGGCTCAGACAATTTCTGGTATCAGCGTAAGCGATGTGGACTATGTTGGCGCCAACGCGGGCGATTTGATTAGCGTAAAACTAGAGGTGAGTTACGGTGAGTTGAGTGCTGTGTTACCCGCATCAAGCAACATAAGCGTGACACCAGCGACAGGCAGTAGCATTACCTTGCTTGGACCACTAGCAGAAGTTAACGCCCTTTTGGAAGCGCCAAACAGTGGGGAAGGGGTAATGCTAGACGCCCGATTCGCAACGGCTGCCAATATTACGCTTTCAGTGACTGCAACAGACTCGGGCAATCCGTCAGGCATGCCTTTAACAACCACGAAAGATCATACGATTAGCGTTAATCCGGTGGCTGATGCGCCAACATTGTCGGTACAACCGGGCTTTGACTATGTGCGCAATATCTCTGCCAATTTGACTGCCAGTAACAACGGCATTGCCATTGTCGGTATCATTGCTGCGTTAACAGATATCAATGAGATCCTCACCTTAGAGATGTCACAAGTGCCTGCGGGGGCGATTGTGAATACGTCGTCAGGCGAGGTATCTCCGGTTGGTGGTGTGTATACGATCCCCGCAGATGAAATTGACAGTATTGAAATTGTTGGGGCAGGCATCGGTAATCACACCATCCAGCTTGAGGCGGTGTCTAACGATGACGGCCAAACCGCCACATCAACTCCGCTTGATATCGCGTTAAACGTAGTCGCAGATGGAACGGATATTGACCAATCTTCGGCGTTGGATCCGGTAGAGCTGATCGGTGATGACACGGGCGTTGAGCTTAAATCTGGTGCTGGTGATGACCGCATTGAGGGCGGCGATGGTAAAGATGTCTTGGTGGGTGGTGACGGCAACGATACCATCATCGGTGGAGCAGGTAATGACGTGATTGAAGGCGGGCTCGGGTCTGATATCTTAACGGGTGGTACTGGAGAAGATGTCTTTGTTTGGCATGAGATTTCAGACGGCGCGGTAGATACCATTACCGACTTTACTCGCCAAGAGGATAAGATCGACCTTCGTGATGTGCTTCCTGAGCTTAAGTCATCAAGTGTGGATATCAATGAGCTGCTTGACCATATACAAGTGGAAGTGCAAAACAACGATGTCACACTCAACATTCATCCGAATGGTGAAGGGATGGGTGGCGATGAGCAAAGCATCGTAGTGGAGAACTTAGCACAAGGCCTAACATTGGATGTGTCCGATCAGGCTCAGATGCTATCGACATTACTGAATGAAGATATCTTTGTGCACGACAACTAATGACGAATAACCTTTAAGATGTGGCGCACGTTTGTGCGCCACCCTTTATGGGGGTAGTTCTCGATCTCAGTGGTTCAATCCGCTAAGCTAACCAGCACCGTTAAGGTGCTTTTTTTATGATTAGAAGGTCGGCAGTGAGTAATGAAGCGAAAAGCAGGTAGACCCAGCAGTAACACGCAAGCGCGAGCGAAGTTGATTCAAGCATCACGTGAGTTATTTACCGTGATGGCCTACGACAAGGTATCGATTCGTTTACTTGCCAGCAAAGCGGGTGTTGATAGTGCATTAATTCGCTACTACTTTGGCAACAAGGAAGGCTTGTTTGAGACCATGCTCAGGGAAACTTTAGAGCCGATTAATCAGCGCATGGGGCAACTACAAAGGGAAACAAGCCAAGGTAATTTGGTGGGGATCATGCGCACTTACTACCAAGAAATGAGTAAAACGCCTGAGTTTCCACGCTTAATTCTGCAAGTGATGAACATGCCTGAATCGGTGCCACAGCGACAACTGTTGGAGAAGGTGATCGCGGATATCGCAAAACCAATTCAAACAGTGATGTTTGATAAGTTGCTTGAAAACAAGGTAATAAGAACCGATCTTGACCCGAATTTATGCCGAGTTTCGTTTATCTCGCTGATGGTGTTTCCGTTTATTGCGCCCGCTTCGATGTTAGCGATTCATGGCGTGCAGCTTAATGATGAGTTTTTGGCGCAACTGTTTGAACACAATATGATGCTATTAAGCCAAGGTATGTTTACTAGCCCACAAGCGGAGCCATAACGAGACGCTAGTCATCCCAAAACAGCGATTTAGGATCTTTATCAAGCTCGCGCATGATCGCGGTTAAGTCAGTGCTTTGTGCTAAGTAAGGGTAGGGAAGCCACTGGTCATCCTCACTCGTGTCAGCGATAAACAAACACCATTGGCTATTTGTCTCATCCCAATGCACTTTGGCAACTTGAGAAGTGTAATCACAGTGAGCAGAATCCAGAAGATAGTGTTGTTTAAAGAACACCACACCATTTTCAATTGGTTCGAAAATCGCTTTACCCAGCTCTGCGGGTAAGTTTTGATTGCGGCCACGACAGATAGTTTCAGCGCGGCTTTCAACCTGACGCTGTAGCAAACTTACTAACCCCATATCAACTCCAGAAACGCGAACACTTCTCCCATAGTATGGCTTACATTTGATGGCGTCTGCACCTCCTTTCACAAAATTGTAATCAAACCGCCATATGCTAATACGGTTTTATGAGTCACTGAGCATTCTATTCGTTGAAACTCGTGTATTTATAAACTCAAGTGAATCGCTTTAGTCAATGGAGAACCCTATGTTTCGAGTCGCGTTAGCTGCGCTAATCTCTCTACCTTTTTTATCTCTTTCTGCCACCGCCAGCGAAATCAATATTTCAGGCTCTACGTCAGTCGCACGTGTTATGGATGTGCTGGCTGAGCAATATAATCAAGTCCACCCCAAAACCTATATTGCGGTGCAGGGGATCGGTTCAACAGCAGGCGTCACCTTAGTTAAAAAAGGTGTTGCCGAGTTAGGCATGAGCTCACGTTATCTGACGGAAAGCGAACAAGACGAGACACTTTCTGTTCATACCATTGCGATGGATGGACTGGCCGTTATCGTCAACCAAGCGAACCCAGTAAAGAATATTACTCGTGAGCAGTTATACGATGTTTATAAAGGGAACATTACCAACTGGAAGCAACTTGGCGGTGACGATCAAAAGATCGCCGTGGTAACGCGAGAGGCTTCTTCTGGCTCACAATACAGCTTTGAGAGCTTACTTGGCCTGACCAAGACCGTAAATGGTCGTATGGTGTCTGACGTTAACCCAGATAACTTAGTGGTAAACAGCAACAGTATGGTCAAAACCCTAGTCAATCATAACTCGCAAGCGATTGGGTTTGTGTCATTGGGCTCTGTTGACCGCTCGGTAAAAGCGATTAACTTTGAAGGGGTAGAAGCGACCAACAAAAATGTTATCGACAACCGTTACGAATTGGCGCGTCCTTTCTTGATTTTCTATCAAACGAATAAACTTGACCAAGAGTCACAATCATTTGTGGACTATTTGCAGAGCAAAGAGGCTAAGCAATTGATTAATGAGTATGGCTACACCGCCAGCAAGTAGTGAGAGCCAGACACAAAAAAGGAGAGCATTTTGCTCTCCTTTCTTTATGATTTTGAATGACAATCAGAAATGCAGTTGAATCACTGAAACC